>NZ_KV814378.1:81248-118302 GCF_001813895.1 Rothia sp. HMSC071C12
ACAACTAACCCACGGAAGCCTCACTCCCCCGCGATCGGCGTCCGGCACGCCATCTCTTAGCAACCCTTATCGGGTCACGGGCACCTTGGAGAATTCACGCACGGTACCTTCGGGGTCGCCGGAGCGTACCAGCGCTTCACCGATGAGCACAGCATCGGCACCGGCACCAGCGTAGGCGCGCACGTCCTCAATGCTGGCGACACCGGATTCGGCGACCTTGATGACGGAGGTGGGCAGGTGCGCCGCGAGGGATGCGTAGTGCTCGTTGTTGACTTCGAGGGTCTTGAGGTTGCGCACGTTGATGCCGACGATTTTGGCGCCGATGCGCTGGGCGACTTCGATTTCTTCGGGGGTGTGGGTTTCAACGAGGGCGTTCATGCCGAGCGATTCGGTGAGTTCGAGGAACTCGCGCAGGGTCTGCTCGTCAAGTGCCGCGACAATCAGCAGAACCAGGTCGGCGCCGTGTGCGCGTGCCTCCCAAATCTGGTACTCGTCGACGGTGAAGTCCTTGCGCAGCACGGGGATGTTCACGGCGGCGCGGACTGCGTCAAGGTCGGCGAGGGAGCCGTTGAATCGGCGCTGCTCGGTGAGCACGGAGATTGCTGCGGCGCCACCTGCCTCGTAGCGTGCGGCAAGCGCAGCGGGGTCCGGGATTTCACCGAGGGCACCCTTGGAGGGCGAGGAGCGCTTCACCTCAGAAATAATGCGTGCGGTGGTGCCGTTGCCGCCGCCGGGTACTTCACCGCGTAGGGAGGCGAGCGCGTCGCGGGCGGGGGCGGCTGCGAGGGCGCGCTTCTTCATTTCTTCGAGGGGAACCTGTTGTACGCGGGCGGCGAGGTCTTCGCGGACGCCGACGATGATCTCGTCGAGAACGGTGCTCATGGTGTCTCCTTGGGTTACTTGGTGGCGTTGACGGCTGCGTCTGCGTCCAGGGGTGCCAGGCCGGAGGCGGTCAGCACGGCGCGCAACGGGGCGGCGGACTTGTTGACGGTTTCGAGGGTTTCGGAGTCCGGGTTGGAGTCCATGACGAGGCCCGCACCTGCCTGTACGTAGGCGGTGCCTTCCTTGAGTACGGCGGTGCGGATGGCGATTGCCATGTCCATGTTGCCGGCGAAGTCGAAGTAGCCACATACGCCGCCGTAGACGCCGCGGCGGGTGGGTTCGTATTCGTCGATGAGCTGCATGGCGCGCGGCTTGGGCGCGCCGGAGAGGGTGCCTGCCGGGAAGGCGACGCGCAGCACGTCGTAGGCGCTGAACTGCGGGTCGAGTTCGGCGCTGACGGCGGAGGAAATGTGCATGATGTGGCTGAAACGCTCAATAATCATGAACTGGTCGACGGACACGGTGCCGGGCTTGGCGATGCGCGAGAGGTCGTTGCGTGCCAGGTCGACGAGCATGAGGTGTTCGGAGCGTTCCTTCTGGTCGGCGAGCAGTTCCTCGGCGAGTGCGAGGTCTTCTTCGCGGGTTGCGCCGCGCGGGCGGGAACCGGCGATGGGGTGGGTGCTGGCGATGCCGTCCTTGAGGGTGACGAGCGCCTCCGGGGAGGAGCCGACGATGTGGAAGGGGGTGCCGTTGCTGTCTTCAAAGTTGAAGAGGTACATGTACGGCGAGGGGTTGGACTGGCGCAGTACACGGTACACGTCGAGTGCCTTGGCGTTGGTTTCGGCTTCGAATCGGCGTGAGAGCACGATCTGGAAGACGTCGCCGTCGATGATGTTCTTCTTGGAGCGGTCGATGGCGTCCTTGAAGCCCTGTTCGCTCCAGGTGAGGGTGACGTCTTCGCGGACCTTACGGTCAACGTCTGCCACGCCGGAGAGAGTGGAGGTGGTTGCGGTGGCGCCGCGCTGTAGGCGGCGGAGCATGCTGTGCAGGCGCGCGACGGCATCCTCGTAGGCTCCGTCAACGTTTTCGCTGGTGCCGTTGAAGTTGATGGCGTTGGCGACGAGCAGGACGGTGCCGTCCTTGTTATCGTGGATTGCCATGTCGGAGACCATGTTGAGCGCGAATTCGGGCAGGTTCACGTCATCGGCGGGCGGGAAGGGCAGGTGCTCCCAGTGGCGCACAACGTCCCAGCCGAGGTAGCCAACCAGGCCGGAGGTGAGCGGCGGCAGGGTCGGGTCGGGTTCGGTGTAGAGCATCTGCAGGGTCTTGGCGATGGCTTCTACGGGGTCGCCGTCGACGGGTGCGCCGGCGGGGGTGCGGCCCTGCCAGTGGACTGCGCCGTCAACGGTGGTGAGGGTAGAGCGGGAGGACGCGCCGATGAAGGAGTAGCGGTCCCAGGCTGCGGATTCGCCTTCTGCGGAGATTTTGGCAGATTCGAGCAGGAAGGTGCCGTGGGCTGCTTCGACGGGTTCACCCTGGTCGTTTTGGAGTACGAGGGATCGGTAGATGCCGATGGGGGTGAGTGAGTCGGCGAGGATTTTGATGTGTACGGGAATGACGCGGGTGCCGGCTGCGCGGGCGCGGAATTCTTCGAGGCTGGGGGTGATGGTGCCCAAATCCTGCATTGCTGTACTCCTTGGTGTTGGGTTGGGAGCGCGTCTGTGCGCTGTGTCCCTTAGCTGCCGCGCGGGGTTTTACCGGTGCATGAGGGTTCTACCGTATGTGCTGGCGTGCATTTTTCTGGCGCATACATGCCAGATCCATAGACGCCCGATAATGCCTGATAAGGCCCGGTAAGCCCTTTAAAGCCCGGTAAGCCCTGCGCGCGGGTTGTTTCAGTTTAACCGGTGCTGCGGCCCAGTTCCACGGTGAAGAGCATTTAGTTCTCTTCGTGAAACTGAGCCGCGTACCGTTCAGCTCTGTTAGTTGCTGAACTGCTTGAGGGTTGCTGCGGTCTGCAGTGCCGCTGCGGTTGCCTCGTAGCCCTTGTCTTCGTTGGAGCCTTCCAGGCCTGCACGGTCGAGTGCCTGCTGCTCGTTATCGCAGGTGAGCACGCCGAAGCCGATGGGGCGGCCGGTCAGCACGGACACGTCGGTCAGGCCGTTGGTTGCGCCCTGGCAGACGTAGTCGAAGTGGGGGGTGCCGCCACGGATAACCACGCCGAGCGCGACGATTGCGTCGAACTTCTCAGCGAGGCGGGTTGCTGCGACGGGCAGCTCGAAGGTGCCGGGAACGCGCACGAGGGTCGGCTCGATGCCTGCATCGCGTGCTGCACGCTGTGCACCGTCGATGAGGCCGTCCATGACCTGGGTGTGCCAGCTTGCCGCTACGATTGCGAGCTTGAAGCCCTTGTAGTCTTCGGGGTTGAGGGTGGTGTCTGCTGCGCCTACGCCGCTCATTGTGTTCTCCTTGTGGGGTTCTGGGTTTGTGAAAAGTTTAGTTTGCAGGGGTGCTGCTACGCGCTTTTGAGCACGTGGCGCATGCGCTCACGCTTGGTCTGCAGGTAGTGAGCGTTCTCAACTCGGGCGGGAATTTCATCCGGGATGAGTTCGGCGACCTGCAGACCGAGGCTTTCGAGCGCCTCCTGCTTGGCGGGGTTGTTGGTCACGAGCCTCAGCTCGTTCACACCGAGTTCCTGCAGGATCAGTGCCGCCTGCGAGTAGTCGCGCATGTCGCCGTCCAGGCCGAGCGCCAGGTTCGCGTCGAGGGTGTCGAGCCCGGCATCCTGCAGCGCGTAGGCGCGGAGCTTGTTGACCAAGCCGATGCCGCGTCCTTCGTGGTTGCGCACGTAGATGAGGTACCCGCCGGTGCGGCCAATGATGCGCAGGCCGTTCTCCAGCTGGGGGCCGCAATCGCATCGGAATGAACCGAAAATATCGCCGGTGGCGCATTCGGAGTGGATGCGCACCGCGGGCGCTCCCCCGTCCTCGGTGGGTACGGGGGTGCCGTCACGGTCGAGGGCGCGGGCGCTGATGTGCTCGGCACCGTCTGCGAATCGCCAGGCGCGCAGGCCGAACACACCCTGCGGGGTGGGTACGGCGACCTCTTCGGTGCTTTCGACCAGCAGCGGGCTGGGGTTGGGCACCATGTCGAGGGGGCTGACTCGGTAGCCTTCAGCGAGCTGGGAGGCGATGCGCAGGGATTCGGCGCTGAGCTCTTCAGCCTGCGCCTCAACCGGCTCGACCAGGGTGCCCGGCTCTGCCAAGGTGACAGCCGCGGGGGTGCTCAGCTCTGCGGGAGTGCCTGGCGTTGCCTGGGTGTTAGGGGTTTCGCTCATGCGTTCTCCTACGCCTTAGCTACGTACTTGATGAGGTCTTCGATAGAGATCATGGGCAGGTTGTGCTCGGTTGCGAAGGCGCGCAGTGCGTCAAAACGCATCATGGAGCCGTCGTCGTGCACGACCTCGGCGATAACGCCCACACCGGACAGGCCCGCCGCGAGGGAGAGTTCCACTGCGGCTTCGGTGTGGCCGGGGCGCTCCGCCACGCCGCCGTCAACGGCGCGCAGCGGGAAGATGTGGCCCGGGCGGGTGATATCAGCCGGGGTGGAGGAAGCGTCCGCGAGAATCTGCACGGTGCGTGCGCGGTCTGCCGCGGAGATGCCGGTGCTCACACCGGATGCCGCATCGCAGGAGACGGTGTAGGCGGTGCCCTTGGGGTCCTCGTTGTTGGTGACCATGGGCGGCAGGTTCATCTCGTCGGCACGCTTGTTGCTCAGGGGTGCGCAGACCACGCCGGAGGTGTAGCGGATCATGAAGCCCATCAGCTCGGGGGTTGCGTGCTCGGCGGCGAAGATGATATCGCCTTCGTTTTCTCGGTCTTCATCGTCAACGACGACCACGGCGCGACCTGCTGCGATAGCGTCCACTGCGGTCTGCACGCTATCAAGGACGCTTGCAGCGTCGGCGCGACGCGGCGCAACCTGCTCACCGGAGTGTGCAGAGTCAGCCTGGGGCACGCCTGCGAACGCGGTCAGACGCTGCACGTACTTAGCGAGCGCATCGGTCTCAAGGTTCACGCTGTCGCCAACCTTGAGCGCACCGAGGTTGGTTGCCTTCAGGGTTTCGGGAATCAGGCCGACCTCGAACCATGCGGGGGTTTCGCCGGGCTCAGAAACGGCGGTGACGGTCAGGGACACGCCAGAAACAGCGATGGAGCCCTTCTCAGCGAGCAGGGGTGCCAGTTCGGTGGGCAGGTTGAAACGCAGGGTGCTCCACGCCTCGTGCGCGGTGACGGATGCGAGGGTACCGACCGCATCCACGTGGCCCTGCACGACGTGACCGTCGAGGCGGCCACCGGCGGGCAGGCAGCGCTCCAGGTTGACGGTGTCGCCGGGGTTCAGGTTGCCGAGGTTGGTACGGCGCAGAGTCTCACCCATCGCGTAGGCGCGGAACTGGCCGGGCTGCAGCTGGTCGAGGTCGATAGCGGTGAGGCATACACCGTTGACGGCGAGGGATCCGCCGTGTTCGAGGTCGGCGACGATGTCTCCGGCGTTGAGGGTCAGGTAGGCTGCGTCGCTACCTTCGATGGGGGTGATGGATTCTACGGTGCCGAGGGCGCCAATGATTCCGGTAAACATGTGTGCTTTCCTTTTCTCGCCGTGTCCGCCGGGGCGTCGTCGTTGAGGGCGACGGGCGGCGATGGTTTGTTCGTCGGTATAACTATACGTATTTTTCGAATATTCCCCGTGACGGGGAGCTTTTGTGCCAGCATACGAACCAGCCGGCACAAACTAGCCGGGCGCCGGCGGGGGTTCCTTGAGGTACTACTCCCCCGCCCGCGCTCAACCCAGGCGGATGCTAGTTCAGCCGCGACTAGTCCAGCCTCGGCTAATCTAATCTCGGTTCGGGCGCGTGGCAGGCGTCCAGCTTCGGCAGGGTACGCCGCTCACCCGGTTCCTGCGCCGTTCCGCGAGGTGCCGGCACCAGGTGCGTTGCGGTGTCATTGCCGAGCACGCGCACCGCCGGGAACATGCCCAGGTCGTCCAGTTGCAGGCGCGGCGCCTGCGCGAGGGTGTCCACGAGCAGACGGTACACGGCACTCTTGCCCTGCCCCATGATCATGGGGGCGCGGTACCAGACCATCTCGTCGATGAGGTCTTCACCGGCGAAGAGGCCGACCATGCCGGGGCCGCCCTCAATCATGAGGTGCCGCACCCCGCGGGCGTACAGTTCGTCGAGCAGTTCACGCGGGTCGTGGGTGAAGACCTGTAGGAAGTTCTGCGGGTCCGCCTCCACGCCTTCGGGCGGGTTGAGGCCGCGCACGCGGTAGTTCTCGGTAATCTCGGTTTTGCCCATGACCACGCGCAGCGGCTGCTTCTCGAAGCGTTCCCCGTTGGCGTCGCGCGCGTCCAGGGTCGGGTCGTCCATGAGGGTGGTTCGGGTGCCGATCATGACGGCGTCGGCGCGGTGACGAATCAGGTGCCCGTCAACGCGCGCGGCGGGGCCGGTAATCCACTTGCTCGTGCCATCAGCAGCCGCAATGAACCCGTCCAGGGTGGAGGCGCTCTTTGCGGTAATGAAGGGGCGGCGTTCGGCGGCGGCAATGAACCAGCGCTCATTCAGCTGGTAGGATGCGTTCGCGAACTCCTCCATGGCGTGCACGGTGACGCCCTGGGAGCGCAGGTAGGCGGCGCCTCCGGCTGCGTTTTCGGTGTCGTCGCTGTAGGCGTAGTAGAGTTCGCTGATGCCCGCCTCGGCGACGGCGTGGGAGCAGGGGCCGGTGCGTCCGGTGTGGTTGCAGGGCTCAAGGCTCACGTACATGCGGGCGCCGGTGAGGTCGGTTCCCGCGGCTCGGGCGGCGGCGAGCGCGTCGGCTTCGGCATGCGGGGTGCCTGCGCCTCGGTGGTAGCCCACATGTAGCAGGTGCCCGTGCGCGTCAGTGATGACGGCGCCGACGAGGGGGTTCGCACCGCGGATACCCTGGCGTGCCGCCTGCAGTGCCAGGGTCATGGCCTCTGCGTGGCTGAGCTCTTGCTCGGGGCCGGGCAGCTGGAGGGTGCGTGCGGCGGGTAGCCCGGCGAGGTGACCGTACTCCGCGGCGGAGTAGTCCACATCGTTGCGCGGCGAAGATACGCTCGGGGCGATGGTTACGGGCAGGTGCGCGCTCACCAGCACCTGCAGCGAGGGGTTCTGCGACATTTATGCACGGCCCTTCTTCACATCGGTTACCTCAACGGTCACGTCGGGGAACTGGGTCTGCACCCGAGTCTTCTGCGCCTCCAGGTTGCGGGTGCGCCACCAGACGAAGAAACCAACCAGGGTGAAGCATCCGTAGAACACGTACATGAAGGAGGTCGCGTAGTAGCCTGCGCTCCACAGCAGCGGCACGCCGACCAGGTCGACGGCAACCCAAATGAGCCAGAATTCAACCCAGCCGCGCGCCATGCCGTAGGTGGCAAGCAGCGAGCCGGTGAAGATCCAGGCGTCGGACCAGACGGGTTCGTAGGAGCCGAGGGCGCGGAAGATGGGGGTGAGCAGCAGGGTGCCCGCGACCATGGCGACAACCAGGCCTGCGCGTTCGGTGTTGGTAGCCCACTTGGGGATCACTGCGGCACCTTCGGAGGCGTCACCACCGGCTGCGCGGGTGGCACGCCAACGATGCCAGCCCCAGATGGACACTGCAATAAACATGATCTGGCGGCCTGCCTGGCCGAGCATGGTGACGGGGTGCGGGCTGCCGACGAGGGCGCCCAGGAAGACGGTGAGGAGCAGCAGGTTGCCGAGAATGCCGACAGGCCACGCCCATACTTTGCGTCGCATTCCGCCGAGCGCCGATGCCAGGCCGAATGCGTTTCCGAGAACTTCGCGCACGAGGAGGGACTGGTCCCCCACGTGAATTTGTGCGTCGAAGAGCCACCGCAAGATGTCCATTGTTTCTTTCCTCTCTGAGTTGGACCGTGTGTCGGATGCGCTGGGTGCGCATCTGCGGCGGCTCCGGGGAGAGGAACAGAAAGGGCGGCTACCGCGGGCATCTTATGGAGTGCCCGATTTATGGGTGCCCGGTATCCGTGGTGAGGCGGGAGCGGCGAATCAGCTAACCGTAGCTGAAAACCGTGGCTGGCACCAGCCGGCTGCGGTCGAGGGGAATAACGTACCGGCACCTACGAAAGGTGCCTCTCCCCTGTCTCACAGAAAGCTGTCTCTCAGAAAACCGCTGTGCTCTCGAGTAACAGCTTTTTCGAGCAACAGTTTTCTCAAGCAACCGCGTCAGTGCACCCTGCATGCTATCCCGGTTTTCGGGAGGTGCGGCGGAGTGCGCTCCTGCCTTTTTCTGCTCGTGCTACCTTCCATCCAGACTGTACTGTCGGCACCGGATTTTCACCGGTTCGGCCTCTCTTGCGGGCGGGTGCCTCCAGCGGATTCTTATCCCCGACTGTGGGGCGTGGAATCATGTGAGTTTCACCTGCCTGCGAGAGCGGTTCGCGGGCTGTGACCGCCGGTTCGGAATTTCACCGACCCCGGAGCACGATGTTGATACTGATTATGCCACAGCGCATGCCGGGGTTTTAATTTGTTTTCTCTGGGATAACTTCCGTGACAAGATGACGTTTTATGACTGTACTCTCAGCGCGTCTTCAAGACCCTCTCAACAAGCCCTCGCGGCAGTCACTTGCGGGACCGTTTTGGAACCCGATTCTTCAAGTTTTCGGGGATGATTTATCACGGTTTCATAACGGTGGAGAGCACCAAACAGACCAAAGAGTTATGAGGACCTTCTGAGGGGTTACCCAGAACACATTGAACACCCGTCAATACCTTCATGACAAGGAATTATAACAATAAGGTTAAATTATTGGTTTAAGGTTTACTCCAGGGGTGATTTAAGGTTATTCTTATCTACAGGAGCTCCCATCACCGATAAACCGGTTCCGTTGAGAGCGACATGATTCGGACCAACCGAGCACTCACATCAAACCCTTAAGCTTCTGCCATTTGAAGCTGGAAGACTACTCCGTGGACTGCATTCTTTGGATAGTTTTCGACGCAGCATCTGCGCGCACTAAACTGCGCGGTTTATGCGGCACACGATGCTGAGGTGCTTCACCATCGGGAGGCAACCACACCGAATTGTTTTCTCAACGGAACCGGCGTGGGAACTCTTCCGAATAAACTTCCGGAAGAACGCGTAGCATGCGCCTTTGTACACCTATACAGGGGGCGTTGTGCGTATCGAACGGTCATAAGCTCCCGTTCTTTTGTCGTCGCCTACCGTGGTGCGCGATGGGGGTTACGGGAACCTTGCGGGATGGTTGATCCCGCGCGCTCTGCATTGTCTTGTGGAGTGTGGTGTGTTTGGGTGGCGTATTCGCAGTGCCGGAGCGAATACGCCACCCGTTTTTAACATCTAAAACAGGGGCACCCCAGACTGAGGCAAGCTAGCCTGAGAAGGAAACCCCGCACCAAGCCACCCATATTCCCTACCCCAAGGGATTGGCGCGTTACCTCTGAATCCCAACCACAGACCAACCCCTATATAAACCCCACCGAGGGGTAGGCGACCTAGAGGGCGTACCGGACACGCGAGGCGGGGGCTCCGTCCTCGAAGCGCCCCCAGGCGCTGAAGAGGGGGCACTCCCCCGCGAGCGTGAACCGGTACAACCTCTCCAAACAACTAACCCACGGAAGCCACACTCCCCCGCGAGCGGCGTCCGGTATGCCACTCTCTCGTAAACGCATTCAGAAAACGTAACGCTCCCCCAGCTACACACGGTAGTTGAGGGAGCGTTATATCTATATAAGGCTAGAAGCCCTGAGGGATTAGTCCTCTACGGAGCGGAATGCTACAACTGCGTTGTGACCGCCGAAACCGAAGGAGTTCGACAGTGCCACAATTTCGCCGGCGGGCAGCTCGCGTGCGTCGGTCACCACGTCCAGGTCAATCTGGGGGTCCTTGTTGTCCAGGTTGATGGTGCAGGGTGCGGTGCGGTGGTGCAGAGCCAGTACAGTCAGCACAGCTTCGAGGGCGCCCGCGCCGCCGAGCAGGTGGCCGGTCATGGACTTGGTTGCGGAGACGGCAATGTTCTTGGTGTGCTCGCCGAAGGTTTCGTGCATTGCGGTTGCTTCGGGCAGGTCACCGGCAGGGGTGCTGGTGGCGTGCGCGTTGATGTGCACGACGGTCTTCGGGTCGATGTTACCGTCTTCGAGGGCTTCGCGCAGTGCGCGGGTTGCGCCAAGTGCTGCGGGGTCCGGTGCGGTGATGTGGTAGGAGTCGGCGGAGACGCCGGTGCCTGCCAGTTCCGCGTAGACGCGTGCGCCGCGTGCCTTGGCGTGCTCTTCGGATTCGAGGATGAGTGCTGCTGCGCCTTCACCCATGACGAAGCCGTCGCGGTCGACGTCGTAGGGGCGGGATGCCTTTTCGGGTTCATCGTTGCGGGAGGAGAGTGCCTGCATCTTGGCGAATGCTGCCATGGGCAGGGGGTGGATTGCTGCTTCGGCGCCGCCGACGATGACGACGTCTGCCTTGCCGCTGCGAATCATTTCAGCACCGAGCTGCATGGCTTCGGTGGAGGATGCGCATGCGGAGACGACGGTCTGTGCTGCGGCGCGTGCCTTGAGGTTCATGGAGACGGCTGCTGCGTTGCCGTTGGGCATGAGCATGGGAACGGTCATAGGGAGGACGCGGCGGGGGCCCTTTTCGCGGAGGGTGTCCCATGCGTCGAGAAGGGTCCACACGCCGCCGATACCGGTGCCGAAGGCTACGCCGGTGCGTTCGGGGTCGACTTCTTCTGCGGATTCGGCGTCGGGGCCGGAGAATCCTGCGTCTTCCCATGCTTCGCGTGCGGCGATGAGGGCGAGCTGGCCCGAGGGATCCAGGCGCTTTGCTTCTACCTTGGTGAGGCGGCCGGATTCGAGGGCGGGCACAGCGAGCTGGCCTGCAATGTATACGGGCAGGTCGTATTCCTTGACCCAGGGGTGGTCGAGGGTGGATACACCAGATACGCCCTTGGTTGCGTTTTCCCAGGTGGTGGGGACGTCGCCGCCAATGGGGGTGGTCGCGCCGAGGCCGGTCACCAGCACTTTTCGAGACATTGTGGCACTTTCTCTTCGGTGGTCGATTTGGTGGTTTATCCGGTGGTGTGTGGATAAAAACCTGTAGGGCCCGGGGGTAAGCGGTGCACGTTTTCAGGCGGTAGAGGCGCTGTCGTTGCGCGCTGCGTATTCCGCACTGCGTGTTCCGTGCGGGGTCCGCACTGTGGATTCCGCTGTGTGTTCCCGGGGTGTGTTGGATTGAAAGCTGAGTGAATAGCGATGCGGCGCGGGCCGGTGAGAGCCCGCGCCGCCTCGTTATTGGTTATAGCTTAGGCAGCGTTCGCGATGAACTCGACTGCGTCGCCAACGGTCTTGAGGTTCTGGACCTCTTCGTCCGGGATGGTCACCTCGAACTTCTCCTCAGCGTTCACGACGATGGTCATCATCGAGATGGAGTCGATGTCCAGGTCCTCGGTGAAGGACTTGTCCAGCTGAACGTCCTCAACCTCAACGCCGGTCTCTTCGTTAACGATCTCTGCCAGACCTGCGAGGATCTCTTCCTTGTTAGCCATTCAGGGGCTCCTTTGTTTTTTCGATGGTCATCGCACCCGCCGGGTGGGGGTACGCGTGCATTACCGAGTTTATCGTGTCTGCGTGGTGTACGCATGCGTCAACTCGGAGTTTGTGGGGATGCTTTCCCGCTTTCTTTTCTTTCTCGCAGACCGGCGCTGTGCCGGTCGTGAGGGGCGGTGAGCATCGGGCTCTGGTGGTTTCCTTAGGGAAGGACGACTACCTGAGCTGCGAATGCCAGGCCAGCGCCGAAGCCAATCTGCAGGGCGAACTTGCCGGAGAGTTCCGGGTTCTCCTTGAGCAGGCGGTGCGCGGCGAGGGGGACCGATGCGGCGGAGGTGTTACCAGCATCGACGATGTCGCGTGCCACTGCCACCGTGTCGGGAAGCTTGAGGGTCTTGACCATCTGGTCAATGATGCGGGCATTTGCCTGGTGCGGGATGAGCGCGCCGAGCTCGTCGGGGGTGATGCCGGCGGTTTCGAGTGCCTGCTTGGCGACCTTCGCCATTTCCCACACTGCCCATCGGAAGACGGAGGGGCCGTCCTGACGCAGGGTGGGCCAGATCTTTTCGCCTTCTTCGACGGGGTTTGCGGCGAAGTCGCGGTTGCGGATGTCCAGCAGGGAGTGGGTCATGCCGACGGTGCCCCAGCGGGAGCCGTCCGAACCCCATACGGTCGGGGCGATGCCGGGTTCGTCGGAGACGCCTACGACTGCTGCCCCTGCGCCGTCGCCGAGCAGGAAGGAGATGGTGCGTTCGGTGTTGTCGATGAAGTCCGAGAGCTTCTCAACGCCGATGACCAGCACGTGCTTTGCGGTACCGGCACGGACGAGGGCGTCTGCCTGGGCGATGCCGTAGCAGAAACCTGCACACGCTGCGGAGATGTCGTATGCGGGGCACTTGGAGCCGATTGCGTCGGTGACCAGGGTTGCCAGGGAGGGGGTTGCGTAGGGGTGCGAGATGGTCGAAATGATGACCGCCTCAATGTCCTCACCGGTTACACCGGATGCTTCGAGAGCGTCCTTAGCGGCGTCGATGGCGAGGTCGGCTACCGACTGGTTTTCGCTGGCGCGGTGGCGGGTTGCGATGCCGGTACGCTGTTTAATCCACTCGTCGGAGGAGTCGATTGCCTCAACGATGTCATCGTTGGGGACGATGACCTCGCCGCGGGCTGCGCCGTAACCGAGGATGCGGGAGTAGCGGTTGATTTCGTACTGCTTGAGGGTAGTCACGTATTCAATCCTTAGTGCTGATGCTCGCAAGACACTGTGTGCCTTGCAGGTCTAAAGTGCATGTCTAGTGTGAAGGGTTCCCAGTGCGGGGAGGGCGGGGTGCTCTCCCCCGGCGTTTAACCCTTCAGCGAGGCGAGGTCCTCGGGAGTGTTGATGGAGGTGCCGGGCACGCCGCGCATCGCGCGCTTTGCCAGGCCGACCAGGGTGCCTGCGGGAGCGACCTCGATAATGCCGGCGACCTCACGCTCGAGCAGGGTTGCCATGCACAGGTCCCAGCGGACGGGGCTGGTGACCTGGGAGACGAGGGTCTTGACGAACTCTTCACCGGATGCCACGGCGGAACCGTCGCGGTTGGTCAGCAGTGCGGAGGTCGGGTCGGAGACCTGCAGGGATGCGGCGAACTCTTCCAGGGCGGGCACGGCGGGTGCCATTGCCTCGGTGTGGAATGCGCCAGCGACCTTCAGGGGAATGACGCGAGCGCGTGCGGGCGGGTTCGCGGCGAATGCCTCGATGGCGGGGATGGGGCCTGCGGCTACGATCTGGCCGCCGCCGTTGGAGTTTGCTGCGACGAGGCCTGCTGCGTCGATGGCTTCGCGGACGTTTTCTTCAACGCCGCCGAGTACTGCTGCCATGCCGGTCGGGGAGGCGGCTGCCGCCTCCGCCATGCCGTTGGCGCGCACGCGCACGAAACGCATTGCGTCTTCGTCGCTGAGTACGCCCGCGAGGGCTGCTGCGGTGATTTCGCCAACGGAGTGGCCCGCGAAGATGAGTTCTTCACCGTCGAGTTCGCGCAGTGCGAGGCGACCGGTGACGATGCCTGCAGCCACGATGAGGGGCTGGGCGATTGCGGTGTCCTTGATGGTTTCTTCTTCGGCTTCGGTGCCGTAGTGAATCAGGTCGATGCCTGCCGCTTCGGAGAGTCGTTCCAGGTGCTCACGCACACCTTCAATCTCGAGCCAGGGGCTCAGGAAGCCCTTCTTCTGGGAGCCCTGTCCGGGGCAAACGAGTGCGCGCATGCGGTGCGACCTTTCTGGTTTTTAGTACTCGTACGCGGTGCCATTATAGAGACGGAGACCACGGTTAGTCTGTTACCTATGCTACCTTGTTCAGCCGCCCTGTATAAACATCACTGTGCAGAAACTTTGGGCTGCGCTGGGAGCCTAGACAGAGGTTGAACAGTGTATAGCTTAGATTGAACTCGTCCATTCGTACAACCCGAACGGGCAAGGTTCAAATAGAGAGACAGCTAACTTTCGGGTTGCCACCCTATGCTCGCGGATGCGCCCGCGCGTACGTCTCCGCCAGACGCTTCATCGACACGTGCGTGTAAATCTGCGTGGTCGCCAACGACGAATGCCCCAGAAGCTCCTGCACCGAACGGATATCGGCGCCACCATCGACCAGGTGAGTCGCCGCCGAATGACGCAAAACGTGCGCGCCCGACGCCTGAGTGTTCTCCACCGTGCGCAGCAGGCGGGTCAGGTCCTCACGAATCTGGCGGGTATTCGCACGCCCGCCCCGAGGGCCAATAAACAGCGCCGTCACGCCCTGCGCACCCTCCGGAATCCACTGCGGACGACCATAGGACACCCAACGATTCAACGCCTTAAGCGCCGGGGTACCCAGCGGCACCACGCGCTCCTTATTGCCCTTACCCAGCACGCGCACCGTCTTATTCGCCCGGTCCACGCTCTGCAAATCCAGGCCGGTCAGCTCAGAAATACGCATGCCCGAAGCGTACAGAACCTCAACCACGGCTTCCAGGCGCAACAGGCGCGCATCCCGAGGATCCTGCGCCCGACGCTCCTGCAGGGTAGTCAGCAGCTGGTTCATCTGCTCACGGCTCAGCACCGGCGGCAGGTGATTCTCCCGCTTGGGGGTGCGCATACCGCGGGTCGGGTTAGCGTGCACCAGCTCCTCCTCCTGAGCCCAGGTGAAGAACGTACGGAGGGTCGAACCACGGCGCGCCACCGTAGAACGAGCCGCCTGCCGCAGATGCAACGAACCCAACCACTCACGAATCAGGGACGCATCAATGCTGTCCAGATGCCGCACGCCGCGGCGAGCCATGTAACCGAAGAAGCCCTCCAAATCGGAGATATACGAACGGATCGTCTCTTCGGAACGGTGCTTCTCATAGCGCAAAAAACGCTCAAAACGGTCCAGGACGGGGCGGAACACCTCGCCGGAAACACCCAGTGCAGAATCGGGTAGAGCAGAGCTCTCTACTTGCTCCGGCGCAAGCGTGCGGGTGTAGGTCACCGGCAGGGTCGTGGAGGGAGTCTCGTCCCGGTATTCTTCCCGGCTTTCAGCTGGGTTTTCGTGCTGGCGGGTGGGGGTCATGCGTCCCTCCTTTCGTGTGTTCTCGATGCGCCTATCGATGATGCGGCGTCAGGGGTAGGCTCCATACCAGTGCGCGCAAGCCTACCCCCAATTGTAGAGAGGTTCCACGCTTTCTACGTGCTGCCTTGTTATGACCGGCCGCCCCGTCATGACCGACCCTCGCTCCCGCTACTGCCTGGGTGTTCACTACGGGCGTTCAGCCGGGGTTTTCAGCCGGGGCTCTTCTACGCCGCGACAGCCGGGCGGACCTTTCTCCAGCTTGTTCCGCTGCTCTCCGCCAGACCGCAACGACCCAGGTGGAACAGGTCAGCCATCACGTCGCGAGCGCTCAACCCAAGGGCTGCGGCAATCTCGTCCACGCCGCGGTAGGAGCGCGGGCTCAAGTCGTCCCAGACTCTACCCTGCCGCTCGGTCAGCTCATCCAGCGCGCTGGAGGAGGCAGCCTGATCCCACTCACTCTCGTGCTCGGTGCCCAGCTCAAACCCTGCGGCGGCATCGTACTCGAGGATGTCCGCGGCCTCGGTGAGTGTTTGCGCTAGTCCATCGCGCAACAGACGGTTCGTGCCCACCGAGTTCGGCGAATTAATCTGCCCCGGAACCGCCCAGAGGGTACGCCCAATCTCCATCGCGTGACGAGCCGTATTCAGGGCACCGGAACGCCAGCGCGCCTCCACCACAATGGTGTGCCGCGCTAACGCCGCAATCAGGCGGTTACGCTCCAGAAAACGCCAACGTGTGGGGGTGTTGCCCACGCTCACCTCGCTCATGATGAGCCCGCGGTCAACGATCATGTTCAGCGCATCCGAGTTCTGCGCCGGGTACAGCCGATCCAGCCCGCCCGCCATGAAGGCGATGGTCGGCAGGTCGCTGCCCTGCTGGGTCAGCGCCGCCCGATGCGCCGCAATATCAATGCCCATCGCACCGCCAGAAATCACCGTGTACCCGCGGCGCGCCAGCTCGGCGGCAAGGTGGGTCGTCGCCTCCGTACCGTAGATGCTCGGGTCACGCGAACCGACCAGCGCCACGCTCGGGGCAGACGCCACATCCAGCAGGTGCCGCGAATCGCCTCGGCACCACAGCCCGTACGGTCGAGCAGGCCCCAAATCGTTCAGCTGCGGCGGCCACAGCGGATCGGCGGGAGTGACCAGCCACGCCCCGCAGGTTGCCGCCATGTGCGCCTCCGCGTTCAGGGTGCGTTCCATGCGGCGGTTCCAGCGCAGGCGGCGGGTTGCGAGCCCCTTGCTGAACTTATCGCGGCTCATCTGATGCTCACCCGGCGTGTAGTAGCCATTCGCACTGGAAAACAGGGCGGACTCCCCCGCCGCGGGCGCACCCACCGAGTGCAGAAAATCGCTGAGCTGCGTATCCGGTTCGCCGTGCTCCCAGGTGTGCTCATCCGGGATGTGCCCGGTCAGCAGGTAGTGCAGGGTCAGCGGCGCTCCCAGGGTGGTGAGGGATTCGACCACGAGCTCATCTGCGGGTTCGGCGTAGCGCATCAGCTGGGCGGTGCAGCAGCGGATGTACTCGCGGCACGCCGCCTCAAGCTGCTCCGCGCTGAGGGCGGGATTGAACAGGGGTGCGGGGTCAGAACTGCTGGAGGATGTGCCCGCCGCGGGGTCGGGGTGCTCACCCTGTAGCTCCTCCCCCGGCTGTTCCTCCCTCGGCTGTTCTTCCCGGCTCATCTCTTCTAAGTACACCGGGTTCAGGTAGGAAGCGAGGAACCCCGGCAACCGCGCCGCATTATAGGGGCTCGGCGAGGGTTCCTGCCCCAGCGACAGAATATGCGCCACCCTCTCACGCACCAGGGCGTGCGCATCCAGGGTGCGGCCTGGCAGGCGAATCTGCAGTTCCTCCTGAACAAAATCCTCCGCCGCGCGCTCTTCCGGCACATGCTCTTCCGGCGCTGTTTCTCTCAGCCCATTTTCTTTCAATTCGGCCTCTTCAGCTCGTTTTCTGAGCTTCTTCTCACCCATGATGTTCTTCTCCTCTCGTGAGTGATTCCTTCTATAAACCGGCACGCTATGTCAGCTGCCCCTGCTGCCGCAGAAAAAGCGCCACATCCAGGTGCTCCCGGCTCGGGTAGGCGGCGCCCTCCAAATCGGCGAGGGTCCAGGCGATACGCAACACTCGGTCGTAGCCGCGCGCCGTCAGCGTTCCGCGGTCCACGGCGGCGTTCAGCTCGCCGGTGAGCTTCGCATCCAAACGCAGCGGGCCACGCAGAATCTTGCCGTTCATCTCCGCATTCGTCTTCAACCCGTACGGCTCCAGGCGCTCCCGCTGAGCCTGCCGCGCCGCCATGACGCGCTCGCGAATCTGCGCCGAACTCTCATTCACCTGACCGCCCGCAAGCTCCGTGGAGGACACCTTCGGAACCGTCACATTCACGTCAATGCGGTCCACCAGCGGGCCGGACAGCCGCCCAAAATAGGCGCGACGCTCACGCGGAGCACACGTACATTCCGTACCGGTACCCACGTTCATGCCGCAGGGGCACGGGTTTGCCGCCAGGATCAGTTGAAACCGCGCCGGGTATGTCGCCGACGCGCTCGAACGGTCCAGGGTCACGGTCCCCGACTCCAGGGGCTGACGGAGCGAATCAAGCACCGTGCGTTTGAACTCCGGCGCCTCGTCCAGAAAGAGCACGCCGCGGTGCGCTTTAGACACACAGCCCGGGCGGGGAATGCCGCTGCCGCCGCCCAGAATCGCCGGCGCGGAGGCGCTATGATGCGGCGCCTCAAACGGCGGCTGACGCACCAGCTCGCTCAGGTGCTCCCCCGCCGAGCAGAGGGAACGGATCGCGGTCACCTCCATCGCGGCATCGTTGTCGAGGGTCGGCAGGATGCTCGGCAGGCGCTCCGCCAGCATGGTTTTACCCGAACCGGGCGGGCCGGTCAGCAGCATGTGGTGGCCACCCGCGGCGGCAATTTCCAGGGCGAAACGACCCTGCGACTGACCGGCAACATCGCTCATATCCGAGGGAATTTCAGCCGGTTTCACCGCCGGGGCGCTCGCCTCCGTCTGCGGGGCGGGCGGGTAGGTCAGCTTCTGACTCTCAGCGCCGAGAGCGGCAAAGACCTCCGCCAGGCAGCGGAAACCGCTCACCTGCGCGCCGGGAATGAGCGCCGCCTCCTCAGCGTTTTCGGCGGGCACAATCACGCGGTGGTGACCGGCATCCACGGCTGCTTTGACCGCGGGCAGGATGCCCGGCACGGGACGTAGCGTTCCGTCCAGTCCCAGCTCGCCCAGGAAGACGCTATCGCCGCTGGGATGCAGTTTCTTCTCCGCCTGCAACGCCGCAACCACAATGGCAAGGTCGAACGCCGAGCCGCGCTTGGGTAGGGTCGCGGGGGTCAGGTTCACGGTGAGCCGGTGCTGAGTGAGGGTGATGCCGGTGTTCTTCGCCGCGGAGCGCACACGCTCTTTAGATTCGTTGAGGGCGGTATCGGGCAGTCCCAGCAGCACGAAGCCGGGTAGGCCCTGCGAGATGTCAGCCTCGACGTCAACAATATGCCCGCGCAAGCCAACCAGCGCCACGGAATAGGTGCGTGCGAATCCCATTACGCCACCGCCTTCAGATGCTCGAAGGTGAAGGTTTCGCAGGTTCCGGTCACCGCAATTGCGTCAATGCGAAAGCGCGGAAAATCCAGGTTCTTGCGCAGGCGGCACCAGAGAATCGCCAGCGAGCGCGTGCGACGCGCCTTATCGCGGTCAATGGACGCGAACGGGTGCCCAAAGTCTTCGCTGCTGCGGGTCTTGACCTCAACGAAAACCAGTTCGTCCTCGGGGTCAATGGCGATCAGGTCGAGCTCGCCGCGGATCTGTTCGTGTTCCAGCCCGGCGGGCGGTCGCCAATTCCTCTCCAGAATGCGGTAGCCGTTCGCTTCCAGGATGCGGGCGGTCAGCTCCTCGCCCCACCTGCCGACGCTGTGGGCGCGAGGCGGGGTTCGCTGGAGCTGGGTTCGCGGAGGCTGGGTGCTCTGGAGCAGGGGTCTGTTGGGTGCGCTTCGGGTTGCGGCGCGGGCTGTTATTCGGGCTGTTGTCATGGGTCTCTCCCCCGGTAGATAGCGGTAGTGCTTCTACTGTGCCCGCCGCGCGCGTGCCCGAATGCGGTTAACGAAAAACTGTGGATAACCTCGGCTCCCAGAAGGAATTAGAGGTTATCCACAGTCGGTTATTTGAAATTTTGGGGTATATTTTTCAAAAACACCGCTCGGGTGTCGAATCGACGCGTCATATTCGCGCAGGTTCGCCGCCTGGTTCTGCGCGCACTTTCATCACTCAGTCCCGCCGCATTCCAATCACCCGGCACCGGCGCGCCTACCCGTGCTTACCCCCGGCAAGGCGGTAAATCAGGCGTGAGCTAGGCGTTAAAGTCCGGCATTTCCGGCACGGTGAACTCCTGGTTGGGCAGACGCTCCTCCACGTTCACATCACGCACCGAGTAGGCGTGCACCTTCTTCACAAAGCGGTTGGAGCGGAATACATCCCACACCCACACGTCGCTCATGCTCACCTCAAAGTAGAGGGTGCCGTCCTGCACGTGCGGGGTGACGTCCACCTGGTTCGCCAGGTAGAAGCGTCGGTCGGTTTCTACCGCGTAGCTAAAGAGCGACATGACGTCTTTGTATTCGCGGTAGAGTGCCATTTGGGCGTCGGTCTCGTAGTTTTCGAGGTCTTCTGCGCTCACTACTCTTCCTTTCCTGGACTTTTGTAGTACTGATTCAGCGGTGGCACGTTAGGCTTTCGCGGCCTTCCGAGGCGCGGTTTTCAGGAATACCACACGCCCTAGCCGCGCTGTGCCGCAGCGGCCTCAATCTGCTCGGCGGTCGCCGGAAGCGACCATGACAGTCGATGCTGCGGGCTGGGGCCCTGCACGCTAATCGCCTCGCGGTGAGCGGCAGATCCGTAGCCCTTGTTCTTTGCCCAGCCGTACCCCGGGTAGCGGGTATCCAGCTGAACCATCAGCTCGTCACGTTCCACCTTCGCAACCACCGATGCGGCGGCGATGGAGGCACACTTGTAGTCACCCTTAATGACCATGGTCACCGGCATCTGCGCGGGCTCATCTGCACCGCCTGCGCCTTCCCACGCTTGGGCGAGCAGTTCGTTGTAGTGTGCCTGCGCCGGGTCCGGTGCCAGCGCACTGAACAGGTCCTCCTGCGGAGGGGTGAACCAGTCGTGCTTACCGTCCAGCAGGGCGGCGTCGGCACGGTATCCGCGGCGCGCCAGCTCGGCGAGCGCACGCTGGGCGGCAAGCCTCAGCGAGAGGGTCATGCCGAGCCGGTCAATATCTGCCGGTTCCACGTGCCCGACCGCCACGGCGCACCACTGGCGGATTTCGGGAACCATGGATTCGCGGCGTGCCGGTGAGAGCGCCTTGGAGTCGATCAGCCCGCCCACCTCGAGGGTGGCGTCCGGGGTGAGGATTGCGACGCCCACGGTGACCGGGCCCGCCATGGAGCCGCGGCCTACCTCGTCGATTCCGGCAACTGTGCGGGCGCCGGAGGCGAAGAGCTGTTGCTCGTACTCGAGGTCGGCGGCGGGCGGGGTTGTCTTCGCGGGCTTAGCTTGAGTGGGTTTCGTTGTGCTCTTCTGGGCGCTCACCATCATTGCCACGCTCGTCGCTTATTCGCTCGGGGTGGAGGTCGGTGCGGGAATCGAGGAGAACACCGAGCTCTGATCCTGCAGCAGACCGAAGTGGTTCAGCGGCCACGCCACAACGAAAACGTTACCCTGCACGTCATCCTTGGAGATGAACGCGGTGCCGTCGCTAATGTGGTAGCGGGAGTCGGCGGAGTTGCTGCGGTGGTCACCCATGACGAAGTACTTGCCGGCGGGCACGGTCACCTTGAAGGGCATCTCCGAGGGCGGGTTGCCCGGGTACAGGTACGGTTCGGTAATTTCTACACCGTTGACCTTGATTTTGCCGTTGCCGTCGCTCTCGACCACGTCACCGGGAGTACCGATAACGCGCTTGACCAGGAAGTTCGAGGAGGTATCCGGCAGAATACCCGCGAAGGACAGGGCGTCCTTGAGCGGGCTGCTGGTCTTCTGGGTGGAAGGAATCCAGCCCTGAGAGTCCTTGAAGACGATGACGTCGCCGCGCTTAGGCTCGCTAAAGTAAGAGCCCGCCACGTTAATGAACACGCGGTCGTTGACCTGCAGGGTCTGCTCCATGGAGCCGGAAGGAATGTAGAAGCCGCGCAGCAGGAAGGTCTTGACCAGGAATGCGATGACCAGCGCGTACAGGATGACGGTGCCGCCTTCGCGTGCCTGCACCCAGAGCCATTCGCCGAGGCGGCCTTCTTCCTGCGCCTGGGAGTAGGTCAGCTCTGCCTGTTCGGCGCGCTTTGCCTTGCGGCGTTCCTTGGGGGTCATTTCGGAGAAGTCCTTGGTGGTTTCCACGTCTGCGGCACTCTCCTCATCTGCGATAGTCTCCTCGTTTGCGGTTTCTTCGCGCTTAGTGTTCTTTGCGGCGGAAGAAGTCGCGACGGCGGCATCTGCGGAGGCGGCGCTCGCCTCGGCGCTAGCTACCACCTCGTGATCACGCTCAGATGCACCCTTGGTATCGCTTTCGGTCGCCTCAGTAGCGCCCGCGGATGCCACCCAGGGGGCCGCCTTCTCTGTGCCCGCATTCTCTGCGGCACTCTGCTCGGCAGCAGCCTTCTCAGCTGCTGCCTTTTCGGCGGCGAGGCGCGCGAAGTATTCTTCCATTTCCCGGCGCTCGCGGCGGCTTTGAGGCTGGTATCCCTCAGGGAAGGGGCTGGTGTTCGCAGTGTTCTTGTCGTCTGCCATGCTGGAGTGAGCCTTTCGTTTGAGAGATACCTAGCTCGAGTGAAACGGTACCTAGCTATTGTATCGAGAGTGTTTGCGCTCTTGGGCTTTTATTTTCTGAGAGCGGCAAGGTTCTCAGAAAACGAGGTCTCAGAATATGCAAAAACCGCTCCTCTCCCGCGGAATGCGGTTGGGGAGCGGTTTGCAACAGAATTCTGTATCTATAAAGATTAGAACTCGCGCTTCTCGCGGATACGAGCAGCCTTACCGTGGCGGTCGCGCATGTAGTACAGCTTTGCACGACGGACGTCACCGCGGGTCACAACCTCGATCTTCTCGATGGAGGGAGAGTGAACGGGGAAGGTACGCTCAACACCAACGCCGAAGGAAACCTTGCGGACGGTGAAGGTCTCGCGAACGCCTGCACCCTGGCGGCCAACGACGAAGCCCTTGAAGACCTGGATACGGTGGTTCTTACCTTCAACGATCTTAACGTGAACGTTCAGGGTGTCACCGGGGCCGAATGCGGGGACGTCGTCACGGAGGGACTTCTTGTCGAGGAAGTCAAGAGTCTGCATAGTTGTAGATCTCCAGAGTCATCTGCCGCAGGTCAAATAGACTCAGATTGCTCTGCCCCACTGCGGGACAGAAAACTTGATGCTTCGGACAGGATTGGTGCCCGAAGGTTGACATCGTTGGTCGCTCTTCCCCCTGCGGCAGGGGCGTGCCCGATGTCAACACAATGCTCCATTATCCCAATGCGCCCGCGTTTATGCAAGCATCCGGGGAGCACTTTTAGAAGGGGGGTTCGTCACTCTGCGCTCCCCCGCCCTGGGATGCACCATTCTGTGCCGAAGCACCTGGAGCGGTCACGCCCGGCGCCTCCGCGTTCTGCTGGGGTGCGTGCGCAGGGGCATACTGCTGCGTGTACTGAGACATGCCCGGCTGAGGCGTCTCCTGCAACGGCGCACCCGAATGCGGCATACCCAGCTGAGGTGCGTCCTGCTGAGACGCACTCTGCAGGGAGCCCTCGTTGACCGTGCGCTTCTCCACGGTGCGGGCGAAGGTGCTCGTGCCGTAGTTCAGGTCGTGGCCAATACCGAGGGCGTCCACTTCTACCGTAGTGCCCTGCGTGCCGTCTTCGCGGTTCCAGCGGCTAATGCGCTGGCGGCCACTCACGACCAGCGGCTGCCCCTTCTCAATGGATGTGGCGATGTTCTGCGCGAGGCGGCGGTAGGCTTTCACGGTGTACCAGTTGGTGGTGCCTTCTTTCCAGGTGCCGGTGGCGTCCTGCCAGCGCGGGGTGCTGGCGAGGCGAAAGTTCACGACGGGCACCCCGTTGGGCAGGGTGCTCAGTGCCGGGTCGGAGGCGGTGAATCCGCGGATCAGGATGGTGTCGCTCATGGTTTCTCCTTAGAACTAGTGGGTGGGTTCCTTCACCTTGCCAGCGCTATGCCGACCTTGCACCCGGCGGTTACCGCTTCTGTGGATAACCTCGCGTTTTGCAGTTTTGAGTGCCGCCTGTGGATAGATTTTTTGAACTTTTCGCCCCGTTTTTTCAAAATTTACCCGTCAGTAGCACGCTCCCTGCAGAAATATGACGACTGCTCCCCCATGGCAAAGACCCCCATCCCCCTCACCAAAACCTCCGCAACCCCTACCCCACCCGACATGGTGACAGGTATCTCAGCGTCGGGGCGGCTATTTTTGCCCTCCAGTTCACTATTTCAGCTCCGTGCCCTCTATCCTTGATGATGCGGTGCACTCAGCCGCATCCCGTCTACCCGCCTTGGAGAACCCGTGAGCAAAAAGCCCGCGAACAACAACCTGCCTTCCCTGCAGGAACTTCAGCAGCTGCAACGCAACCTGCCCAAGCTGCCCGATTCGATGGACCCGCAGAAGAAGCGCCTCATTTACGGCCTGCTCGCTGTGTTTGCCGTGATCGTGCTGATTATTGGTCTGGTCTACGTGAGCAAGAACGGCGTGGACGGTCTGCTCGGTTCGGATACGACGACCTCCGCCACCGATGAGGAAGAAACCACCGTTGCCACCGAAACCCTCGCCGAGGTCAAGAACCCGTACAAGGCGGTTGATCCCGCGACCGCGCTCGCACCGGATCTGGCGACTGCGAAGAGCGAGCTGGCGTCCCTACAGGTGAAGGATCGCGCCTCGAAGGCCGGCTACTCTCGCGACCAGTTCGGTCCCGCATGGGATGACGTTGACGGCAACAAGTGCAACACCCGCGACGATATTCTGCGCCGCGACCTGACCAATGTTCGTTTCAAGGTCAGGACCCACGCATGCACCGTCATCAGCGGCACTCTGGCTGACCCGTACACCGGCAAGACTATCGAGTTCAAGCGCGGTAAGAAGACCTCCTCGGCTGTGCAGATTGACCACGTGGTGGCACTATCGAACGCATGGCAGACCGGCGCTCAGGATTTGACCGCCGAGCAGCGCCGCCAGCTGGCAAACGACCCGGAGAACCTGCTCGCCGCGGACGGCCCGGCGAACCAGCAGAAGTCCGATGCGGACGCCTCCGAGTGGCTGCCGAGCAACACCGCCTACCGCTGCACCTACGTGGCTCGTCAGGTGCACGTGAAGGCGAAGTACAAGCTGTGGGTGACCGCGGACGAGAAGAAGGTTATGGAGCGCGTCCTTAACTCCTGCAAGGACACGAACCCCACTAAGAAGTAGCCCCGACCAAGAAGTAGTCTCCCGGCACCGCCTCCTTGCGGCGGCGCAAAACGTAAATGCATACAGAAAACCGCCCCGCACCCTGAGTTTAGGGTGCGGGGCGGTTTTTGTTTGTGGCGCCCCAGGAGGGAATCGAACCCCCGACCAAGAGATTAGAAGGCTCCTGCTCTATCCTCTGAGCTACTGAGGCCTTCCTCTAGGGTACATGAGATTTTGAGCCTCTCATGCACCGCGCCTCTCACGCGGGGGCCGGTCCGTTGGGCGGCGCATCCGGCTGACGCGCTAGGAGCCTACCTTGGCGGCTTCGCGTTCTGCTTTCTTCACCTCGCGGCGGCGTGCGCGGCGGCTTGATGCACCGGGGAACAGCTGCCACCACAGACGGATGGTGGTGCGGCGAATCTGCGTGGGGTGCAGGCTCACGTACACCAGGCGGCGGGTTGCCGGGTCGAGGGCGACCAGGTAGATGATGTAGCCCAGGCAGATGACGGTCGCGATGAGTCGGCCCATGTCCTGGTTGAAATCGCGCAGGTAGGGCGACACGTTCAGCTGGTCGCTCACACCGTACGCCATGAAGAACAGCGTGGTGATGAAGTACCACATGAGCTGGAAGTGCGAGCGCAGGCCGGTTGCGGCGAGCATCGGGATTGCCCAGAGCAGGTACCAGGGCTGAATCATGGGGCTGCACAGGAGCATGAACAGGATTGCGAGGCCGGCGTGGCGCACGATGTTGCGGTCGCGTCCAACGAATGCCATTGCTACCGCGCCGAGCATACCGATGCCCTTGCCGACGGTCTCGATGAGCTTGCGGATGACCTCGAAGGCGTCGCCCTGAACGAACAGGGAGGCGGCGCCGATGACCAGGCCGAAGGGGGTGTACCAGATGTACTGGCCGCCGGTGGTGGACAGTGCCTTGATCCAGCCGAATTCCAGTCCGGTTGCCCAGCCCATGAGCGCCATTTCGGCGAGCAACAGCACGCCGGAGAGCACCCAGAAGATGAACTTACGCGGCCAGGAGGCGTTCTTACCCGCCCAGAGCAGACCCACGAAGGGTAGCACCACGAGGGCGAGCGGCTTGACGGCAACGCCAAGGGCTACGAAGGTCACGCCGAGCGGGCCGCCCCACCAGGTGTCACGGTAGCGCTTGGCGTAGTAGAGACCCCCGAGCATGAACATAGTCATGAGCGAGTCGTTGTGGCCGCTGGCGATGAACGATGCGATGAACAGCGGGTTCGGGCCAATCTGCCAGAGAGCGCGGACCTGGTTGAAGCCGTGCGCCTGGGCGAGTTTTGCCACGTAGAAGAGAATGCCGATGACCGCGAACACGGAGAGCAGGCGGAAGTAGAAGAGGGAGAGGTCGATGTTCTCCCCCGCCAGGCGCACAATCCACTCTTCGAGCTTGAGGGAGACAGGTCCGTACGGGGGCGGGGATTCCGCCCACATGGGGTCCGCACCGTTCTGCATGAAGTTCGAGATTTCGGAGACACCGTGCTTGTACGGGTTGAGGCCGTGCGCCATGACCATGCCCTGACCGTAGTAGGAGAACATGTCGCGGCTGTAGATGGTGAACGCGAAAATCTGCGGCAGGGACCAGCTGGCGGTGACGGCAATCATCCACCGCATGGCGTTGGGTTCGTTCCAGTCGCCCATTTTCTGGTAGATGCGCAGCCATTCACGGCACATGATCATAGCGCCGAGGGCGAGCAGAATAATGCCGGTGATGACCCATGCTGCTTCGAATCGGATGGCTCGAATAATGTCGTAGCGCCAGAAGCTGGAGCTGTCGGCGAGCCAGCCGACGGCGTAGGAGCCGAGGGTGACCATGATGGAGCCGATGGTGCCGATAATCAGCGTGCGCAGACGGTGATTATTGACGTAGTCCAAGAGTTTGGGTGAGAGAGGTGCGTCGTGTGCACCGGGGGTGGTGAGCCGGTGTGCTAGCTCCTTTGGTGCGCGCATAACTCCCTTTCTGTCTGCATCGTCGTTCTGGTTTTTATCATACCGGAGCCCTTGGATGCACTTGCGAGAATCACTGTTGCGAAGACGCTTGTGGACACGCCTCAAGGGCACGCAGAGTGGCGCAGTTCTCCCCCGCTGCCGCCGTTTGCGCATCCGCTCGTACCTTTCTTGCGCCCTCTTGTACCCCTTTTGTGACGTGCTACCCGCCAGGCCGGCAGCGTTTGGGGGTAGAGTGGGAGAGTGAGTATTTCTAGTGAACGTATTGTATGGATTGACTGCGAGATGACCGGCCTGGACGTGGAGAACGACGCTCTCGTCGAGGTGGGCGTTCTGGTCACGGATGCCGATTTGAACATTCTGGGTTCTGGCGTTGAGTTCGTCATTAAGCCCGGTGATGAGTCTCCTGCCGGTGCGCTGGAGAACATGAATGACTTTGTGCGTTCGATGCATGAGGCGTCGGGTCTACTGCCCGATATTGAGCACGGTGTGTCGATGGATTACGCGCAGGAGCAGGTGCTTCGCTACATCAAGAAGTATGTTCCGGTGGCGGGCAAGGCGCAGCTGGGCGGCAACTCGGTGGGCATGGATAAGCGCTTCTTGGAGCGCTACATGCCCGAGGTCATGGCGCACCTTCACTACCGTGTGATTGATGTGTCGACCATTAAGGAGCTAGCGTCGCGCTGGTACCCGGCGGCTCGTCATAGTGCCCCGGCGAAGACCGGTAACCACCGCGCACTGGGTGATATCAAGGACTCGATTGATGAGTTGAAGTATTACCGTCGCGCCATTTTTGTGCCGCAGGGCCCGGATGCGATTGCTTCGGCGCAGATTGCGCGTGAGGTGGAGGCTGAGCGTGCTGCACGCGAGGCGGCTGAGGCATCCAAGGCGTAAGCGCAGAATGTAACGAGCATCATAGCTTTTCAACTTGGCAGGTTTCTGAATCTCCTGTACAGTAGTATCCGTTGCATATCGCAAGGGAAACCAAGCGAAGCACATGGTGGTCGTAGCTCAGTTGGCAGAGCGCCTGGTTGTGGTCCAGGAGGTCGCGGGTTCAACCCCCGTCGATCACCCCGATGGAAAGGGTCGTTATGGTTATCCGTAACGGCCCTTTCGCTTACCCTCAATCCGGTTCACCCACACACGGTGTACCCGGCAAGTTCCCACTCAACAGTTCCCGTTCAACACAAGCAAAGGATAATTCCGTGGCTATTCGCCCCATCGTTATTCACGGCAACCCCGTTCTGCACCGCCCCGCGGCACCCGTCACCGAGTTTAATGATGAGCTCAAGGAGCTCGTGGCTGACATGTACGAAACCATGGACGCATCCAACGGTGTGGGCCTGGCGGCACCGCAGATTGGTGTGGGCCTGCGCATCTTCACCTACAAGATGGAGAATGAGGACGGCGTTCCCCCGCGCGGCTGCATCATCAACCCGGTACTGACCCTGGGCAAGATTTCTACCGCTGACCCGGACCCCTACGAGGAGGAAGAGGGCTGCCTGTCCTTCCCCGGTTACGGCTTCCCCCTCAAGCGCGCCGAATGGGTGACCGTGAACGGTCTTGACGAGCACGGCAACCCCGTCCAGTTTGAGGCGACCGGCTGGTTCGCACGCTGCATGCAGCACGAAACCGACCACCTGGACGGCAAGCTGTACGTGAACCGCCTGAACAAGAAGTGGACCAGCAAGATGAAGAAGGTCGTGAAGAAGGAAGGCTGGACCGTCGACGGTAACTCGTGGACGCCCGGCGTGGACCCGGATCCGTTCGGCCACTAATCACGAGCTCTTCTAAAGGTCAGAGACCTTTTCAAGAAGTTTAAAACGAAGACCGCGAATGCACTCTAAAAACGCATTCGCGGTCTTCGTTTTCCATCAGCCGATGATGTTTTCCATCAGCTAACGGTAGCGTGAAACGGGTCATCCTATGAGCCGGGTTCTGTCTAAAACGCCACCCGAAGGGGCATTTTGAGGCAATCATCTATCTAGAACGTACGTTGCCGCACGTCTCAAGCAGCCTACCCGAATACGCACCCCACCTCCGTAAAGGAAGCTGACGGGGATCGGGCGCACTACCCTACCATGGCGTATTCTGTTTGACCTTGCTCCGAATGGGGTTTACCTAGCCGGGCACGTCACCGCGCCCGCTGGTGGTCTCTTACACCACCCTTTCACCCTTACCGCGGCGAACCGCGGCGGTTTACTTTCTGTGGCACTGGCCTGCGGGTTACCCCGAGTGGATGTTATCCACCATCCTGTGCTGTGGAGCCCGGACTTTCCTCGAAGCACGTGTGCCTCGCGATTGCCCAGACGGCCCGTTTCACCCAACCCATTATACGCACACCCTTGGATGTGGCTATTTCCCGGGTTCGCTTCGCGGGTACACATGGGTACACTAGCGACCTCGCGGGCACGCTGACGTCTCGCAACTACACTGCGCCTCGTAGCTACACTGCGTCTCGCGGGTACACTGGAGAGATGCTGATTCTTCTTCCCCCTTCCGAAGGTAAAACTCCCGCTCCCGCCGGCAACGCGCCCGTATGCTTCGCTGACCTCTCGTTCCCTGAGCTGACCGCCGAGCGTGAGAGCGTCCTGGAGGAGCTGGCGGCAGTTAGCTCGGGCCCCGATGCTCTCACGGAGCTCAAGGTGGGTGCATCCCTCGCAGCAGAGGTGGAACGCAATACCCGCTTGCTGACCGAACCGGCACAGCCCGCGATCCGCACCTACACGGGTGTGCTCTTTGAGGCGCTGGATTATGCGAGCTTCTCCCCCGCCGAACGCGATGCCGCGCACTGGTCGCTACTGATTTCTTCGGCACTGTGGGGTATTCTGCGCCCCGAAGACGCAATCCCCGCCTACCGCCTCTCGATGGGCGTGAAGCTGGGGTCGGTGGGTGCGCTCGCCTCCTTCTGGAAAGGTGCGTTGGGTACCGCACTGGAAGCGACTGCGAGGGACCAGCTGATTCTGGATTGCCGTTCTGCAGCCTACGCGAAGTCGTGGGTGACTCCCCCGTCGCAGACTCTGGCGGTTCGTGTGGAGCGTGTGGCGGCTGATGGGTCGCGTAAGGTCGTCTCACACATGGCGAAGCATTACCGCGGCCTGTTTGCACGCTACCTGATTCAGTCGGGTTTGGCAGCTCGTCCTATTGATGGTTCCACGGCGGGTATTGCCGAATTTTTGGAGGCGGTCAGCGAGGACTGGTCGGTGGAGTGCACCCTGCCGACGGCGCGTAAGGCGGGTGTTTTGACGCTGCTGGTGCATGAGCAGTAGGTTGCCCAACTATTTGTTTCCGCTTATTTTTTGCATCATATTGAAAATTTTTTAACTATTTTTTCTAGTGGCTTAAATCTGTATTACCCCTTGTAAAACCACATTTCCCCACATTTTAGGGGTAGCTTTTGATGAGCAGAGAAGGCGGTTAGTGTCCAACTATCCGCCTTCTTTTTGCGAGTAAAAATGTTTATAGTATTAAACGTCTCGCCATTGGTGGCGGGTATTTCACTCACTAACATTCACATTCTCAACCCAGCACACATGGAAACACGTCACGCCACGTACGTATAACAAACGACTAGAGGTTTAACCAATGGTTATTGGTTTGCTAGCGTAGAAGTAACCACTCAGAAACACATCGATAGGACAATGATATGTCTACTTTTTCCTCTCGTCGCGCCCTTTTTAAGGGTGCGGCAGCACTAACAGTCGCTGGCGCTTTGGGTGCACACCATGCCGGCGAGCAGAGCGCCCAGGCTGCCACCTTGGACGTTAAGACCACCCCGCTGACGTTCAAGATTACCGAGGCGTCGTTTGATATTAGCGGCTTCAACCTCAGCTACGAGATTACCGGTTTGCAGGCTGTGCTTGATACTGGCCTGTACACCCCATACATTGAGGCTGGCTACTACACCAAGGAGAAGGGCTTCACTCAGTTCTATTTCTTCGCTCTTGAGCCGAAGAAGCGCATTGAGAATGACCTCTATGTAAGGCACCACGTCATTAATCGTGACATCACTGCCGGCCCGAAGGGAAACTACGGGGTTCGTCTGTCTCTTCGTCCGCGCCGTGAGCAGTACACCATCCTGCGCACTATTGAGGTTCGCCCAACGATTAACACTGAGTTCGCGTGGGCACCGTTCATTGTGGATATTGATATGGATGGCGAGTACGCCCCCGATATCTACAGGTCATGTAGCGCAAAGATTCTGCTGATTGATAAGGATCGTTGCTTCCACCCTCAGCGTGCGGTGACTCGCGGCGACCTGATGGATGCAATTTACCGAGGCGCCCGCTCACCGAAGGTGAAGCTTCCTGCGCGTTCTCCTTTCCCGGATGTGTCCCCGAAGGATGAGCGTTACTCGGCATACATTTGGGCGTACCAGAATGGTCTGACCTCGGGCTGGTCTGACGGTAAGATGCACCCGGAGGCGGTGGCTAGCCGCGCTACGATGGCTGCGTTCTTCTACCGTTACTTTATGCTTACCCCCGGTCGTCGTTCTTATTGGTTCCGTCCCACTACCCCGCAGGATATGAAGCCGGGTGCCCCGTTCTACACCGAGTCGGTGTGGCTGCACTCGTCGGTGAATATCGATACGAGATATCACTATAAGAGCAAGGATTTCCGTCCGACCAAGACTGCTACCCGCGAGGAGCTGGCTCGTGTCCTGTCAATGCTCGACATGCTTGACACCATCCCCAACAGCCCCTATATCGATGATTAGGATTCGGCAGGTGCCTTGAACCGTACGGTTGCCCCTGCGTGTTTTAGCTTGGGTTGACTTCTAAGAACAGCAGCTGAAGATAGTGGCTATAGAAGGGGCGGTGAGAGTTTTTCTCTCACCGTCCCTTCTGTGTGCCCGCTTTATGGTACTGGCGCTGCTGGTGCAGGCGCTGCTGGGTGCTGTTTTTAGTGCTGGTGATGTTTCCAGTTTTGTTTCTCTGTTGTGCAGTCTTTTTGGGGTTTGGGCTTTGCATAAACCAGGGACGTAATTTTTGAATTTTTTGTCTTATAACTCTCATCGGCATGCTTTTCTCGTGTTTTCGTTGATTGTCTAAGACGCGGATTGGTAGGCTGAAATTACACTTCAGCATGCCGCCGCTACGTCTCCTCTACGATATGGATTCGGTGCGGGTTTGGTGCGGTGGACTGTCACTCATTTATCCTCTCAACTTCTTTTCTCATTCGCCCTCTTTCATGCAGAAAATTCAGATTGGATGATGATGTCCTCCTTCTTTAAGCCTGCTCGTGGCACGCGCCGAAAAGTTGCGGGTGCTTCCCTGGTTTTGGGTTTGACTCCGCTGTTGGCTTTGACGCCGGTGGCGGCTCAGCCGGCGCCCGCCTCCCCCGCGCAGCAGGCAGATACGCAGCAGACAGGCAAGCAGCAGGCAGCACTTCAAGCAGCACCCGTACAGAATGCGCCCGCGCAGGGTGATAAGCAGGATGCACCCCTGCCGACCCTACGCGTGACCAGCGGAACCCTCGACATTCTCCACGGCGGCACCGTCCACGTGGAGGGTACCGGGCTGACCCCCGAGTTCTTGGCGCATCATGAGCTACGTAGCCTCACGATTGCCCCGAAGGGCTCTTCAACCTACGCTAACCCCTACCAAAAGGTCGATCACCGCGGCCTTATCTTTGACGCCCCGAAACCGGCTGCTGACGGCAGTTTCAGCGATGACCTGACGGTTCCGGCGAATAGCCTGCCGGCGAACCTGGAGTACGAGGTCATTCTGACCTACCGCCCCGTAGACGATGCCCACCCCTACGCGTGGAACACTGAGGACCGCGTCCGTACGGCGCTGCCGGTGGAGTTCAACCTCCCGAAGGCTGTCCTTCCCTCCATCACCTATGATGTTTCGGCTATTTCTGAGGAGCAGATTGCTTCCGGTCAGCCGGTTGAGGTGACGTTGACGGGTACCGGTTTTCAGGATGTCAGCTCCGTGAAGTTCACCTTGTCCGAGCATGATGAGCAGGGAAAGGTCACGAACGATAATGTGGCTTCGCTTGGTGAACTGAAGGCACCGGATACGGAAGAGAATCAGCGCATTTTCAAGGGCCTGATTCCTAACGGCTATTTCCAGAAAAAGGTCACTATCCCCGCGGGAGTTTTGAAGTCCGGTAAGGGGTATTCCCTGGGTGTTTCCGGTGTAGAAACCCACGGGTGGAATAAGCTGACGCGCAAGTTCCCCTTCGTTCCTGTGGGTAATAGCCCTGCGCGCATGGCGTATCAGGATAATTCGTTCAGGAATACCCTGCCGAAGGTATCTGTTGCCGCGCAGGATTTTGATCCCGGTCAGGACCGCGTCTATAAGGTAACTATTTCTAATATTTCCCCCGAGGTTGACCTGGGGTACTACCTTGACTCTGTGTCGATTTATAACGCTACCTCTGGTGAGCAGGGATATTTTGCGAGGAATGATGTAGCGGGTCAATACTATAAGCGTGACGAGCTGGTAACCCGCAACGCTGACGGCACTCTGACCGTGGAGGTTGAGTATAAGGTTCACGGTGATTCCTACAATAGGCCTTCTTCTCGCGGTTCGATGGCTGAAGTGCGTGTGGTGTTCTCGGATTCTCAGTATTCGTACGGTAGCCATAAGTTCACGGTGAGCGCGCAGCTTCCGATGGCCCCTCCTGCCGCTGATGCTGTTGATTGGGAGAACCCGGCGAATGTTAAGTTGAAGGTCGATTCGGGAACCCTCAATATTTCTCAGGGTGGCACGGTGTCGGTGACGACTTCCCCGTTGAGCGCCGAGTTCCGTAAGAAGTACACTTTCCACGAGCTGGCTCTGGTGGAGCGCGGGTCGGTGTACGTGTATGCGGAACACAATATTTATGCGCCTCTCGACGAGTACGGCGGGATGCTCAAGGATCTGGATCATCAGGTGCGGGAGAACCCGGACGGTAGCCTCACCTACACGTTTAAGGTTCCCCCGCAGTACGTTGAGGCTGCCGACGGTGAGCTCTTCGATGTAGTGATGACCTACTACCCGTTGGATGAAGCTGAGCCGGAACCTTCGAGTAGGTCCAACCGTTTGTATGCCCGCGCCCATATTGATGTGGTTCAGGATGCGCAACCGACCCGTGGGACCTACACCTTCAGTCAATCCGCTATCGATGACCCGTGGAAGGATACGACGCTGCGGGTTGAGGGACGCCATATCCTCTCCCAGGCTAGTGAAATGGTTGGTAATGATTGGCCGGTCATCGCTATCTATGAGGCTGACCCTGCAACGGGAAAGATGGTGGGTGAGCCTGTGTTCACTCAGCGGGATGACTACACGTACTACGGGGTTAACACCAGGTGGTTCCGCAATAACTATTTCAGTGCGGAGCTGAAGATTCCTGCGGGTACGTTGAAGCCGGGCAAGCTCTACTTTATTGGTATGTATGGGAACGGGTTGCCTTACCCCGGCATGGAAGATTCTCCGGGTTCTATGCTGAATGATGTTGCCGAGTTCCTTCCGGTGCATTCTCCCGAGCAGGAGTCCGCGGGGCCCACACTGCACCTTGGGTCGGTGGGCCTGAACCCGTACGCGCAGACGAACTTGTTTACGGCACGCGCTACCGGGCTCTTTGCGCCGGGTGAAGGATCGTACCGCCTCTCAGTGCAGCATGTTGATGAGCAGGGGCGTTTGACCGGTCAGACGGTGTTCCAGCAGGCGATTCCGGCTGACCTCATCAAGGATGGCAGGGTGGAGCTGAATCTGACGATCGCTCAGCAGCTGAGCTATTCGGGTGCTTATCGTCTGGTCTTGGAGAAGGTCACCCCCGGTAAGGATGGTGCCGGCGAGTCGGTGGAGCAGCTTGCTTTCGAGGATATTCCTCTGAAGCTGACGCGTGAGGGTGAGTTGCAGGCTGCTGAGCAGTGGTTTGCTGATCGTGATATTTTGCCTAATCCTTCGCCGATGTCCTGGCATAGCGGTATGACGCGCCACGATGTGACGGTGTCGCTGTACCGATTGGCTGGTTCCCCGAAGGTTGAGCTGCCTGCTTTTAGCCCGTACGCGGATGTGGCAACGAACGACCCGGACTACGCCGCGTACATTTGGGCTCGTCAGAAGGGTATTACCTTCGGCTGGGCGGACGGCAAGTTCCACCCGGAGGCGAAGCTTTCGACCCCGTCGACGGTGGCGTTCATGTACAGGTACCAGAAGGCGATGGGTCAGGTCACGCCGAAGGCGCCGACCTCTGCCTCGTTGCCGCGTAGCTTGTCTGTGCCGGGTAACCAGGATGCGCCTCGGAGTGCTAGCGGCTGGCAGCATAAGGTTCGTCAGGGTAGCGCTTTTTGGCGTGAGGCTCAGTGGGCTGTTGATCACCGCATGTGGGGTTACCGCGTTGATGGGGAATACGTCTATGAGGACTTTGATAGGTCTTTCGTTTCCTCTGGTGATTTGAAGTTGATGCTGTACCGCTTGGCGCACGGCGGCAGCCACCTCAAGTAGCGCCGGGTCGTGGTGAGTGAGGTAACCGGTGGGCTGGGATGCTCGACGTAGTTCGACTTTTCAGCCTGCCGGTGCCACCCCGGTTTTTCTTCCCTGCCTCTGCGAGTTCTTTTGCCTAGCACCAGGCTTTACGGGGCTACTTCTCCTCTGTTTTTTTGGGGGGGTCTTTTCAGGCTTTATCCGCTCAACTTTTTCACTCACTTCATCTACTCACTCGTTTCAATCACCGTATAAATTTTGTAGATGGGATAATGATGTCTTCATTCTTCACACCACGAGGCGCCCGGCGCTGTTCCACCTCTCCGCGCCATCCGGCAAGCGCCCGTGCGCTCAGCCTGTCGTTGCTGCTGGGTTTGAGCCCGCTTGCCGGTATCACCCCGGCGGCGCTGGCGGCTCCCGAACACCCGGCACAACCGGCACAGGTTGCACCTGCTCATGCAGACCCGGAACAGGCGACCCCCGCCTCCCCCGCCGCAGCTCAAGAAGATGCTGACGAAGCCACGTCTTCGCTTCCGAAGGTAGATGAATCTCGCCATCCTGAAATGGAAGGGTTTAAAGTCTCTCCTGAGACTCTCAACATTTCTCGAGGCGGCACAGTAACGCTGACGACGCCTCCGCTCAGTGCTGAATTCCGCCAGAATTACGAATTCTACGAATTTTCTCTGGTTGACCGCGGTTCTTCGTACTTCAAAGCCGCGTATGCCCGCATTGACGGATATGCCTACTTTGGCTACCTCTTTGACCGTGATCCCAACCCGAAGCAGATGGTAGAAAACCCAGACGGGAGCTACACCTTCTTTCTCAATATTGGGCCGTACATTATTGAGGCTAATGAAGGCACTCTTTTCGACGTCATTTTGACGTACCACAAGAAGGGCCACCGGGAGGATTCTTGGCCGTCCGAATTCCGTTTTGTGGCGCGTGCACCTATTAATGTTGTGCAGGACCCTAAGCCGACTGAGACGACGTACATTTTCAGTGTGCCCGCAATTGATGACCCGTGGAAGGATACGACTCTGACGATTGAGGGGTTCCATATCCTTACGAGCGGTAGTCGAGAGGGCAAGGATGGCCCCGCGCTTCTGGCTTTTTATGAAGTCGACCCGAAGACCGGAAAGATTGTAGGCGAACCAGAATTCACCACTCGGATTCCGTACCCGGCTTCCCGTAGTGGAGAGCGCGTTTATTTCCTGAATTGGCATTTTAAGACGTCTATTACGATTCCTGGGGGAACGCTTAAGCCGGGTAAGGTCTATAAGATTGGTTTCTACGGTAAAGACCGTCCGGAGGATGAGAATTACCCCGGTGAGTTGCTGAATGATGTTGCAGATTTCATTCCGGTACGTTCGCTTAATAAGGAATCGGCTAGCCCTGAGATGTTTCTGAAGGCTACGACGGTGAGCCCTTATGATGAGGAAAATATCTTGCCGGTACGCGCCGTCGGTTTGAAGAAGCAGCCTGGGGTCTCTTACCGTTTCTCGGTACAACATGTTGATGAGCAGGGACATCTGACCGGTCAGAAGACGCTGGTGCAGGAGATTGCTGCTGAGAGCATCCATGACGGCACGATGGATGAGAAGCTGACCATCTCCGGTGCGCCGCTGAATTATGACGGCTCGTACAGGCTCTTCTTGGAAAAGGTGACTGCCGGCAAGGACGGTACGGTTGAGTCGGTTGAGCAGCTTACTTCGAAGGATCTACAGCTGCAGTTTACGAAGAATAAGGAGGTCAACGCCGCCTGGGCATGGTTTAAGCGCCGTCAGGTTCTTCCTGAGTTTTCTGATTCAGGTAGGAACAGCTATATGACGCGCCGCGATGTGACGGTGGCGCTGTACCGTCTTGCGGGTTCGCCGAGAGTGGAGCTTCCGGCGACGAGTCCTTATGGAGATATCACTCCGGATGATCCGGACTACGCCGCGTATATTTGGGCTCGTCAGAAGGGCATTACGTTCGGTTGGGCGGATGGGAATTTCCACCCGGAGATGAACATGCACAATTATTCGACGGCGGCGTTCCTGTACAGGTATCAGCGTTCGCGCGGTATGATGTCTCCCGGCTTGCCGACTGCCGCACCGCAGTCTCGTAACGGTAGCCTGCCGGGGTCGGATGAATCTGAGGTGAGCGCTAACCCATGGGTTCTGGATTTGGAGGAGGGTAGTGCTTTTTGGCGTGAATCTCGGTGGGCTGTGCAGC
>NZ_KV814378.1:118402-124467 GCF_001813895.1 Rothia sp. HMSC071C12
TTTTGGCGTGAATCTCGGTGGGCTGTGCAGCAACGCATTTGGGGCTACACCAGGGGTTGGGAACACGAACGCTTTTTCATGGAGACAACGTCTGTCTATGACTTGGCGTTGATGCTCTACCGCATGGAGCACGGCGGTAGCCATCTCAAGTAGCGCCCAGTTGTGGTGAGGGGTAACCGGTGGGCTGGAATGTTCGGATTAGTTCGACTTTTCAGCCCGCCGGTACCGTCCCGATTTTTCTTCCCTGCCTTCTGCGAGTTCTTTTGCCCGGCACCAGGCTTTACGGGGCTTCTTCTCCCCTGTTCGGGGTTTTCTTTTCACGTTTTATCCGCTCGACTTCTTCGCTCGCTTCATCTACTCGCTCGCTTCAATCACCGCACAGTTTTTTGTAGATGGGATAATGATGTCTTCATTCTTCACGCCACGAGGCGCCCCGCGCCACCCGGCGAGCGCCCGCGCGCTCAGCCTGTCGCTACTGTTGGGTTTGAGTCCGCTGGCCGGTATCACCCCGGCGGCACTCGCAACACCGACCCAGGCGGCACCTGAGCAGCAGGCGCAGGCGACCCCAGCCTCCCCCGCTGCAGCTTTGGTTCAGAAACAAGCAGACAATCAGCAGAATCCTGTAGCCCAGGGCGAGCAGACCAGTTCGCTACCGACTCTGCGCGTCACTAGCGGAGCACTAAGAATTTATGCCGGAGGCACGGTGCATGTTGAGGGTGCCGGCTTCACTCCCGAATTCTTGGCGCACCATGAGCTACGTAGCCTCATTATTGCGCCCAAGGGTTCCTCTACCTACGTGGGTCCTCACCAGGAGCCAACATACCAGGGGCCGCGCTTTGACGTTCCGGCGCCTGCCCCAGACGGGACTTTCAGCGCTGACTTGGAAGTATCTTCCAACGGCATACCTGCGGGCATGGAGTACGAAGTTATTTTGACCTACCGCCCGCTAGATGAAGCGCACCCCTATCAGTGGAATACTGAGGATCGTATTCGTACGGCGCTCCCTGTGACGAATGATTTTCCGGCGTCTGTTCTGCCTTCTATTACCTATGATGTGGATTCTATTTCGGAGGAGCAGATTAATTCCGGAAAACCGATTGAAATCAATATGACGGGTTCGGGTTTTGACGGGATGAATAAGCTAAGTTTTACTCTCGTAGAATATGACCCGTCTGCAAATGTTACCCATAAATATATCAAGGAGCTGGAACCTTTTGACCCTTCGGATTCTCCGTATTCTAAGCGGGTTTTTCATGACCTAATTCCTAACGGTCATTTTCAGCATAAAATTACGATTCCTGCCGGTCTTTTGAAATCAGGCAAGGGTTATTATCTGTCGGTACAGGGAGACTCTCCTTCAGGCCCGATTGCTATGAGGCGTGCCTTCCCCTTCGTTCCTGTGGGCAAGAACCCCATGAAAATGCCTTACCAGAGCAATACGTACCGCAATACCCTTCCGAAGGTTTCGCTGTCCCCTCAGACGGTTGACCCGTACCATGAGGGGAAATATAAAGTTACTATTTCTAATATTTCCCCGGAAGTTGATTTGGGGTACTATATCGGGTCAATCAGTGTTTATAATAAAACTGCTCAAAAAACGATTGCCAACCTCAGCGTTAATAGTGACCATTACTATGAACGTGACAAAATTGTGGTCCGTAACCCCGACGGCACCCAAACCGTAGAACTTGAAATTAATGCTGAGGATATTAAAGAGCTACAGGGCGTGTATTTGGGTTCCGAAGCGGAACTGAGGGTCTATTTCTCAGATAATCCTTACTACGGTTCAGAGATTCATAATTTTACGGTTACTGCACCAGTTCGGCTGGCGGATTCCCCTACCCCATTGACCCCTCCCACCCCTGCTGAGGATAAGAAACCTGACAACCCGGTTGGCATGAAGCTCACCTCGGGCACCCTCAACATTTCTGAGGGCGGTACCGTCTCTGTGACCACTGCGCCGCTGAGTGCCGAGTTCCGCGCGAAGTACACGCTGTATGAGTTCGGCATTGTGGAGCGCGGTGAGAATTACCTTGAGCCATATTACGGCAATCCCCTTCCTGAGGCGCAGTACGGCAGCAAGGTTGCCGGCCTCCGCGCTGAGGGCAAGGCCCACGATAATCCTGACGGGAGCGTCACGTTCACTCTTGACATTCCGAAGCAGTGGATGATGGTTCCGGAGGGTACGCTCTTCGATGTGGTGCTGACCTACTACCCGTCCGATAAGCCTGACCCGCACGACTATCCGTATGAAGATTATCGTCTTACGGCACGAATTCCCTTGCCCACGGTGCGCGACCCTGAGCCTGACCAGCCGACGTACCGCTACAGCATTTCGGCGATTGATAAGCCGTGGCAGGATACGACTCTGACGGTTGAGGGCTACCATATTCTTCCCCCGAATATCGTAGGTGGATACGACAGCCAGGCGTACGTCACTCTATACGAGGCAGACCCGGCTACCGGAAAGATTATGGGACGCCCTGTTTTCTCCCATGCTGTTCCGTTGACGGGCAACTGCTTGCATCACTGTACGGGTTTCCGCAATAACTATTTCGGCACGAAGATGACGATTCCGGCGGGTACGTTGAAGCCGGGTAGGCTCTACATGATTGGTATCTACGGTTCTAATCTGCCTCACCCGGGTGAGGAGGAGTACAGCGGTAGCTTGCTGACCAGTGTTGCGCAGTTCCTTCCGGTGCGGTCGGGGCAGCCGAGTGATAACCAGCCGAATCCTGACCAGCCTGTAGCGCGTCCGGATTTGTACATTCCGTATAAGCGCGTCAACCCGTATCAGGAGATGAATACTCTCACCGCACGCGTCTCGAATCTTCCGAAGCTTGCCGAGGGCTATTACCGTTTCTCGATTCAGGCAACGGATATTTTCGGCGAGCTGACCGGTGAGAAGGCTCTGGAGCAGGTTATTCCCGCTGAGCGCATCCACGATGGTGCCGCTGAGGAGACGCTGAACGTTCCCGGTAGCGCGCTGAATTATGAGGGAGCGTACAGGGTTGTTCTGGAGAAGGTAACCCCGGGCAAGGATGGTGCCGCGGATGCGGTCGAGCCGGTGGCTTCTGAGAATCTTGATCTCTTGGCGAATACTGCTGAGGAGCAGAAGGCTGCTGTCGAATGGGTCAAGAAACAGGCTCTTCTGGATGAGAGTAAGACTGTGCTGAGTCGCCGCGATGTCACGGTGGCGCTGTACCGCCTGGCGGGCGCGCCTCATGCTGAGCTGCCTGCAACCAGCCCTTACGCGGATGTGGCACCGAACGACCCGGACTACGCCGCGTACATTTGGGCTCGTCAGAAGGGTATTACCTTCGGTTGGGTCGATGGTAAGTTCCACCCGGAAGCGAACCTTTCGATTGCCTCGACGGTGGCATTCCTGTACAGGTACCAACGAGCGCTAACCCCTGCGTCTTCGCCGGAGTCGAGCAGTTTGCCGTCTTCGTCTGTACCGAAGAGCGATACGTCAGATAGCAGTAATGTACCGGAGGAGTCTCCCACACGGGATTCACGTTCGCGGGTGCACTGGCCCGAGTATGAGCGTATGGACACTGCGTTCTGGAGGGAATCGCTGTGGGCTACCCAGCAGATTATCTGGGGATACGCAGAATATTATCGAGGCCACGGTGAGAATTTCAGCTTGGATACTGTTTCCTCTTGGGAGTTCTCACTGATGCTCTACCGCATGACGCACGGCGGCAGTCGTCTCAAGTAGTTACCCTGAAGTAGTTATTTGAGAGTCGCCTCCCGCGGCCACGCAGCCTGATACTGTGTTGCTTTACAATCGGTGATGGCGGGCTGAAATTTCGGGCTGATTCGCCCGGCTTTTCAGCCCGCCAGTACTTTCGCTAAGACGCACTGTGCGCCCCTCTTCTACTCAACTTTTCGTTCATTTTCACCGTTCATTTCCCCCCCTTCCACTCAACGTTTTCCCTCACTCGCTTCAATCCCCACACAGAAAACCACTGTGCAGAAAGCCACCGTGCCGAAAGCAACCATGTAAAAAGCACAGTGCAGAACATTAGATGGGATAACCGTGTCTTCTTTCTTCCGACCAACCACAACTCAGGGTGCTAAGGTGCCCGCCCTAAAGGCCCCTACCCAAAATGCCCGCACTCTAAAGACTCAGGGCAAGAAGGCAATCAGCCTCTCCCTGTTGCTGGGCTTGACCCCGGCTCTGGCGGTCACCCCTGCTGTGCATGCTGATGCGGCGCAGGCGAAACCCGCACAAGTGGAGCCCCCTCAAGCGGATCCGGCGAGCGCCGCCTCCCCTGCCGCATCGTTGCAGGCAACCCCCGTAGCTGCCACCCCCGGTGCCTCAGATACCGATGCCGTAGCCGCTGGCGTGAGCGATGCTGACAAGATTGATTTGAAGGTCACCACCGGCACTCTCAATATTTCTCAGGGCGGCACGGTGTCCGTGACGACTTCCCCGTTGAGCCCCGAGTTCCGTAAGAAGTACAAGCTCTTCCAGTTCGGCCTCGTGAACCGTGGTACCGGTTACGAGTGGTCCCGTACCGGCGAGGCAACCCAATATCCGCTGCACCGCGGCAAGGTTGATCATCTTCGAGATGACGGTATTGTCCGCGACAACCCGGACGGGAGCCTCACCTTCACCTTTGAGGTCAAGAAGCAGACCATCCGGGCTACCCCTTCGCCTGCCCTTGACGTGGTGCTGACCTACTATCCGGCGGGCGAGCGCGAGCCGAACGCCGAGGAGTATGAGGACCTCCGCCTTACTGCCCGCACTCCTCTCAGCCTGACGCAGGACCCTGAGCCGGATCGTACTACTTACGTGTACAGCATGCCGGCGATTGATAACCCCTGGGTTGATACGCAGCTGACGATTGAGGGCTACCATATTCTCTCTAAGCAGCTTGTTGAGCCGGGGAGTGCCCCGGCATATCTGATGCTGTATGAGGTTGACCCTGCCACGGGAAAGATGGTGGGCAAGCCTGTTTTCACTCATGCAGTTCGTTATACGGATTGCGGTGAATACTATTGTTGGAGTTTTCTGAACAACTATTTCTCTGCGGATGTGACAATTCCTGCGGGTACTCTGCGACCGGGTAAGGCGTACATGATTGGTGTCTACAGCGGCCTCTTCCCGGATCCGGATGAGGAGAAGGTACCCGGTAGCCTTTTGACGGATGTTGCCCCGTTTATTCCGGTGCGCTCGCCCAACTCGAACGCCGAGGTGAAGGATGCTGCCCCGGTTCTGCGTGTTGAGCCGCAGCAGATGAGCCAATATCGTTCTGATTCACCGCAAGTGAGCCCCTATTGGGAGAAGAACACGTTGCAGGTGCGTGCCGTGAATCTGCCGAAGCTTGCTGAGGGTCATTACCGTTTTTCGCTGCAGGCTACGGATGCTTCTGGTAATCTGACCGGTCAGAAGGCGCTGAAGCAGGATATTGCGGCTGACCGCATCCAGAGCGGTTACACGGAGGCAACCCTCACTATTCCCGGTGAGGCGCTGAATTATCAGGGCGGTTACAAGCTGGTGGTGGAGAAGGTTCTTCCCGGTCGGGGTGGTGCCGCGGATTCTGTGCAGCAGGTTGTTTCTACTGACCTTGGTTTGGTGGTGAACGCGTTTGAGGAGCGTGAGGCTGCGAAGAGGTGGTACAAGGCTCAGCAGCTTCCTAAGTCAGAGTCCTATTTTTCTGAGAATTTGACGCGCCGTGATCTGACGGTGGCTCTCTATAGGTTGGCGGGTTCCCCAAAGGTTGAGCTTCCGGCGACCAGTCCGTATTCGGATGTTCAGCCTAGCGACCCGGACTATGCAGCAATTGTGTGGGCTCGTCAGCAGAGCATTACGTCCGGTTGGATTGATGGTAGTTTCCACCCGGATGCACAGCTTTCTACTCGCTCTATCGTTGCGTTCTTGTACAGGTATCAGCGTTCGCGCGGTAAGGTGTCGCCCATCTTGCCGGCTGCCGCGCCTCAGCCTCGTAATGGCAGCTTGCCGGGGTCGAAGGATTCTGAGCTGAGCACTAAGTATTGGGCTACGGATTTAAGCGAGGGTAGCGCTTTTTGGCGTGAATCTCGGTGGGCTGTGCAGC
>NZ_KV814378.1:124567-151431 GCF_001813895.1 Rothia sp. HMSC071C12
TTTTGGCGTGAATCTCGGTGGGCTGTGCAGCAACACATCTGGGGCTACGCCGAGGATTGGCTACGCGAGGACTTTACCTGGCCGCAAACGACCACCTACGACTTGGCGGTCATGCTGTACCGTATGGAGCACGGCGGCAGCCGTCTCACATAGTGTCTCGCCGTGGTGTTAGCTATTTTGGTTGGCTTTCGTCAAGTAAGCGACTTTATGGCTCTGTTTATGTGCCACTTTTATTGTGGGTGACTTTTATGTTGCCTTGCCCACCGCATTGTGAATATTCTCAACCTGCAGAGGTTGCATAGGTGCGAATTTTTCGAATGCGGTGGGTTTTTTGTGCTTTCTTTTTTGTACAGTGACCAGTGTTTGTGCTTATCAGCACAATATTTAGGCATATTTTCCACGTCATGCACATACTTTTTAAAGCTATACTTCATCTTAAGACATGCGATAAAACACACAGACATTTTTCGCGCTGATGACCTTTCAGGTTCCAGCACGTCTTAACTATTTGCTACGGTGTTTATGCGCACCACACTCGATGCGTGACACCGATAAAAACTGATTGGATTACAATGTCCTCACTTCCCAACCACATGCGCTTTGCGCTACCCAAAAACATGGCCAAGAGCGGCTGCGCCATCACCCTGGCTGGCGCCATGCTCTTGCCCCTCTCCCCCGCGTTTGCGGCGCCTGCTGCTCCGGTAGCGGCTCAGGCTGTTGCGCAGGGCGAGGTTCAGGGTGCTCAGCGTCTGCAGGTTACCTCCGGCACTTTTGATATTCTCAAGGGCGGCAACGTGACGGTTAGCGGCTCCGGTTTCTCTAAGGACTTCGTCAAGGGCAAGTCGTTCCGCCTGTACGTTGTTCCGAAGGGTGAAAGTGTTGCTTTCCCGCCGCACCACCCGCGTGATTACCCCTTCTACGTTCAGGATGTTCCCGCCTCCGCCTTTGCGGCTGACGGCACCGTGAACCTGACCGCTTCGATCGACGCTAACTATCTGGAGGCCAATGGCTCGTCCTTCGATGTTGTGCTCGGTTACCGCGATGACGCTGAAGACGGCTGGATTCCCGCGGATGAGGTTCGTACTGAACTGAAGGTTGCGGATGTTCCCACCGTTGATTCCCCGACCCTGTCGTACGACGCTTCGTCGGTGAATGCTTCTGAGAACACTAAGGTCACCGTGAACGGTGCCGGTTTCCAGAACATTTCGTACAACGGTAGCGAGTCGCTAATTGTGGCGGTTCGTGCGGTTGATCCGGCGACCGGTAAGGCAACCGGCCCCGCGCTGGCTCAGTCGGAGGCTAAGTTCACCTCTTACTCTGCTTTCTTCGGCCAGTACATGGGCTACACCAACGGCCGTTTCTCGACCGTTCTGGACATCCCGGCAGGCACCCTGAAGTCCGGCAGCTCCTACGTTGTGCAGACTTTCGAGTTCAACGTCCCGGAAGATAACGATGAGGCGAACAACCAGGCGCTGAGCACTCAGGCGTTTGTTCCGGTGAACGGCGAGAACGTTAAGACTGCTTCGCCTTCGGTGTCCCTGAGCACTGACAAGGTTGATCTGAGCTCTTCGACCACTATCCGTGTGAAGGGTAAGGATTTCAAGGTTCCGGCTGGCGCTACCGTGAACGTTCTGTTCTCTGAGGCTGAGGCTGACGGCAACCCGACCGGTGAGGCTCTGGATAGCATCACTCTGAACGCTGACCGTGTGGCAACTGGCGCATTTGAGACCACCGTTAATGTTGACGGCACCAAGCTGGATGAGGATAGCCGCTACGCTATTTTCGTAACCATTAACTATGCGGATGGTCAGCGCGAGCGCATCGCTGCTGATTACCTGACTCTGACTGGTGAGTCTGCGAACAAGAAGGTCCGTGAGCGTTTCGCTGACGTTCCGACTGCTCACGCGAACCACAAGGCTGTTCTGTGGGCTGCTGATCAGAAGCTGATCGATTCTCGCGAGAAGGATTGGTTTGGCGTTAATGATGACGCGACCCGCGGCGACCTGACCGTTGCGCTGTACCGCCTGGCTGGTTCCCCGAAGGTTGATCTGCCGGCTACTAGCCCGTACGCGGATGTGAAGGCTGATGACCCGAACTACGTCGCCTACATTTGGGCTCGTCAGAAGGGCATTACGTTCGGCTGGTCCGATGGTAAGTTCCACGCGAATGCGTCCGTGTCTAACGCTACCGTTGCAGCGTTCCTGTACCGTTTTGATGGCAAGAAGCCGGTTGCTGTGACTGAGGCACCGTACACCGACGTGAAGGTCGGTTCTGCGTTCTACCGCGAGATTACCTGGGCTAAGCAGCAGAAGCTGCAGGTTTTCCCGGGTTCTGAGTACCACCCGTCTGCGCTGGTGAGCCGTGGTGAGCTGGCTGGTTTCTTGATGAACTACAAGGTCCGATAGGGCTTTATAAGGTTCGCTAGGACTAGCCTCTAGGGTCTAGGGATTATGCCGGGCTGGCGGCGATGAAACGTTGGTTTCATCGCCGCTGGCCCGGCTTTTCTGTGCTCTTGCGGGGTGTTTATGAGGTGTCTGCAGGGTATCTGTAGGGGGTGTGAACGGGGCTGTTGTCCGCTGCTATCCTGCGGTTTTTCGGGGTATTTTTGCCGGCTAACACGCTAATGTGGGCTGTACCGCATGTGGGACGCGCCTCATGCAGTACCCGCTATTGGGCGGATTTTTGGGGTGCTCCACTCCCCTTTTTCAAGAATGTTCTGTGGAGTGTAAATTAATATTTTTCAAGCTGTGGTTTATGCTTAGGACTGTTGCGCCCCCTTGGTGCGCGCCCTTATCCGGCTGGGTGCGTAGAACTAGAGGGAGCCCATTACACACCGACACATCAACCACATTGAGGATTTATGTCCCAGAATTTTAAGCAGTCGACTGATACTGCCCATAATTCTTCTGCACCTCTGCTGGCACCGGAGGGCACCCCCGATACTTCTTCTCAGGATGCCGCTAAGAAGCGTAAGCGCCGCCGTATTGAGCTGGCTGTTGGCGCTGTGGCGTTGGCGGGTGTTTTGTATCTGCCGTTCTCACCTCTTTTCTCTTTTTATGATTCGTCGGAGGCGCGTCTTTCTTCGGCGGATACTGCTGCGCCGGCGCCCGCTTCGGCGACTTCTGCACCTGTCTTGGTGTCGAGTTCTTCGACGCAGGGCCCAAAGATTCTGCGTCCGTCCGTGACCGCGCCGGATGCGAACACTATTTTTGCTGATGCTCCCGAGGATTCTGCGTACTATGCGGGTATCCGTTGGGCTGTTCGTACCCAGACGATGGAGCCGGTTTCTGAGGACCATTTTGGTGTTGAGGATCCGGTGACTCGTGGCGAGTTGATCACCATGTTCTATAAGCTGGCGGGTTCGCCGGCGGTGACCCATCCGGAGCATTCGCCGTATGCGGATGTTGATGAATCTGACCCGAACTATGATGCGTACCTGTGGGCGCGTCAGGAGCGTATTACGTCCGGTTGGGTTGATGGTAAGTTCCATGCGGAGGCGCGCCTGTCGAATGCTTCCGCTGCGGCGCTTCTGTACCGTGCTGATGGTGCGCAGAAGATTCAGATGTCGGGTACTTCCCCGTTTAGTGATGTTTCGTCTGCGACTCCGTTCTACCGTCAGATTGTGTGGGCGTCTCGCCATGGTGTGTCGACGGTGTCTGAGGGTAATGCTTTTGAGCCGACGGCTCAGACATCTCGTGGTCGTATTGCGATGATGATGTACCTGTACTTCCGCACTTCGTAGTTTTTACACTTCGTATTTTTGACGCTTTGCTTTAGCGTTTGGTTAGTGTGTTTGGCGGCCCCGTACTCTTGTTTGGGAGTGCGGGGTTCTGTTTTTCGAAGTTCAGCATGCTGGGTTCTTAGCGGCTGGTCAACCTGGGAAAACCCTCAGAACCTTCAAGTCTCTCTTGAGTGTTCCTGACATCTGTTCAACCCTTTGCTAGGGTGAGAGTGTCCCCTGAATCGACGGGGATATTCGACCATTTCTCATTGGGTTGGCGCAGATTCGACGAAGATTCCTCACCACCTTTTAGAAACTGCATCGGCGCGATGGGTTCGACCGATAAGGAATGATTATGTCCGCTCTTCCGAATTTCAAGGCTTCGTCCTTCTTCCGTGCAGCACGGGGTTGCGGTGCATTGGCGTTGGCTGGCGCGATGGTTCTGCCGATGTCTCCTGCGATTGCTCAGAATGTTGTTGCGGATGCTCCTGCGGCGGCTGTTGCTGGTTCCCTGCCGGATCATCGCGTCCGCGAGAATCCTGTTGCTACTTCTGATGAGTTCGCTCCTCATTGGAGCTACAACGCTTTGAAGGATACCGGTAACGATCAGGTTCTGAACTTCTCTGGTTGGGGTTTTAAGGGTGATATTAACTCCCCGAAGGGTGTTCAGATTGTTGTGCGTGAGAAGGGCTCGAACACCCCCGTCCTGGCTATCAGCGACATTATCGAGTACAACGACCCCGAGTATTCGTCCCAGTACCAGCATGGACTCCTCAACGGTAACGTTAAGATTCCCGCTAACACCCTGGATACGGCGAAGCAGTACACCGTTGAGGTGTGGGGCAACAACGGCTACGAGGGCGACGAGTTCATTACCCCTGTCGTAGGTAAGGCACCCGAGGGCCGCGGCACCCTGCTCGCTTCTCAGGCGCTGAACTTCAATGGTTCTGATGGTTCGCAGGCTGCGGATGTTCCGGGCGCTAAGGCCACCCAGGAGTCTACCCCGACGTTCGAGGTTCTGTACGACGGCAAGGCTCAGCTGCTGTACACCTCCGAGGGCGGCGCCGTTCACGTGAAGGGTTCGGGTTTCACGAAGGAATGGCGTGAGAAGCACGGCAACGTAGCAGTTTATATTGCCGCTTCTCAGGGCGTTCCCGATGGTAGCCTTCTGCCCGCTGATGGTACGCCGCTCCGTTTTGAGGAGGGTAAGGACTTCACCATTGCCGAGGATGGCACCCTGGATGCTCAGCTGACGGTCAAGCCGGACGTGCTTCAGCGCTACTACGAGCCTCGCAACTACTTCCCCGGTATCCCGCGTTACGAGGTGCGTTACGAGGTTGACCTGGTTGCTGAGAAGCAGGGTCAGCCCCCGCTGACCGTTGAAGATCTGTGGGCTGGCAAGAACGTGGTGCGCCGTATTGCGGTGCATACTCAGGCGTTCCGCCCCAGCCCGTTTGCCCCCGAGGTGAAGTACAAGGCTCTGGGCGACACCACCGCGGATCAGGATATTTACTTCTCGGGTACCGGCTTCTACGGTGAGATTGCTTCCCCTAAGGGTGTTCAGTACGTAATCCGTGAGAAGGGTTCGAACACCCCGGTTCTGGCGACGAGCGACCTCATTGAGTACAACCATCACGACCGCGCCTTTGAGTTTGTGAATGGTGAGCTGTCCGGTAGCGTAAAGGTTCCGGCGAACACTCTGGATCCCGCGAAGAAGTATGTCGTAGAGGTTTGGGGTAACAACGGTTACGAGAACGGCGAGTTCGTCGCCCCCGTTGTGGGTAAGGCACCCGAGGGCCGCGGTACTCTGCTGGCTTCTCAGGACCTGAAGTTCAAGGGCTCTGACGCTGTTGAGGATAAGAAGCCTAGCTTGACCGATGAGCAGCGTAAGGAGCGCGCTACCCGCGGTGAGCTGGCGGTGGCTCTGTACCTTCAGGCCGGCGCGCCCGAGGTGAAGCTGCCCGAGACCTCCCCCTGGCCGGATGTGAAGACTGACGACCCGAACTACGCTGCGTACATTTGGGTTCGTGAGAAGGGTATCAGCTACGGCTGGTCGGACGGCAAGTTCCACGCGGACGCTGGCATCTCGAACGCTACCGTTGCAGCGTTCACTTACCGCGCGGCTGGTTCTCCTGCGGTGACGGGTAATTCCCCCTACGTGGATGTTAAGCCTGGTTCTGCGTTCTACCGTGAGATTCTGTGGGCTAGCCAGAATTTGACTACGGTGTACGGTGGTCAGTATTTCATTCCTCAGCAGCTGCTGACTCGCGGTCATCTGGAGACTGTCCTGGCTGCTTTCCAGTCTCGCTAAACATAGCCAGCTGAACACCCCCGTGTTCCCGAGCAGGTTTTCTGCCCAGGAGCGCGGGGCTCTGTTTTTGGGGTTTAGCGTGCTGAGTTTAGCGTGCTGGGTTCTCAGTTCTTAGTGGCTGGTCAACCTGTGAAAACCCTCAGAACCTTCAAGTTTTTCTTGAGCGTTTCCTGACATCTGTCCAACCCTTTGATAGGGTGAAAATGTCCCCGAAACCGACGGGGATATTCGACCACTTTTCTCATTGGGTTGGCGCAGATTCGACGGAGATTTCTCACCCCGAAACCCTATGAAACTGCATCATCCCGGTGGGTACGACCCGTAAGGATGATGTATGTCCTCGCTTCCGAACTCTAAGTCTTCGTTCCTCCGTGCGGCGCAGGGTTGCGGCGCACTGGTGCTGGCTGGTGCGATGGTTCTGCCGATGACTCCGGCACTCGCCCAGGATGCGGCACCTGCTGCTAATGCACCGGCGGCAAATGCTGTGACCCCCAAGCCTGCGGCTCAGGATGTTGCCGCGCAGCCGACGTACTCCACCGACTATGACACCATTTTTTACACCGGTGAGGGCGGCACCGTGACCCTGAAGGGTACCGGTTTCACCAAGGAATGGCGTGAGCAGCACGGCACCGTTGTCTTCTACATTGCCGCTACGAAGGATCGCCCCGGTAACGCAGAGCCTTCAACCTCGATGCTTCGCTTTGAAGAGGGTAAGGACTTCACCATTGCCGATGACGGCACTTTTGAGGCAAAGCTGACCATCAAGGCTAAGGCTCTGGAGAGTTTCTACACTCCCATCGATTATTTCCCGGGTATCACCCTGGATGAGGTGCGTTACGAGACGGGTATTTTGACCGAGGCTAAGGGCCAGCCGCAGTCGAGCATTGAGGATATTTGGGCTCGCAAGAACGTTATCGCCCACCACCCGATGTACACCCGCGCCTACCATCCTGAAGTCATGGCACCTAAGTGGAAGTATGATGCTCTGAAGGACACCACGAAGGATCAGGAACTGCTGGTCCAGGGTGAGGGTTTCGTTGGTGAGGAGCTGCCCGGCCGTGAGGGTGCCATGTACGTGATTCGTGAGAAGGGCACCGGCACCCCCGTCCTGGCGATGAGCGATATGAAGTCCTACTATGAAGGTCCCGATGGCGTAACCCGCCTGGAGGGAGGCACTCTTTACCGCACCATCAAGATCCCCGCAAACACCCTGGATTCGTCTAAGCAGTACGTCATTGAGGCGTGGAGCGACTACGACTACGACCTCACCAAGAAGGACAGGCCTCTCATCACCCCGATTGTGGGTTTGGCGCCGGAGCACCGCGGTGTTCTTATGGGCCGTCAGGATCTGAAGTTTGAGGGTGTTCCGGACTTCATGGATGCTACTGCGCCCGCGCGAGAATACAAGACCTTCACCTCGAAGCTCACCTACCAGGAGCAGCAGCAGCGCGCTACTCGCGGCGAGTTGACTGCGGCGCTGTACGCTCAGGCTGGTAGCCCCAAGGTGAACCTCCCTAAGACCTCCCCCTGGCCGGATGTGAAGACCACCGACCCGAACTACGCCGCCTACGTGTGGGCTCGTCAGAAGGGCATTACTTTCGGCTGGTCTGATGGTAAGTTCCACGCGGATGCCGGCATTTCGAACGCTACCGTTGCGGCGTTCACCTACCGCGCAGCGGGTTCCCCGGCTGTTTCCGGTGTTTCTTCGTTCACGGATGTTAATCCGAGTTCCGCCTTCTACCGTGAGATTCTGTGGTCCACGCAGCAGTATGTCATCAATCCGGATTTCGGCGCTTTTAATGCGACGGACCTGGTGAATCGTGGTCAGCTGGAGCAGATGCTGTTCAACTTCCAGAATCGAGCTAAGTAGAACGGTGCCAAGTAGAACCACGCTGAGTAAGGCGGACTAGTTCTGAGCTGAATACCCCGTGTTCTCGAACAGGTTTTCTGTTTGGGAGCGCGGGGTTTCAGCGTTTAACAGCTACTCACTGTGTGAGATTTTCGAAAACCTTAAAGCGTTCCTTGAGTGTTTCCTGACAACTGTTCAACACTTTGCTAGGGTGGGAGTACTCCCGAAACCGACGGGGGTACTCAACCACTTTTCTCATAGGGTGTATGCAGATTCAACGGCGAATTCCCTACCCGCCGGTGAGCTCGCACCACCTCAGATTGCGCCTCCCCGGATTGCACAGCTCTGGACTGCACAGCCCCGGAGAAACGACTTTAAGGATGTCTCATGTCCTCACTTCCGAACTCTAAGTCTTCATTCCTGCACGCGGCTCGCAACTGCAGTGCACTGGCGCTGGCGGGCGCAATGGTTCTGCCGATGACCCCGGTTCTCGCGCAGGATGCAGCACCCGCCGCAAACGCACCTGTGGCTAACGCGCCGACTGCCAATACCCCTGCAACCCAGAATGTTGCGGCTGAGCCGTCTTTCACCGTTGATTATGGGGAGTACGACTTCCTGGACGGACGTGACCTCTTCAGGAAAAAGAGCGACGCCCTGTACACCGGTGAGTACAACGAAATGACGGTGAAGGGCACCGGTTTCACCAAGGAGTGGCGCGAGCAGCACGGCACCGTGGTCATCTATATTGCTGCTACTCAGGACCGTCCTGGTAATGTGGAGCCTTCCACGTCGATGCTTCGTTTTGAAGAGGGTAAGGACTTCACCATCGAAGATGACGGCACCTTTGACGCTTACCTGAAGATCAAGCCCGACACTTTGGAGAGTTACTACCCCCTCACGGAGTACGCCCCGGATATGACCCTGGAGAAGGTGCGTTACGAGGTCGGTATCCTTGCCGAACCTAAGGGTCAGCAGCAGTCGACCGTTCAGGATATTTGGGCTCGCAAGAATGTTGTGGCTCATCAGGCTCTGAACGCCAATGATTATCACCCTGGTACGTTCTCACCCATGTTTAAGTACGATGCTCTGAAGGACACCACGAAGGATCAGGAGCTGCTGATTCAGGGCGTGGGCTTCAATGGGGATCTCGCTGGAAGCAAGGGCATGATGTACTTGATTCGTGAGAAGAGTACCGGTTCCCCGGTCCTGGCCATGAGCGATATGAAGTACTACCAATACGACAAGGAAAACTACACTAACTTCTTGGAGGGAGGCTTCGCTTTCATCACCATCAAAATTCCGGCGAACACTCTGGATCCCTCCAAGGAGTACGTTATTGAAGCTCGGAGCGACTATGGCTATGTCAGCCAGCCGAATGATAGGCCTCTCCTCATCCCGATTGTGGGTTTGGCACCGGAGCACCGCGGTGGCTATTTGGGCAGTCTGGATTTGAAGTTTGAGGGCATTCACCAGTTCACGCTTGCTAATCCGCACGACGTACGACGCGAGTACTTTTCGCCTTCGCTTACAGATGAGGAGGAGAAACAGCCCGCTACCCGCGGCGAGCTGGTTTCCCTCCTCTATGAGAAGAGTGACAGCCCCAAGGTGGACCTTCCTGAGGTCTCCCCTTGGCCGGATGTGAAGACGGACGATCCGAACTACGCCGCCTACATTTGGGCTCGTAAAAAGGGCGTTACCTTCGGCTGGTCAGACGGTAAGTTCCACGCGGATGCCGGTATTTCACGTGCTACCGTCGCTGCGCTGACCTACCGCGCGGCTGGTTCACCGGCTGTGCAGGGTGTTTCATCCTTCCCGGATGTTAAGCCGGATTCCGCGTTCTACCGCGAGATTCTGTGGGCGACCCAGCAGGGTATTATCAATCCCGACAATGGCATGTTTGAGGCATCGCAGACTGTGAATCGCCTTGAGCTGGCATGGATGATGTACTATTTCCTGACCGAGGTTACTCATCCTGAGCTACTTGATTAAGTAAGCCAGGCTGACTCTAGCCTCGACACCCCGTACACCCTGAGAGTCTTCTTCTCACCGGGTGCGCGGGGTTCAGCTTTTACCGGCTGATTAACCTGTGAAATGCCTCAAAACCTTCAAGCTTCCCTTGAGTGTTCTCTGACATCTACCTGAGGGTTTGATAGGGTGAAGATGTCCCCGCAACCGACGGGGCTTTCAACCACTTTTCTCATAGGGTGTGTGCAGATTCAACGGCGAATTCCCTACCCGCCGTTGAACCCGCAGAGCCCTGCGAGAAACAACTTTAAGGATGTGTTATGTCCTCGCTTCCGAACTCTAAGTCTTCTTTCCTCCGCGCTGCTCAGGGTTGCGGCGCATTGGCGTTGGCTGGTGCTATGGTTCTGCCGATGACCCCGGCACTGGCTCAGAATGCGACCCCTGCCGCTGATGCCGCTGTTGCTGCCGCTACCCCTCAGGCAGCTCACCAGGTCGCTGCGGCTACCCCGACCCTGGATGTGTCTCTCCCCAATGGCTACAACTACGATGGCGTAAACGTCTTCCTCGTAACGACCGAGGGCGGTACCGTCCATGTGAAGGGAGCAGGCTACACCAAGGAGTGGCGTGCTCAGCACGGTACCGTGGCACTGTACATTGCCCCCGCGAACTACGCGCCTTCCGGCTACGAGATTCCGACTTCGAAGATGCTGCGCTTTGTGGAGGGTCAGGACTTCACCATTGCCGATGACGGCACTTTTGAGGCTGACCTGAAGGTTGAGGCGTACGACCTTGCCGCCTACTACTTCGTCGATGATGATTATGCCCAGGATCCGACCGGCGGCACCAAGTACGATGTCCACTACGAGATTCACGTGGTTGCTGAGCAGAAGGGTCAGAAGCCGCTGACCGCTCAGGAACTGTGGACCGGCAAGAACGTGGTGAGCACCCAGGCTTTGCAGACTCTGGGTAAGAGGGCAGAGCCGTTCGATCCTAGCTTGGCATACAACGCTTTGGGCAATCCCGCGCAGGCGCAGAATTTGTATGTTAGCGGCGGCGGCTTCCACGGCGATATCCGCTCTGCTAAGGGTGTTCACCTCGCCATCCGTGAGAAGGGCTCAAACACCCCGGTTCTGGCAACCAGCGACATTATCGAGTTTGACCACCCCACCATGTACTCGGCGTACCGTGACGGCAACCTGCACGGTAAAGTGCATGTTCCGGCAAACACCCTGGATGCTTCGAAGAAGTACGTGATTGAGGTCTGGGCTAATGACGGCTACAGCGAGAAGGGCGAGCTACTCGCACCGGTCGTGGGCAAGCCTACCGAGGGCCGCGGTACCCTGCTTGCATGGCAGGACCTGGATTTGAACGGCACGAACGGTTACAGGGATGCAAACCTGCCCAACGCGCAGGACCCCAAGAAGGAGGATGACCAGAAGCCTGCTCCTTCCGATGAGAAGCTGAAGACCCCTGCAACTCGCGGTGAGCTTGCAACTGCCCTGTACATTCAGGCGGGCACCCCCGAGGTGAAGCTGCCTGAGACTTCCCCCTGGCCGGATGTGAAGACTGACGACCCGAACTTCCCTGCTTACGTGTGGGCTCGTCAGAAGGGTATTACCTTCGGATGGTCGGACGGCAAGTTCCACGCTGATGCCGGCATTTCGAATGCTACCGTTGCGGCGTTCACCTACCGTGCGGCTGGTTCGCCCGCGGTTAAGGGCGACTCCCCGTACAGCGATGTGGCTCCCGGTTCGGCGTTCTACCGTGAGATTCTGTGGGCTCAGCAGAACAAGGTGGTGCTGAACGCTAGCGGCGCTTTCGATGCTCAGCACATGGTGACTCACGGTGAGTTGGAGACTCTGATTGAGGCGTTCCAGGCTCGCGCTAAGTAAGGTCGTTTAGACCGCCCGCGTTTGGGCCCCCAAGCCCTGCAGAGCAATGCCCGGCAGAAGTAATGCCCCACAGAAGTAATGCCCGGTCTGCACGTTCCCTTGAGGATCCTTGGGAAAGGTTCCTGTCGGGTTCGTACAGGCCGGGCTTTACTGTGCCTAAATTTTTGAAGCTTGCTTCTTGGCAGCTACGCAGCGGCTACTTTCAGCGTTTACTTTTCAGTCAAGCTGGTCCATGCGGCGGCGGGTTCCGTGCTTGCCGAGTGCGCGTCATGACCGGTTGCCACGCCGGTGGAGACGGTGAAGTCCCACGGGTCGGTGTTCAGTGCGGACAGCTTCGTTTCGATAGCAAAGCCGCGCTCAGCGAGCAGGGCGCGCAGGCGGTTTGCCGCCGACTGCAGCCAGAGGGATTCGCTGGCGGCGTGGGAGCAATCAATCAGGGCGATGTTACTGCCGTCGACTCGTGCGGTTTCGCGGAATTCGCTGGCGGGGTGGTGGCGCAGGTCGGCGGTAATGTACACCTGCGCGTCGGTGGCGCGCACCGCGTCGAAGAGAGAGTCACCGGCACCACCGCAGAGAGCGACGCGGCGGATCGGCTGGTCAGCGCGTCCGGCGATGCGCAGGCCACCGGCGGTTGCGGGCAGTGCCGCTGCGAGGCGTTCTGCGAGCTCCTTGAGGGTGATTTCTTCGGGCAGGGTGCCGAGGCGACCGGTGCCTACCGCGTGTTCCTGCTCGTCAAGTACCTGGGTTTGCGCTTCGGTGAGCGGTTCGCGGTCAATCAGGCCGATAGCGTCACAGAGTGCTTCGTTCACGCCTTCAACGGCGGCATCTGCGTTGGTGTGCGCGCCGAGCAGGCCGCATCCGCCTTCGATGAGGGTGTGCAGAACGTTGCCCTTGTAGTCGCTGTCGGGGATGAACTTTGCGCCGCGGAGCAGCAGCGGGTGGTGGGTGATGAGTAGCTGCGCGCCTTCGGCTACGGCTTCTTCGGCGGTGGCGGTGAGGGCGTCTACTGCGAAGAGGACGGTGCTTACTTTAGCGGCGCCACGTCCGGCGACGAGGCCGGAGGCGTCCCATCCGGCGGCGAGCTGCGGAGGGAAGAGCGTGTGGAAGGCGTCGACGACTTCTGCGAGGGTGGGGGTTTCTAGTTTTTCAGTCATACCTCTATTGTGGCAGGTGGCGCGGCGGGGCAGGTGGCGGTTTACGCCAAAGCCTGCAGTAGCGCAGGAATATTATGCGGCTCGGCGGTATTCTTCAGGTAGTGTGGTTTTATAGTTCAAGGAGGAATCATGACTGATGTTGTTCTTGCCGGCGGCTGTTTCTGGTGCCTGGATGCGGTGTACCGCCAGTTCCGCGGAGTTGAGGCGAGCGTCTGCGGCTACACGGGCGGCGATACTCCCGACCCTGATTATCGTTCGGTGTGTTCGGGTGCGACCGGGCATCAGGAGGCGCTGAAGCTCAGCTTTGACCCGCAGGTCATTGACCTGGATACGGTGCTGGATATTTTCTTCACGAGCCACGACCCGACTAGCTGGGATCGTCAGGGTGCGGATACCGGTTCACAGTACCGTTCGGTGCTTTTCTACGCGGATGAGCAGCAGCGTGAGGCGTTTGAGCGTGCGGTGGCGCGTGCTCAGCAGCTGTACTCCTCCCCCATTGTTACGGAGATTAAGCCCCTGGGCGTGTTCTATGAGGCTGAGGAGTATCACCAGAACTATTACGCGTTGAATCCGGCGCAGGGTTATTGTGCGTTTGTGGTGAGCCCGAAGGTGGCTCAGGCGCGCCGTAATTTTGCGCATCTGCTCCGTTAGCTACTCCGTTAGTCGGTGCATCCGGTTCAGTCGAGGCGTATTACGTTGTTCACCCCGTAGCTGTCTTTTGTTGTGTGGCAGCTATGGGGTGTCTTCATATGCACCCGGCTATTTGTTGTTCGCCTGCGCTTTAGGGTTGCTATAAGGTACGCCCGGTATGATGGGGGTGTCGACTCACTCCCCCCTCGTCCGTTGACCTCCCCGAAAGACTGCTGATGACTAGCTCTTCTTCTAAGCCCGTCGCCTTGAGCCGCCGCGCCGTGTTGGGTGCGGGCGGTGTTGGTCTTGCCGCTGCGTTGTCTGCGTGTGCGCGTACGGTGCATCCGCCAGTTGATATTGCTGAATCTGAATCGGCGAGTGCGAGCCCCTCTGCTTCGCCGGCGTTGCCGTCTGCGAATAAGTCGTATAAGGGTAAGGTCACCTTCGATAACTTTGAGAAGAACGGCGAGTACGTTCCTGCCACTGCCGAGAAGAAGGCGCAGAACGTGCCCAAACCGATCATGCCGGAGAAGGTGCAGGAGCTGAGTATTGACGGTATTTATGCGCTGATTGGCTATTGGATTTCTAGCTTTAATTATTTGGCGTTGACGGGTGATATTGAGCCGATGAAGAAGACGGATCTTAGCACTGACTACACCAAGGAGCTTGAGCCGATGATTAAGCTCTATGAGACGGGGCGCGGCTGGATTTATGACACGAGTGAGCCGATGTCTGTGTACCTGCTGACGGATACCCCCACGCAGATTGAGGGTGACCGTATTCGTTATTTCTGGCGTGCTCGTTCTCTGGTTGATCAGAATGCGAAGAGGCATCTGACGGAGGGGGACAACCGCGATAAGTCGCTGGCTAGGGCAGAAGATTCTCAGGGTCAGGCGATGAGGATCGTTGTGGAGTATAAGGAGGGTGCTTGGTTTATGAGCACTCAGGAGGATAAGGACGCTGATAAGGGCGCGGATTCTGCGAGCCCCTCGGCATCCTAGTGCACTAATTGCAGCTTTTTAGACCTTTCTTCACAAAAGGATACAAGTAGAAACGTTTGATACCTATTTGCACACTTTAGGGTATGATGGGGTTGTCAACTCACTCTATTTCTTTTGTTGACTTCTTTCGAAAGGCTGATTATGACGAGCCCTTCCCCCATATCTACCCGTGTGAGCCGCCGCGTGGCGCTGGGTGCGACCGCCGCTGGTGCACTTGCCGCGTTGACCGCTTGTGCCAGCGATATTCGCCCATTGGCTGATGGCTCGGCGTCTAACTCTACTTCCGGTTCTGCTAGTGCATCCGCGAGCGCTTCAGCTAGTGCCTCACCCAGTGCCTCGGCTAGCGCTTCGCCTTCTGCTTCTTCCGGCAAGCATTATAAGGGCCTCGTGAAGTTTGATAACTTCGAGAAGAACGGCGAGTACGTTCCGGCAACCGCCACTCATAAGGCGCAGAACGTGCCCAAGCCTCTCGTTCCGGCGAACATGAACGAGCAGAACGTTGACGGTATTTACGCGTTCGTTGGTTATTGGTTGGCGAGTTCCAACTATCTGCTGATGACCGGCGATACTGAGCCGTTGCAGAAGGTTGAATCTGCGGATGCGCTGGAGAATTACCGGAATTTGACGGTTGCTTATGAAAATAATGCGGGCTGGCTCTACGGTGCGGATAGCCCTATGACTCTTGAGTTGCTTTCTGATTCACCGCAGAAAATTTCCGGTAGCCGAATTCGCTATGACTGGTTGGGATACATGAGTTACAGCGCGGACATGAAGATTCACGCTGAAGGTCAGGGCCCTGATGAACCCTTTATGGAGGATAGCTCGCGGGAACTGACGAGGGTTGGTGTGGAGTACAAGGATGGTAAGTGGAGTATGGTCACCAGTGAGGATGGCTCTTCTTCGGCGGCTTCCGATTCTTCTTCGAGTTCTTCTTCTGTCTAAGCACCTACCCTATAGGTAAGGTCTAACGGCTTAAGATAGACTTCTCCCCCGCCTGCGGTAATGCACCGTGGGCGGGGGTTCTTTATGTCAAGACTTGGTGATGCTTTGCAGTGGTATTAGGTTGCTTTGTCATCGGCGCTAAATGACGACCGCTGATGGGTATCTGTGTATTTGCCGGTATGATGGGGTTGTCAACTCACTCAATTTCCTTTGTTGACTTCCTATGAAAGGCTGATTATGACGAGCCCTTCCCCCATTTCTGCTGGTATGTCCCGCCGCGTGGCGCTGGGTGCGACCGGCGTCGGCGTACTGGCTGCATTGACTGCGTGCGCTAGCAATATTCGCCCGACGGCTGAAGGTTCGGCGTCTAGCTCCGCTTCTGAAAGCGCCTCGGCCGCTGCTTCCGCATCTGCTTCTTCGGACAAGTCCTATAAGGGCTTTGTGAAGTTCGATAACTTCGAGAAGAACGGCGAATACGTTCCTGCCACTGCCGAGAAGAAGGCGCAGAATGTGCCCAAGCCCCTAGCCCCGGCGAACATGAACGAAGATAACGTTGATGGCATGTATGCGTTCATTGGCTACTGGCTGGCAAGCTTTAACTATGCGCTAATGACCGGTGATACTGAGCCGATGAAGAAGGCTGACCCTGCAGATGTGTATGCGAAGAGTCTGCAGGAACTTACGATCATGTACGAGAACGATCTGGGCTGGATGTACGGTACGGATACCCCGGTTACTCTTGAGCTGACTAGTGGTTCACCGAAGAAGGCGTCCGGTAAGGGTACCCGTTACGACTGGCCGGCATACATGAACTACAGCGCCGATGCGAAGATTCACATTGAGGGCAAGTCTGACCAGCCCTTTAAGACCGCTTCTAGCCCGAATGGCAAGCTGGCGAAGGTTGCCGTGGAATACAAGGACGGTAGGTGGATTATGCTCACCGGCGATGAAGGCTCTTCTTCGTCGGCTTCCGCTTCTTCTAGCTCTTCTGCTGCCTAGGTCTTCTGTCTAGGCCCCACCATAACGGTTCAGGCATAACAGCTTGAGGTAGGCTTCTCCCCCGCCCGCGGTCATGCGCCGTGGGTGGGGGTTTCTTGTGCCAAAAACCCAGGGAACACTCAGGCGAAAACCCCGCGGATGGCCGGGGTCGGCTGAGAGTGCCTCGGGTACGCTTAACGTATATACATTGACGTACTACATATGGTCTTTACCTGCAGGTTTGAGCCTCGTGCTGACGGCTTTGTGGGTGAAGGATCCGACGAAGGACTTCCGATGACTACTTTCTTCACTCGACGTACCGCTCTGGGTGTTGCTGTTGCGGGTGCACTTTCTGCGTTGACTGCGTGCGCTAGCGATATTCGCCCACTGGCTGGCAGTACCGGCTCAGCTTCTCCGTCGGAGGCGGCGACCACCTCCGAATCTGCGTCTGCATCGGCGTCTCCTTCTGCTTCGGCGCCTGCGAGTGCTTCTGCTGCTTCGGGTCTTCCGTCGTCGGGTAAGTCCTATAAGGGTGCGATGAAGTTCGATAGCTATGAGAAGAACGGTGAGTACGTTCCAGCGAGCGCTACGAATCCGGCTGAGAATATGCCGAAGCCTGTTCCTCCGGCGAATATGAAGGAGCACAGCGTTGATGGTGCGTATGCTTTCTTGAGTTTCTGGCTGGCGAGCTTGAACTATTTGCTGATGACGGGCGATATGGGCCCGATAGATACTGTTTACCATAAAGGCTACGCCTGGGAGGAATATTCCAGCATATTCAAGGTGTATGCGTTGGGTGCTGGTTGGGTGTACGGTACGGAAACTCCGTATATTGTTGAGCTGCTAACGGATGCCCCTCGTGAGGTGCCGGGCAGCGATAATACTCGCTTTATTTGGGAAGGCTATCTCTACATGGATCCCAAGATGGTGCGGCATTATAAGAATCAGCCCGAGAAACCGGCGAGCGCTGATGAGTCGAAGAAGAAGGTGGCGAGGTTCCGTCTGGAGTACAAGGACGACAAGTGGGAGCTGTCTAGCGCCGCTTAGTTGCCGTCTTGCAGAGGGTTCAACTCTCCTCGTGACTTCTCACGTAACAAGACCCCGCGCCTGGTAAAACGCTGGGTGTGGGGTCTTAATTTTCTGAACATTCGAGGTGGTCGCGGGGCTATTTGGTGGCTCTCGGGTAACCTTAAAAATATATACATTGACGTACTTATAGGTCTGTACGGGGTGCGTATGCCTGCCGCGGTGTGTGGCGTGATTTGCTCTGTATTGGCTCCAACGAAGGGCTTCCGATGACTACCTTCTTCACTCGACGTACTCTCCTGGGGGTTGGTGCGACCGGTGTTCTTGCGGCGCTGACTGCGTGCGCTAGCGATATTCGCCCGCTGTCGCAGGGTTCAATATCTCAGGGTTCCGGCGGTTCCTCTGCCTCGGCTTCTGCTACTGCTTCTGGCGCGGCTTCCTCTTCTGCGAGCGCCTCGGCGTCGCCTTCGCCGACGGATGGTCACACTCCCGGCTCGTATGTTGGCCCGATTAAGTTCAATAACTATGAACGGAACGGCACCTACATTTCTGCGAATGCGGATGCGCCAGCGCAGAACGTGCCAAAGCCTCTAATCCCAGAGAAGATGAAGGAAAACAGCCCCGAGGGCGCCTACGCTCTGATGGGTTATTGGCTTGCGTCCCAGAATTATCTGATTCTGACCGGCGACGTTGAGCCGCTCATGAAGGCGGATCCGGCGAAGGCTTTTTTGAAGAACTCTAAGACCATGATTAGGCTCTACGAGTCGGGTCTGGGTTGGATTTACGGTTCGGATCAGCCGTACAAGATTGAGATTGCGGAGAATGAGCTTCAGCCGGTGGCTAATAAGCCGGACCGCTATGAGTGGCTTGTGACCGTCGCATATGATCCTGCCGCTAAGTACCACATTGAGGGTGAGCCTGATGCGACTATCGTTGAGGAGGAAAAGACGATTCCTCGCACGACGAAGTTCATCATGGAGTACAAAGAAGGCATGTGGCGCATGCTTTTGAACAACGATAGTTAGTTTCCCTCATCTTCTGATACGCACTACTTAAGGATTTCTGATGACGACTTTCCTTTCTCGACGTGCAGCCCTACTAGCTGCCGGTGCGGGCGCTATTACGATGCTGAGCGCCTGCACCAGCGATATCCGCCCGCTGGCTGATAGTTCCGCCTCCGGTGAGGCGTCCACTTCTGCAGGTCCTAGCGAATCTGCTAGCGCATCCGCTTCTGCGGGTGGCTCTTCTGAGAAGTCTTATCTGGGGCCGGTAAAGTTCGACAACTACGAGAAGAAGGGCGAGTACATCCCCGCGGATGAGACGCACAAAGCGCAGAATGTGCCCAAGCCCCTCCCTCCGGCGAATATGCATGAGAAAACCATTGATGGCGCATACTCTGCCTTTAGTTTTTGGCTTGCCAGCGTCAACTATCTGGTGCTCACCGGTGACGATGAGCCGTTGAAGCAGGCTGACCCCTCCGGCAGGGATGTGAAGTCTTTCCATGATTACGTGACTTTTTATGAGTCCAATGAGGGGTGGTTTTACGGTTCGGAGCATGCGCTTCAGGCTGAGATTATGACCCCGCAACCTGAGAAGGTATCGGATAGCGGCTCCCTCTACTACTGGCGTATCACGCTGTCCAAGGACTCTAAGGCGATGATGCATGTTGAGGGTAAGGGAAACAGGCCTATGTACCAGAACACTTCCATGGAGCCTGAGCTTTCCGACCTGAAATTGTCGTATCAGGACGGTAAATGGTTCACTTACCCCACTAAGATACGCGGACAGGGCACTGCGAGCCCGAGCACCAAAGCATCCGATGATGCTAACTCTAAGACCGCCTAGAGCATCTTTGCAGAGTTCACCTTAGAGGTGAGGATTTACCTCACTTATAGGGTTGATAAGCTCCAGAGCTTCATCCCCTACCCTACTTATCATTTAAGGATTTTTCATGGCAACTTTTCTTTCTCGACGTGCCGCACTAGCTGCAGCTACCGGTGCTGGCACGGCTGCGGCGCTGACTGCGTGCGCTAGCGATATTCGTCCGCTGGCTGATAGCTCCGCCTCCGGTGAGGCTTCGGCGAGTGCCAGCACTTCTGAGTCTGCGAGCGCATCCGCCTCGGCATCTGCTTCAGCGACTGAGCCTGCTAAGAAGTCGTACAAGGGCACGGTGAAGCTCGACAAGTACGAGAAGAACGGCGAGTACGTTCCTGCCACGGCTGAGAAGAAGGCGCAGAACGTGCCGAAGCCTATTGTTCCGGAGAAGATGAACGAGGCGACCATTGAGGGCATGTACCAGTTCCTCAGCTACTGGGTGGCAAGCTTCAACTACATGTTCATGACCGGTGATTACGAGCCGCTCAAGAAGGCTGACCCTGCCGGCGAGTTTGCGAACGATCACAACAACGTTGTTCTTGTGTACTCCACCGGCAAGGGCTGGGTGTACGACACGGATGCACCGGTTACCGTTCAGCTTCTGACTGATGCCCCGAAGAAGGTCGCTGGTGGCCCCAACCGTTACGATTGGATCGGACGCTTCATCCAGGACCCCAAGGCGAAGGTCCGCGTTGAGGGCCAGGACCCCATTCCCCTAGCTGAGGAGGGATCTTCCAAGAGCGAAGCGACTAACTTTGCGATGGACTACAAGGACGGCTCCTGGTTCATGGTCAGCGAGGAAGAATCCTCCGATGTGGGTTCTTCCAAAAAAGAGTAAGTCTAAGGACTAGAAAACCAACGCCTCTTACGGGCGGTCACTTTTAGATTTAGAGGAAGAGATACAGGGGAAGCTCCCGCATGTAGTTGAGATTGCGTGTGGGGGCTTCCCCTTTTTTTGCATGGCCTGCGTACGGTCGTGTTGAACTATTCCCCCAGATGAGCAGGTGCCGGCTTTGAGTGTGCCAACAAACCTGCTCGGGTACGCTTAAAAGCACACGAACAAACTATTGAGGGGTTCCCATGCCTACCTTCGTTACCCGACGCACCGCCCTGGGTGTTGCCGCTGCTGCCGCGCTCGCCTCCTTGACTGCCTGCGCCAGCGATATCCGCCCGCTGGAGGACCCGAGCGTAGTTGACCCGATGCGCCCCTACAAGGGCGAGCTGAAGTTCAATAGCTACAAGTCGACCGGAACGTACCACCCCGCAAGCAGCACGAAGAAGGCGGAGAACCCGCCTATGCCCACCCCTCCCGTGAACATGAAATCGAAGACGACCTCGGGCATGTACGCAGCTATAGGCTACTGGGTCGCGTCCCTGAATTATCTGACGGTTACAGGCGACGACACGCCGCTCAAGGCCGTGGACATGGATGTCATCTACGTGCGGAAGATGGAAGCATACGTAGAGTTGTATGCAAAGGGTGAGGGGTGGATGTACGGCACCGAGACGCCGCTCGTGGCTGATCTGACCGAAGAGACCCCGCAGAAGGTCGACGATGAGCAGTACCGTTGGAAGGGTATTGTCCACAGCCATAAGGATGCTGTTCTCCATTACGTGCCCGAGGACAGGGACATTCGTCTGGCTGGGGCGAGCGGTGACTCCAATGACAATGAAATTACTTTTGTGTTGAAATACCGAAACGATGCGTGGATGGTCACCGTTGAGACGAAGAGTTCCTCGACGACTTCCCCCGGCTCCTCGGGCAGAAGCGATTCTGGCCTCAACGTTTAGGATGCGGCAGCGCGGGAAAACGGCGGCTCAGGAAAATGCCAGTACAGGAAAGCGGCAACATCAGAAGATGGTGACACTTGCCCCTAGTAAACGGAACTTTTCGTTGGCTAACGTATCTTTTGTAGCATTTTCCAAGGTTTGACAACGAAGAAATCATAAACATAACCAAATACACTAAGGTACCCTGAAATAGATACACCGATAATCTATTGAAGGGTACCTTATGTCCACCTTCGTGACCCGACGCGCCGCCTTTGGCATCGCCGCCACCGCCGCGCTCGCCTCCTTGACCGCCTGCGCCAGCGATATTCGCCCGCTCAGCGACCCGAGCACGCCCAAGGAACAGCGCTCCTACAAGGGCGAGCTGAAGTTTAACAGCTACGAATCACGCGGCACCTACGTTCCGGCGACCAGCTCAAAGAAGGCAGAGAATCCGCCCAAGCCTATTCTTCCTGCAAAGATGAAAGCCAAGACGACGGAGGGCATGTACGCCGCCATAAGCTTCTGGTTGGCTTCTTTCAATTACCTTATGATTACCGGCGATATTGAACCCTTTAAGGCTGTGGATACAAACCGAAACGATATCTACAAGGCCGAACCCTTCGTCGAATTTTACGAGAAAAACACTGGCTGGGTGTACGACACCGATGCACCGTTCTCGGCAGAGCTAGTCGAGGACGCTCCGGAGAAAGTTGACAAGCAACAGTACCGCTGGAAGGGCACTGGCCGTTACAGCAAGGAAGCAAAAATCCACTACACAGACGGTAGGGAACTTACTATGGCTTCACTAAGCAGCGGCCCCGGTGACTACGAGTTCTTCTTCATCTTGGAGTATCAAGACGGTGCATGGACGGTCAGGAATGAACCCGCCAAGCTGGCATCAAGCTCAGCCAGCTCAAGCGACAGCAGCTCCAGCACCTCCGTTTAGAGCCCCGGTCATGTCGTAGCTGTGCGAGAGCCTCGGGCCCCGTGTTTTTCGCCATCTACCGCTGCTGTTACGGTCATGGAGGCACACACAACATTGGGCTGGCCGCTCCCCTGCGATATTCTGGAATTAGTTCAATACCGGCACATACTTTATTCACCTCAGAAAGAGCCCCATGTCTACCATGTATACCCGCCGCACCGCCCTGACCGCACTGGGCCTGGGCACCGCCGCGCTTCTTGCAGCTTGCTCCTCGAAGTCTTCCGAGTCTTCGGCAACCGCGAGCGCATCCGCTACCGAGTCTTCGACCGCAAGCGCTACCCCCTCCGCCTCCCCCACTGCGGAGGCAACCACCACTGTTGAGCCTGGCCCCAGCATGAAGGGTGAGGTCGTTCTTGCTGACTATTCCTCCACCGGCACTTTTGAACCCGGTACCAAGGAGCACAAGGCAGCGAACGTCGCAATCCCCGTGGAGCCGGCGAAGCTGCGTGAGAACAGTGTTGAGGGTCTGCACGCGTTCATTGCGTACTGGCAGGCTACCCTGAACTACCTGCTGCTGACCGGTGACGGTACCCGCTTCACGAACATTGACCACACCGGCGACTACTCGACCGTGGCTGAGTTCTTCCAGAGCATGTACGCTTCGGAGAGCGGCTGGGTTATTGGTTCGGAGCGTCCGATGGTTCTGTCGCTGACCGCTGACCGCCCGACCAAGGACACCCGCACCGGCTACTACACTTGGGCAACCGAGATGGTGATTGATGGTGCTGAGGGTGCTGGTGTGTACAGCAAGACTAACGATCGTGTGCAGCCGCTGACCGAGGTGTTCAAGTACCCGGGCAAGCCGGTGGCTGGTCAGATTGTGGCGCACTACCAGGACGGCACCTGGCGTATGGTGCGTCGCGCTCCGGGTACTGCTTCTGCTTCGCCGGTTCCGTCGCTAAGCCCGAGTGCTTCTGCTGAGGCGACCGCTGCAGGTTCTGCGGAGGCTACGACTGCTTCTGCTGAGGCATCGGCATAGTAAATCTAGACCCCCTTTATACCACTGAGAAGCCACATGTGTTTCGAGAAGCCACCATTATGGTTGCTTTTCGAAACACATGTGGCTTTTCGCTTTTATTCTTTGAGAGGCTCACGGCGGCACCATAGAATCTAGAAGGTCTTCCAACATATGCAGACATAAACAAAAAAGCCTTGATTCCGAAGAATCAAGGCTTTTTTCCTAGTGTGACCCCAACCGGATTTGAACCGGTGTTGCCGCCGTGAGAGGGCGGAGTACTAGGCCGCTATACGATGGGGCCGTGAGATCTACATCTCTTTTACCAGGTCTCCCTGGCAACACATATAACTATACAGAGGTTCCCGAAAACAACCAAATCGAAATGTGGTGAAATGAGTCACATATTTTACACTGAGTGCAAGGCGCTCAGCATAGGTTCTTTTCCAGCTATGCCAGGCACTCCCCCGGCAGTCACCCAGCACCTCCGCCGTGCCCGCCTCCGCACCCGTGCCCGCCTCATTCAGATACAACGACATCAAGGCACAAAAATGCACCCCGCACAGTGTACGGGGCGCATCCGCTCAAACTAGAGCAAGAAACTATGCCTTACGGCGGCGAAGCACCATCACAGCGGCACCGGCAATCAGCGCGAACGCACCGACAGCAGCCAGGCTCAGAACGTTCTGAGCACCGGTCTTAGCCAGCGAACCCTTGCTCTGAGGCGCAGACTTGGTAGCCGAAGCGCTCACCTGAGCATCGGAGTTAGAGCCCTTAGGCTGGGAGTCAGACTTCACCGAAGAAGAGTTCTTCAGCGGCGCGGTCTTCGCGGTGGTTCCCAGCTGGTCGTTAGCTTCCTCAGCCTTCGACTGCTCACCCTTGGGCTGATCAGCCGAAGGCTTCTCTGCTACTGCAGCAGATGCGGAAGGCGATGCCGAGGCGTTGGTCGGGAATGCCGGCTCGTCAGCCTCATCGCGGTTATCTGCGTTGCCAGCGTCCTTCGCATCGTTGACGATCAGCGAAACAGCCGAATCGTAATTGCGGTTGGTAGCCACGTCAGAACCAGCGGTAACGGTACCGAGCATGTAGCCCTGGCTGTACTGCATGGTGTTCGCGGGAACACGCAGAGTTGCATCGAAGGAGTACTTGCCGGTGCGTGCGTTGTAAACAAACGCGCTCGCCGGAACAATGGTGGACACCTTCTGGATGCTTGCCAGCTCGCTATCGGTCAGCTTGTCGAAACCCATCGACCATTCGCCTTCCTTGACGAGGAACAGGCGAACACCTTCGGCCGGGGGCTTCTCAAAGTCGTAGCCAGACACGTGGAAGGTGTAGGGGCGGGTAATGTCGACGGTGCCCTCAGCGAAGTTCAGGGTGGGGTCAATCAACACTGCGGTAGCCTGCTTCGGGTAGCCCTGGAAGGGAACCTTAGCGGGGTTAATGGTCGCGGTGGAGGTGAACTCACCCTCGGAAACCTCGGCGTAGAACTTCACGATGGAGTTCGGGACCAGCTTCTGCTGCGAGGAAGGAACAGCCTTGCCATTACGGTCCACGGTCGCCTTAGAGGTGTAGGTGTCGGTCATAGAGCCGTCACCGGTCTTCGAGTTCAGCACATAGGGTACCGCCGCGGTGGTGTTAGCGATGTCCTGCTTGTCCACTGCGATGACGGAGCCGTCCGCGGTGATGGTCAGGTCGTTAGCCTTACCGCCGTTCATCTCAACCTCGCCGATCACGCGGTCGGTCTTGGCGTCAAAGATGGCGATCTTGCCGGTGCCGAAGTCGGTCACGTACACCAGGTCGCGATCCTCGTCGTTCTCCATAGACAGCGCCTGGTTGCCGAACTTGACGAACTTCTTGAACGCGCCGGTGGTCAGGTCGTAGACAGAGATACCGGAGTTAACGCCATCCACGCCCTGGGAGGAGACGTAAATTTCGTTCTCGGAGTGGTCAATGGTGACGTCAGAGGGGCGAACCTCAACGGAGGAGTTCTCGCCGCGAGTCTGAATAACCTGCTCGGTCTTGAAGGTCTTGGTGTTGATGACGAAGACCTTGCCGCCGGTGCGCTCGGGCACGTACAACTTGTCGCCGTCAATGGTCATATTCATGCCGACGTAGCGGGTACCGCCGTTGGGGGCACCCTCCAGCTGCAGCTTAGTAACCTCAAAGGTCTTCATGTCGATAGCGGACACATAGTAGCGGCCGGTCACGAACACCTTGCCGGAGTTGTGGTCCACCAGCACGGAGCGGGGGTGTTCAATCCAGTTCGGGTCGCTCTCGGCGATACCGTGGTTAGTCCAAATCTGTTCCATGGTGTTCTGGTCGAACACGGACAGGGAGTTGTCGGTGGTGTTAGTAACCCACACGGTGCCGGACACGTCATCAACAGTGATGCCGTACGCGGAAATGTAGCCGAATTCGCCGTTCTTATCCAGCTCGAAAGGAAGCGCTGCTACTTCTTCAATCTGAAGAGTGTCTGCGTTGACACGAGCAATGGTGGAGGCGAGGTCGCCGCGTGCACCCACGCCGACCATCCAAATCTTGTTGGTCGCCTTGGAGTAGGCAACCTGGTACTGGCCGGGCAGACCCTGGGTAATCTGCGCGACGGACGCGGAGGTATCAACAACGCGGCTCAGCGATGCGGTGGAAGGAGCCGATGCGCTGGGAGTCGCGGTCTGGTTTGCGGTGTTCGGTGCTGCGAAGGAGGCAGGGATCATAGCTGCGCCAGAGATTGCGAGCGCAAGGGAGCCGACGGCGAGCCCCTTCAATGCCTTGCCCGAGGAGGGAGTGAGGTTCAATGTGTGTCCTTCAAATGTGTAACGGAAGTGCTCACATGCCGCATGCGAATGCTAACGAGACACCCGTGAATATGCGGTGACATATTCGACGGCACGAAAAGCAGAAATGCAGGTAACGCATAAATTTACCTACCTTCTAATCCTCAATGTTTTCCCAGGAAAATACAAGCAGCGACGTGGGCGTGTTTTGTGTTTTTGTGAGTAATCCCCTAATTCGCCTTCAGTATCACGTGAAGGTTGAGGCGCTTCCCCGGTTTTTCCTTGCTCTTGCGGGCAAAAACCCAGGTCGCGAGGGGTATTGTGATGCTTTTATATTTACACATTAATGTAAATGTTTAGGTGAGGCGCGCCAGCGAGATTCACCACGGGTTAAACATTTTCTCGACATTCAAAACCTATATTTTTACAGGCAAGTGCACATATATAAATATTTCCTAAAACCACCTATCCAGCATTAGCCCAAGCGGGCACACAAAAGGCGGGTACCCCTCCCCCAGATTCGAAGAATCCGAAAGAGAAAATACCCGCCTTTCACGCGTTATATCGAGCGTTTAAGCCCGAGAGCTAAACGTTACGCTTTATGCCTTGCGGCGGCGCACCACCAGAGCAGCACCCGCAATCAGAGCCACAGAAGCAAAAGCAACCAGCGGCATCACAGCGTTCGCACCGGTGTTCGCCAGAGCGCCACGCGAAGAACCAGCCTGCGAGGAACCTGCGTCGCTCTTAGCTACCGAGGAGCCACCGCCCAAATTATCGGAACCACCTGCGGAGGAACCACCGTTCTTCACAGCCGAACCGGACTTATCAGCCTTCACAGCATCCGGAGCAGACTTGGAGTCCTGTGCACCGGTCTTAGCGTCAGACTTCTTATCCTCAGACTTAACGTCCTCAGACTTCTTATCTTCAGCCTTCTTGTCCTCTACCTTCGGGTCAGCAGGCTTCGGGTCAGCAGGCTTCGGGTCAGCCGGCTTCGGGTCAGCCGGCTTCGGATCTGCCGGCTTCGGATCTGCCG
>NZ_KV814378.1:151531-280509 GCF_001813895.1 Rothia sp. HMSC071C12
TTCGGGTCAGCAGGCTTCGGGTCAGCAGGCTTCGACTCCTCAGCCTTCACACCGGTCACCGTCGGGTAACCCGCAAAGTCCAGCGAAGTCGGGGTGATACCCACCGGAGCTGCGCTCGCGTCGGTGTCCTTCACGCCAACCTTGAACTTCAGAATGGAGTTAGCCTTCAGCTGCTGAACCGATGCGGGAACGTCGTTACCCTGGCGGTCCTTGCCGGGCAGGGTGGTGTACTCGCTGGCGGTGGTAATCTCGCCGGTGGTGCCGTTGAGCACGTAGGGCAGGGTCACCTTCTCGTCGCGGTCCTTCTTGTCGAGGACCAGTACGGAGCCGTCCTTGAGCAGGGTCACGTCGTTCGCGGCTGCGCCGTTCATCTCGACCTCGCCGATGACCTCGTCAGCGCGGCCGTCGAAGACAGCCACCTTGCCGGTGCCGAAGTCGGTTACGTACACCAGGTCGCGGTCCTCATCGTGCTCCAGGGCGAGTGCCTGGGTGCCGAACTTGACGAACTTCTTGAACTCGCCGGTGGTCAGGTCGTACACGGAGATACCGGAGTTGACGCCCTTCACACCCTGGGAAGATACGTAAATCTCATTCAGCGAGTGATCCACAGCAACGTCAGAGGGGCGAACCTCAACGGTGGAATCCTCACCCTGAGTCTGGATGGTCTTCTCAACCTTGAAGGTCTTGGTGTCCACGACGAAGAGCTTGCCGCCGGTGCGCTCGGGCACGTACAGCTTGCCGCCATCGAGGAACAGGTTCATGCTGATGTAGCGGGTGCCACCGTCGGGTGCGCCCTCAAGCTGAATCTTCTCAACCTGCTTAGTCTTCAGGTCAATAGCAGAGACAAAGTAACGGCCGGTCACGAACGCCTTACCGGACTCGTGGTCAACCAAAACGGAGCGGGGGTGCTCAATCCAGTTCGGGTCGTCCTTCTTCACGCCCTCGTTGCTCCAGATGAGCTTGAGAGTCTGCTGGTCGTACACTGCCACGGAGTTGTCGGTGGTGTTGGTAACCCAGACGGTGCCGTCCACGTCATCAACGGTCACGCCGTACGCGGAGGTGTAACCATACTGGCCCTTGTCGTTCTTCTTCACGGGCAGCTCGGCGAAAGCCTCGGTCTGCAGGGTGTCTGCATCCACGCGTGCCAGGGAGGAAGCGAGGCCGCCGCGTGCACCCACGGTGGGCACGAACAGCTTGTGGTTCTTCTTGGAGTAGCCAACCTGGAACTGGCCGGGCAGACCCTGAATGATGTTCGCAACGCTACCGTTTGCGTCCACGGTGCGGTGTGCCTCGGTGGAGGGGGTGGTGGTGTCGGTTGCCTTGGTGGTCTTGGTGGCGGTTGCCGGGTAGCCCTGGAACTCGCGGGTTTCGGGGGTGACCTGCTTGACCTCGGAGTTGTCGCCCGCGGTTGCGGTGACCTTGAACTTCAGGATGGAGTTCGCCTGAATCTCGGAGGTCTTGGCGGGAACCTCGTTGCCCTGCTTGTCCTTAGAAGGCTTGCTGGTGACCTGGCTGGAGGTACTGACGGTACCGGTGGTACCGTCGAGGACGTAGGGCACGGTTGCGGTTGCGCCAGCCTGCTTGTCCACAGCGACCACGGAACCGTTGGGCAGCACAACCAGGTCGTTTGCCTTGCCGCCGTTCATGGCGACCTCGGCAATCAGCTTGTCCGCCGCGCCGCCGTCAATCACGCCGACCTTGCCGGTGCCGAAGTCAGAGACGTACACCAGGTCATTCGCCTCGTCATTGTCCAGGGCGAGTGCCTGGGTGCCGACCGGGATGAACTTCTTGAACTCGTGGGTGGTCGCATCGTAGATGGACACGCCGGAGTTCGCGCCCTTCACACCCTGGGAGGAGACGTAGATTTCGTTCTGGGAGTGGTCAATCGCGATGTCGGAGGGGCGAACCTCACCCTCAGCGTTGCCCTTGGTGTCGAAGCTGCTCTCTACCTTGAAGGTCTTGGTGTCGATGACGAAAATCTTGCCGCCGGTACGCTCGGGAACGTACAGCTTACCGCCATCAACCAGGATGTTCATGCTGATGTAGCGGGTGCCGCCGTCGGGTGCGCCTTCGAGCTGGATCTTCTCAACCTGCTTGGTCTTCAGGTCGATAGCGGATACGAAGAAGCGGCCGGTCACGAACGCCTTGCCGGACTCGTGGTCAACCAGAACGGAGCGGGGGTGCTCAATCCAGTTCGGGTCGGTCTCTGCGATACCCGCGGTGGTCCAGACCTGCTGCATCGTTGCCTGATCGTACACGGACACGGAGTTGTCGGTGGTGTTGGTAACCCAGACGGTGCCGTCTACATCGTCAACGGTGATGCCGTAAGCTGCGTCGTACTGGTAGCCCTTGTCGTTCTTGACGATGGGCAGCTCGGCGACTGCCTCAATCTTCAGGGAGTTCGCGTCAATACGAGCGATAGTAGAAACGTGCTTGTCGCGGTCAGCGGTGCCCGCAACCCAAATCTTGTTGGTCTTCTTGGAGTATGCGACCTGGAACTGACCGGGCAGGCCCTGGGTGATCTTTGCCATCGCCTTGTCGGTGATGGTGCGAGCGTCAGTGCTCTGGCTTGCCGCCGGGGTGGAGTCTGCCGCGAACGATGCGGGGATGGTGGCAACGCCGGAAATTGCCAGTGCCAGCGATCCAACGGCGAGGCCCTTGAATGCCTTGCTTGAAGCGAGGTTCATATGTATGTCCTTTTTCGTGGGTGGTGTGTGAAGGTGCGTCTCTCCCCCACCGATGGGTGGTGAGGCGCCGCGTTTTTCCTGCTCTTTGGTGTGGGTTTCATGGGCCCACGAGGAAGGAAACTAGTCTTCACACAGTATTAAGTAAGGCAACCTTTAACTTACCTTCTAGGTAATACTTACTTAGCGCACAGGATTTTGCAAGATTTTAGGCATATATAACGCAAAATTTCATATGCCAGGCACAGCCTGTCACTAAAACTCCCCGAGGTGCGGCAATACGGGGCATAACAAAACCCCCGCCTCCAGCAAAAACCAGAAGACGGGGGTTCCACACACCCCAACACACGGTGCCGGGGTGACTAAAAATTAGGAGACATACGAGAAGTCAGTGAACAGCAGGTTCTGCAGCTTGTAGCGGCGAATGAAACGAGCCAGCTCCGCGCGAGTAGTCGGCGCGGTCGGGTTGAACACACCCGAAGAATCCAGCACGATATCGTTCGCGCCAGCCCACGCAACGTAACGGTGCAGAGTACCGGCACCGAGCACGTCGCGGAAACGAGAACCAGCAGCCTCGTTCATTTCAGTCAGCTGAACCTCCGCGTTGTACTGGAACAGCACAGCCGCCAGCTCCTCGTGAGAAACCGGTGCGGTCGGGTCAATCTTGTCGCCGCCAGTGAGCGGCTCGGTGATCTTGCGGTCACGAGCCCAGTGCAGCGCATTCGCGGTCGGGCGACCTGCTGCATCCGCGAAGGGGGCAACCTCAGAGTTTTCGCTCACGCCAGCGTGACCAGCAGCGTGGTTCAGCAGAGCAATAAGCTCCTCACGGGTCACGGGGCGGTCCGGCTCAAACGCCCCAGACTGCGGGTTCGGCATCAGCCACTTCTTCTGGTTCGCCATGCGGATATCCTCAGCGAACGGGTGGCTACCCGGAACATCCTCGAAAGAGGTCCTCAGGATCTTAGTCTCAGCCACGGGGATGCGCGCAGCAATCTGGTGGGCAATCTCCTGACCCCACGGGTCGGAGCAAATATCCAGCTGCAGGGCGTGCTCGACACCCTCACCCTGCATCAGCTCGATGGGGAACTGGTCGCTACCGCTGAAGCTGTCAGCATCACCGTCAAATTCGGGGGTGAGCGGCCAGGAGCGCAGAGTTTCGAAAGAGTCGTTACGAACGTAGCCGTGGCGTACGGTCAGAGTGGTGCCTTCGGTGAGGAATTCGCGCAGACCGTGTGCAGTGTAGTTGACGGTCATACCGGTTTCGGTGATGGTGGCACGCTGAATGACGAGGCGCGGGCCTTTAGTTTCCTCGGTTGCCGGGGCAATGTTGGTGGGTGCTTCATCTGCCTGAGCGGCCTGTGCCTGCAGGGTCAGTGCGCCTGCAGCGGCGGCGGAAGCACCCTTTACGAAGAATCGTCGTGAGAGTCGATGGTTAATCAAGGGCATGATTGTCCTATTCAGTTCTTGTTTGAGTTGAGTGAGTTACGGGTGGCAGGACGCGCGGACAGCGGCGTAAACGGTGAGTGAGGCCGATACGTTGGGTTCCCTCCCCCTCTGGCGTGCGTGAGTGAGACGCAGCGTGCGGGGTGCGGGTGTCTGTCGGGCGGATGCGCGGTGAGTGAGACCGGCACGAGTTCCCTGACCCAGTCATCTAGCGTACCTTAAGGTTTCTGTTAAAGCGAAGATGAAACGGCGGTGATTTTACGCCCATTTTCGGTGTTCAGCGAGGTAGGGGCGTTATCTGGCAAGGTTTGCCGGAAGTTGGTATGGGGGTATTGGTGGGGCAGCTTTGAGGCGCTCTACACCGAGGTGTTCCGGGATGTGGAATATGTGGGCTTCTGAGGTTTTATGTGTGACACGCCGTTTCAAACCCTTTTCAAAGAGTTATAGTTATTGGTACCCTATCACTGTTTCTATATTCTCAACAAAGGAGTTACCCATGGAGGCCAAGGAATTCTCTGAGAAGGCTCTCCTCTTTTTCGCCAAGTCTAAGTACGCCGACCTTTTCGGCGTAGCACTGGTTATCACCATCGCAATCGCCTCAGGATACCTGGGCACCAGCCTCGCCAAATACGTCGACTGGGGCCCGATCACGAACTTCATTCCCCTCGGCGTGATTTCCGTGATTAACGTGGGTATTTCAATGATGTCTACCCGCCTGACCGGCCGCCTCTCAAACATCGGCAACGTGCTCGGCATTATTAACACGGCGCTGTCTGGCGCGATTGACTACATCCTGGGCAATAAGGCAGCAATCATCACCTACCCGGTGACCTTTATCGTGTACACCTTCGCGATTCGTAGGTGGCAGAACTCCGAACGCGGCAAGGCGATGGAACCGCCGACCGGCACGAAGGGGCAGCTGATTATTAGCGGCATTGTGGCCGGTTCGTTCGCGTTCTCCCTGATTGCGAACTATGTCGGTTACGACGGCAAGACCTCGTTCCTGTTCTGGATCACGACCGTAGTGTTCGGTCTCTCCCTGTCAGCAAACATTCTGAACGCGCTCAAGTTCACGATGCAGTGGCAATTCTGGTTCCTGTACAACACCGTGCAGTGCATCAAGGCGCTGACCCAGGGCAACTTCGCGAACGTCGGCAAGTACATCTTCTACATCATCAACAGCGTGGCAGCGCTCCTGCTGTGGACCCGAAGCGGCACCGCAGCCAAGGGTACCGTGGCGGTGGCGTAGGGGGCGGTTCCCGGGTTTTCGGGCGCTGACCTTTCTACCAGCTAACGCTAATGCATGAGGAGGCCCCTCGACCTGTAGCTTACTACTGCGGGCCGAGGGGCTTTACCTGTGCCCCGCGAGTGCGGGGAATACGTTGAGAGCCTTTCAATATTGCCCTTGATATAGGGCTCATCCCCGCTCACGCAGGGAACACTGAACCGTCAGCTGTTGCACACCACTCAGCGTAGGCTCATCCCCGCTCACGCAGGGAACACTTAGAAGCCCACCCCACGTCCTGCTCCCAGTCGGGCTCATCCCCGCTCGCGCGGGGAACACAAGGTCACGCCATATGCGCCCTGCTTCTGCTCGGGCTCATCCCCGCTCGCGCGGGGAGCACGTCGGCGTTGAGCTCGCGGATGCGGGCGTCGTGGGCTCATCCCCGCCCGTGCGGGGAGCACCTGATTGCCGCCCCACTTTTATGTTTTTCTCTAGACTCATCCCCGCTCGCGCGGGGAACACTGTGACTCGTGGTTGCCGTTGATGAGCTTCACGGGCTCATCCCCGCTCGCGTGGGGAACACGTTGCCAAAAGCCGTAGTGACACTCGACCACTGGGCTCATCCCCGCTCGCGTGGGGAACACTTCGCCGCGTTCACAGCAACAACCCAGCCGCCGGGCTCATCCCCGCTCACGCGGGGAATACAAGAAAAGCCCGATCATTTATCCTTCTTTTCCTTTGACCTCAACACCGTGCGGACGCGGGGTGCCGCTGTTATTCCAGCCCCATACTCGGGATTTCGGCGGGTTCTTCTCGCGCCAATCCATCCAGCGGCGCACCTCGGATTCAAAATAACCCCAGGTGCTGCCAGTCCGTGAGGCGGGGTGCAGGTCGCCCTTCTGACGGGCATTATTCACGGTCTTAACCTCCACTCCAGCCATTGCCGCAACCTCTTTAGAGGACAGATACACGGTGAACTCTGTGTGTTCCTCTTTCTTTGCCATTGCTGTTATCCTTTCTTCTGCGTGTTAATGATTTTCACGCCCTTCTGTCCCCCTCGTTTGGTGGGGGTCCCCGGTGCCTTTTCCCACGCCTGTTTTTGGGCGGTGGCACCGGGGTTTTTATATTCTTGCAGTCAATAAGTAGCCAACCATCTGGACAGTATTAGTCACGACTATAATGCCTGCCAGCCCAAACGACCAGACGCCAAGACCTACTACATGTATTCGGCTTTCATCGCCATTTCTAGATGCCCTGCAGGCTCAGAGGGCAAACCCATCCAAGACCAGCGAAAAGAGAACGGCAACGCCGAAGCTCATCCCCTCGCCCGAGGGGAACACAGTGACCGCACCATGCAGAATGACCTGCAGCAGGGCTCATCCCCGCTCGCGCGGGGAACACACCGGGGCACCCTCGGCGGCCAGGCGCGCATTAGGCTCATCCCCGCTCGCGCGGGGACCACGCTCCCGAACGGCGTCTGGTACAACGCCCGCGGGGCTCATCCCCGCTCGCGCGGGGACCACAGAAATGTGGTGCTTGTAGGCGGGCGATTCCAGGGCTCGTCCCCGCTCGCGCGGGGACCACACTCAGCTTGCCTTCGCAGGTTCCGCCTCGTAGGGCTCATCCCCGCTCGCGCGGGGACCACTCGCTCGTGCTGTCCAAGTCGGGCTTGTCGGCGGGCTCATCCCCGCTCGCGCGGGGAACACCTAGCGGCCATGAACCGCGAGTTGGCGCAGTAGGGCTCATCCCCGCTCGCGCGGGGAACACTAGCATTATGCAGTCATAGCATGGTGCTATCGGGGCTCATCCCCGCTCGCGCGGGGAACACTCGGTCAGTGAGTCGGTCACGTTCATCCGGTAGGGCTCATCCCCGCTCGCGCGGGGAACACCGTCTGGGCTTGGTTGCCTGAATCTAAGGCGCGGGCTCATCCCCGCTCGCGCGGGGAACACCCTGAACTTGTGTTCGGGCAGACCTGCGCCGGGGGCTCATCCCCGCTCGCGCGGGGAACACTCACCACTGAGACAGTCGCTAAGGCTCTAGGCGGGCTCATCCCCGCTCGCGCGGGGAACACATTACTGCGCCGGGTAAGGGTGTCCTTGCCACGGGCTCATCCCCGCTCGCGCGGGGAACACTTTGCCTTTGGTGGGGCGGGTGGCGCGTAGCCGGGCTCATCCCCGCTCGCGCGGGGAACACTGCCAATGGGTCAACGTTGCAGAAGACTCCCTGGGCTCATCCCCGCTCGCGCGGGGAACACTCGAAAATCTCTTCATGGTGGACGGTCTCGACGGGCTCATCCCCGCTCGCGCGGGGAACACCCGGGTGAAGACGGGCGAACTGAGATTCACCCGGGCTCATCCCCGCTCGCGCGGGGAACACGCTTGTTGGCTGCCTTCAGCTTGGTTCGTGGTGGGCTCATCCCCGCTCGCGCGGGGAACACTTTTTTGGCTTCTTCGAGTTTGTCGTGGACAAGGGCTCATCCCCGCTCGCGCGGGGAACACGGACGTGCTGGTCTGCTGCGACTTCAGGGGTGGGGCTCATCCCCGCTCGCGCGGGGAACACGGAATAACACCATGAAAAAGATGACTGTCGATGGGCTCATCCCCGCTCGCGCGGGGAACACCCTGGAAAGTAGAGCGCGTGGAGCGCCTGTTCGGGCTCATCCCCGCTCGCGCGGGGAACACCAGGGGTGAACCTCTGAAGCGCCTGCCTGGCAGGGCTCATCCCCGCTCGCGCGGGGAACACCTCTGGTGGCTGATGCTGCTGCTGCGAGGGTAGGGCTCATCCCCGCTCGCGCGGGGAACACCTGTGGTCATACGCGCTCAGCACTTCGATGGCGGGCTCATCCCCGCTCGCGCGGGGAACACACCGATAAGGTAACCGCATGAGAGGGCGGTGGGGGCTCATCCCCGCTCGCGCGGGGAACACGCGTATGCGTCTGCGAGCGCGGGCCAGGTGCCGGGCTCATCCCCGCTCGCGCGGGGAACACGAGACGCCTGCTGCCACCATAGTGTCACCATTGGGCTCATCCCCGCTCGCGCGGGGAACACCGCAGCCTTGCCCGCATCTTCCAGCGGATTTGGGGCTCATCCCCGCTCGCGCGGGGAACACTTTACATTGATGCCGTTGAACAGGACGGTGAAGGGCTCATCCCCGCTCGCGCGGGGAACACTGTTCAATATGCATTTACCGTATCAAACGGTGGGGCTCATCCCCGCTCGCGCGGGGAACACACTCGCCGGTGCCCGGGTGGTTCGATAGGTAGGAGGGCTCATCCCCGCTCGCGCGGGGAACACTCTGTTTTGTAAAACTGATTTGCCATGATGAAGGGCTCATCCCCGCTCGCGCGGGGAACACCGGCGCGGGGGTCTGCTCATTGACCGTTTCCGGGGCTCATCCCCGCTCGCGCGGGGAACACCGCCTCCAACATTGCGCAGCTCTCGATTCACAGGGCTCATCCCCGCTCGCGCGGGGAACACGGCGCGTACTACATCGCAGAAATGATTAGCCAGGGCTCATCCCCGCTCGCGCGGGGAACACGCAATGGGTCTAGTTCAGGTCATCGGCGCGACGGGCTCATCCCCGCTCGCGCGGGGAACACTACCGTGTCCAGTTTTGGCGTAATCATGGCCGCGGGCTCATCCCCGCTCGCGCGGGGAACACTGTCCACATTGTGCCCACCGACCGAGAAACCAGGGCTCATCCCCGCTCGCGCGGGGAACACGGCCTTATCGGGATTATGGGCCTCGTTCTCTTGGGCTCATCCCCGCTCGCGCGGGGAACACCCAGATGTCGTTTTTGGGGTATTTGGTTTTGTAGGCTCATCCCCGCTCGCGCGGGGAACACATCACGGTATCCAGATCAGAGCGTCCGACAATGGGCTCATCCCCGCTCGCGCGGGGAACACCCACTCAATCGAGACATGGTCTACGTTTTGCCGGGCTCATCCCCGCTCGCGCGGGGAACACATTTTCCCGTAGTGTGCGGGGTGGATCGGGTCGGGCTCATCCCCGCTCGCGCGGGGAACACCCTATCGCGGCTAGTTTCTGGGACATGCTACAGGGCTCATCCCCGCTCGCGCGGGGAACACCGCGGCGGTTAGGCGCTCTTTGAGCTTTGCGTGGGCTCATCCCCGCTCGCGCGGGGAACACTACCTGGCAAACCACCCGGGCACCGGCGAAAAGGGCTCATCCCCGCTCGCGCGGGGAACACTGCCAGTGGGTGAACGTAACAGCGGACTCGCTGGGCTCATCCCCGCTCGCGCGGGGAACACGCGAAGAACCTTATTGCTGGTATCGCTGGTTTGGGCTCATCCCCGCTCGCGCGGGGAACACCTTATCGGGATAAGATCGCGACGAATCTAAACGGGCTCATCCCCGCTCGCGCGGGGAACACAAGGCTCTAAACGCACTTACGGAAAGCGCGTCGGGCTCATCCCCGCTCGCGCGGGGAACACTTAATAATACGCTTGTGCCCGCCGTGAAAACCGGGCTCATCCCCGCTCGCGCGGGGAACACTTTTTGCCATGATGCTAGGTGAAGTTTTTCCGGGGCTCATCCCCGCTCGCGCGGGGAACACTTTCGGTGATTCTCAGGTAACCGAGAAGTCCGGGGCTCATCCCCGCTCGCGCGGGGAACACTTGCCGGGGCATGGCCTTTTTTACCCAGCAGCGGGCTCATCCCCGCTCGCGCGGGGAACACTTCATCTTCACAGTCGCCTGTGAAAGAAGCTCGGGCTCATCCCCGCTCGCGCGGGGAACACTGAGCCTCCACAATGCCAGGCATCCACTGCACGGGCTCATCCCCGCTCGCGCGGGGAACACGCTACGCTTAGGGCCTAGTGTGGAGACGCCGCGGGCTCATCCCCGCTCGCGCGGGGAACACAGCACATGATGAGGGCCCCAACCCACACCCGGGGGCTCATCCCCGCTCGCGCGGGGAACACTGTGGGTTGAGGATATGATGGCTGCTATCGCTGGGCTCATCCCCGCTCGCGCGGGGAACACGCATGGCATCAGCGTCACCTCGACTCCCGCACGGGCTCATCCCCGCTCGCGCGGGGAACACAAACCGAGGACGACGCACCTCTGTTCACCCCGGGGCTCATCCCCGCTCGCGCGGGGAACACTCCTTATCCGAAGGGACAATGTGAATGATGCTGGGCTCATCCCCGCTCGCGCGGGGAACACGATGAACCAGTATGTCTTTTTATGGCCGGAATGGGCTCATCCCCGCTCGCGCGGGGAACACCTTGACCAAGTAGTTGTAGAACTGCTCTGACAGGGCTCATCCCCGCTCGCGCGGGGAACACTCGTGCGCGCTGGTTCTGCTGTCGATTCTGGCGGGCTCATCCCCGCTCGCGCGGGGAACACTCGGGCCGGGGTCAGCCGCCGAGAAGCTACCCGGGCTCATCCCCGCTCGCGCGGGGAACACATTGTATCGCGCATTGTCCAGGGCGTGCAACCGGGCTCATCCCCGCTCGCGCGGGGAACACCGACGCTCTGACCGGCCCTTACCGTAGGCAACGGGCTCATCCCCGCTCGCGCGGGGAACACGCTTGGAAACAGTGTTGTCTTCAATGCCCGAAGGGCTCATCCCCGCTCGCGCGGGGAACACCCTAGCTCACGGTCGCTAGCGCGCAGCACATCGGGCTCATCCCCGCTCGCGCGGGGAACACTGGGAAATGCTTCTAGCGGATATTCCCCCTAAGGGCTCATCCCCGCTCGCGCGGGGAACACGCACTCATCCTGGTGGGCACCCTGCCCCTGGCGGGCTCATCCCCGCTCGCGCGGGGAACACTTTGTGGACGGCGTGCAGGTGAACGGTTATTCGGGCTCATCCCCGCTCGCGCGGGGAACACCACCGCTCCAAGAACTTTAGAATGACCGTTCGGGGCTCATCCCCGCTCGCGCGGGGAACACTTCCAGATTTCGCGGCAGAACTCGACGGCCTCGGGCTCATCCCCGCTCGCGCGGGGAACACGCGGAGCACCTCATAGGTCGAGAACGCGCCCGGGGCTCATCCCCGCTCGCGCGGGGAACACTCGAAGACCGTAGTATCAATGGTGATAGTCTCGGGCTCATCCCCGCTCGCGCGGGGAACACGTGAACACCATCTTTCGCGCCTGCATGGTTCCGGGCTCATCCCCGCTCGCGCGGGGAACACGAAGGTGGCGAGCGCAGCAGGCGGCGGCGGCGGGGCTCATCCCCGCTCGCGCGGGGAACACGGTGCGTCCACGGGCTAATCTTCTTCGGTTCGGGGCTCATCCCCGCTCGCGCGGGGAACACGATCGACATGACCATATCCTTTCATGGGGGGTGGGCTCATCCCCGCTCGCGCGGGGAACACCTCTTCAACATTCGTAACGTTAGTAAACTGCCGGGCTCATCCCCGCTCGCGCGGGGAACACACTTGCTGACATGGGACTTTACCCCCTACATCAGCAAAATAGAATCACTTTGGAGCCAGAGCCTGACTCCAGAATACACGATAAGCAGCCACTACTAACCCCGGCGAGCACGACGATATCTACTCGCCTTACTCCACCCAGATTTCGGCACCGTTTTACGAACAACCGGACGATAAATCAGCTTCACCCCCTCAAAATCGACAGGCTCCCAATCCGCATTATTCACCCGAAACTCAAGCCGCTGCTCATTATCCGCCGGAAACACCATCGTCGCTCTACCAGTACCACCCGACTCCAACACACGCGCCCACAACTTCTCACGAATCCTAGCGCTCACACGCCCAACAAACACCCCAGGATTAATCTCCAAAAGCCACTTCGTCAAATCACCGCGAAGACTCACCGGACAAGCAGACAAAACAATAACAATCATCAGTCCACCTCTCCATCGCTATAATTCATGCCACCGCGCTGAGCCTCACCCTGCTCATTCCACAAACCCACAACATCCAACTCAAGCATCTCCTCAGGAAGCTCTTCCGGCACTAACAGACGCTGAATATCCCGCACAACTCGCTCCATCACCTTCTCAGAGCGAATACGGTCACGCACCGCCCTGCGCGTCACAGACCCAATATCCATCCCCTCCGTATAGCCAGCAACCACCTCAAATGCAGCAGGAATCGTAATCTCAGCCTTATACAAATCAGCAACGTCATAGACAAAAGACCAAGAATTACCGGTATGCACAAAACCCAGCCCAGGTGCACACCCCAAAGACACAATCGCCGCATGAACAATCCCATACAACGCAGCATGAGCAGCCGACAACGCCTGATTAATCGGTGACCCATCACCAAAATTATTCGGATTATACTCACGGCGCTCCCACGGAACACCAGTCCGCTCAGACCACTGCCTATACACAGAACGCACCCTAGCGCCCTCCCTACCACGCAGCTGCTGCATCGTCAGCTCGCTCGTATCCTCACCAGGAAAACGCCACTGATACATCATGCGCGCAACAGCCAAACGGCTCCGCGTATTCGACACCAGCTTCGCCTGAACAATCAACAGACGCGAAGAACGCGCCACAGACTTACCGCTCGCATAATAACGAACACCCTGCTCGCCAACCCACACCACCGTAGTACCGCACTCCCCCAACAAAGCCATCGCCTGATGAGTAATACGAGTACCCGGCCCCAACAGCAAAGCGCTCAAACTTGCAGCAGGGCAATGAACCACACCCTCTTCCTTCACAAACGTCACCGCACTATCCGCACGGGAAATCGTCGCATGCTCCACATACACAAAACTCAAACGGTCAGAACTACGAAACAGCTCAGACGAGCTCGGAGGAATAGCCCCCTGCATGATCTTCTCCTATGAACATCAGCGTGCCAGCATCGGCACAAAAGTATGAGTGAATAAAGAAAGGGCGGGGCACCATCGTATAGAACAGTCCCCCGCCCTTCACCCGCATTACCTAGCGGGACAGAGGCGCCAACGTCAGAAGACCCATGCCGTACGCCTTACCCCTGCCCATACCGGAGAGCAGAGACTGACGGAACAGCTCAACATCAGTGATGCGAAGAACGCCATCAAACTGAGCCTTACGGTGAGTCACCTTACCGACCTTACCCTCAGCATTACGGCGGGCAAACGCAAGGTCCTGACGAGAAGAAACCATCGGGCACTCCTCAACATCCTGACCCTCAACCGCGGGAATTACCTCAAATCCCCACTGCGGAGCACGCTCGCGAATCCATGCCTGCTGCTGCGCAATAGTAACGTGCGGGAACACCTCACGCTTACCCGTTTGCTTATTCGTGTGACGCTTCACCGGGTTCGCGGCAAGGCGGAAAGCCCACTCCTGACCGTTCTCCAGCTTCGCCAGCAAACGACCATAATGAGCGCTCTCACCAGGGCGATTCTGCCAACCAGCCTGCTCCACGAGAGCCGAAAAATCAGGCTTCTCAGGGCTCAACATGTACAGAACCGGCGCATGCTTATACTCATCCAAACGCCATAGGATACGGTCCTCGGAATAGTCCGTATCCGGCGGCAAAGTCGCCATCACGGCTGCGTGCATAGCCTGCGGGCTACGCAACAACTTCCACGCGCCACGACGCTGCGGATTAATCATGAAACGAGAAAAATACGTCATGCTTCCACCACCACATTCAAAAAATCAGGTTCGGCAGGACTCTCGGAAGATTCTTCCTCAATCAAGGAGGCCGTAGCGTGAAGCTTCCGCCCATGAGGGTTCTCCAATACCAGAGGCTCCACAGTGACCACCTCACGGGCAGCGTACTGACGGTACTCCGGGCTGAAACTCACCGGAATATCCCGCACCAAGTCGCCATGCTCTCCAGGCAACGCATCACGCAGGATGCGCAACGCTACCGGGCTTGAAAAATCCTTACGACGATACTCAGGCACCTGCCACTCCAACGAACGCAGAGCCTCCTCAGCGGACTCCTCAAGGATACCCAGGACAAGGTCGTAACCAGCCGGGCACGCGCGCCGCCCAAGATACAGAGGATATACAGGCTTCTTCAGCGCAGACTCGATAGTCTCCAACTGTTCGCGTTCCCCATCGAGAGCCACCACAAAAACAGCGTCAGAAAGGTACATGCGGGTCGAAAGAGAAACCGCGCCCTTCGGGCTCTTAGCCCAGTTCTTAGCGGTCTGATAGTCACGAATCAGGGTACCAGAGGCATCCGTACGCACCGCGAACTTCAACGAAACCAAGTCATCAACCGGCTCGTTACGCGAGCGCCCCAAGGCTGCAGCAACCATTCCAATCACGCCAGATTTGCTCGGCTCATGTCCAGCATCACGGCGACGGAAACGGCTCTGAGTACCCCATGACTGCAACGGCCCGCTCATCTTCAAGAGCAGGGTAGGCATTAGGACTCCTGAGAGGTGAGAGCAGTCAGCTGAGCTTCCAGGGACTCCAGCAGACCCTTCAGAGTGACAGACTCGCCCAGACCAGCCAGTTCTTCCTTGAGGTCGCCCAAAGCCAGAACATACGAAGCGACCGGCTCGTAACCGTATGCTTCTTCAATGTTCTTAGCTTCAGATGCGAGCGCACGAGCTGCGACTACGCGGCGGCCCTCAACCTCGGTGATAGCCTTCTCAAAGGCGTTCACGTAGGAGATGGGGCGGTCGTTACGAACGGTCACGATAACCGCGTCAGGCAGGGTGCGTGCAGCGAAAGAATTCTGCTTACCGGTAGGCATGGAGTTAATGAAGGAACGGACAAACGCCAGAGTTGCCTCAACACTTGCAGAAACATCGCCCAGGTTAGCGTTCAGTGCATCCAGGTTGATGTTGGCGTAGCGGTAGAAGGTGCTTGCCGCCATCTCAATGGTGCCGATCATGCCCGCACCGGTAGAGTCATCGGAAGAACGAACGACGTCATCCACTGCAGTGTAGTAGTCAAAATCGGGTTCGGAACCGTGGACGCTCAAAGCGTGTGCTACCTGGCAAGCCGCATCAACGTTGAAATCGGGAGCATCCGCCAGCATGCGACCGAAGAGAGCAATATCAACGCTGTGGTTGGTATCAAGGATTTCCTTAACCTGCTTCGCGGGAAGCTTCTCGCCGTTAGCTTCGATGATTGCCTGCACCAACTTGTCAATCTGCTGGTTGCTCAGCAAGAGCAGGTAGCCAGAAACAGGACGTCCTGCTTCTTCGCCTTCCTTCGCCTTAGGTTCCTTGAGCGTAATACCTGCAGCCTTGAAAGCTGCAACAACAGCCGTTTCAGCCTTCTCAGCATCGAACTCGGGCGCAAGCTCCAAGATACGCGCCACTACCTTGTCAGCAACCAGGCGGGTACGTACGCCCAGCTGCGAGCGGTCAAGATGCGATTCAAAATCGCGGCGAATGACGGACTTCCAAGCCTGGCTGGAAACACGCTGACGCTGAACGCCGCCAAAGAAAGCGGACTTGGGGCTGCCGGTATCGTCACGGTTAATATTCGACGGGGGCAGGGTCTGCAGGGCGTGGATGTCGACGAAAGTAGTCATGATGTTTTCCTTCTTTCAGGAGTAATAGTTACTTAGTGGTTTTGCTCGCAGCAGCGCGAACAGGGATGAGCCCGTAGGAGAAGTCGCGGTTCCAGCGGTACATAACCTTTTGACGCGTCGCAGGATTCAGAAGACGCATGTAATCCACCGCAAATCGACCGTAATCGAAGGCAATACCTTCGGAACGAAGCAGAGTAATCAGGCTACGCAGGTAATGCTGGCGAGCATTCTCCGTCTGAGCGGTCAGCAGAGAATCAAAACGCTTCTTCATTGACGTTGTGGTGTCGCCAACCAGCTTGCCTACCGCGTTGCCAAAAGAAACCTCTGCATCGTGCATGGGCTGGTTCTGCGACTGCTGATGCAGAGCAAAAAGAGTCAAAGCAGTGTACGCAGCGCTCTCCGCATTACTCGGCTGGTCTCCCCTCCCTCGGTACTGTTCAGGAATACCTTCAGTGCCATCTTCCTTTTCCAGGATGATTCCTAAGAGTTCCGGGTACTGAAAGGGCGATGCACCCACACCTCGGCGAAGCTGAGCAAGCTGAGCCGTGGCTGCTGAGACACCGTTACTTTTCTGGTGGTACAGGCGCATCACTTTTGCCACGACGAAACGTTGTAGCTCATCCTGCGCGGTGTAATCACTCATTGGTTTCCTCCTTGTCAGAGTGAGATGTAGAGTCCTGGTAAGCCAGGGGAATAATCTTACGCAGGCGAGCATGTAGCAGGCGCTCCGCACGCGCAACATTGTAGAGAACTTCATTACCAGCAGGGTCCTTACCGAAGGTACCCAGCATGGCTTTGGGGCCAGCGTTGTATTTAAGAAGGTCTGATTCTTGCGTGATTACGGCACGTACACGGCTTTGCCACTCCTTCTTTTTCTCAGCGATATCTTCCGATGCTCGCTGATCTGCAAGCCAGAGGCGGAAAGCATCTTCCATACGGTTCAGGAGAGCTTCAGTAGCATCCGCACGGAACTCATATTCCCGACCTGCCGCTTGTAGAAGCTGTCCAGCAAACTGCCCAAGAGCGATTGCCGCGTCCATGGTGGTTTGGATGTTCTCGCGAACCATCTGGGACGCACTCACGCCTTCATCAGTCAGCAGAGAAAGCTCAAGAGTCATAGAGTCAGAAATAATGTTCTCGATGATGGAGCTCTGGGTACCGTATTCGACACCCACCAGCTGAACCTGTACCTCCGCATCGGTCGGGAAGTACCTTCCCGAACCCAGCTGACGAATCACGGGAGCAGGCTTATTCTGCTTCTCAGATTCCGGGGTAAGACGAGTCAGCAGAGCATCAGCACCACGCCACAGGGTACGTTCAGCCGCGTGAGTCTGCGGCATCCATACCTGTTCGGTCTTTGACGACTGATTCTTGCTGTACCGATACCCCGTCAGAGGGTCAGTATAGGTATTGCGATCAAGCCACTTATCACCGTTGGAGATAAGTACCGAAGTCACACGATTGCCGTCATGATGCAGACGGATGCGACGTGACTGCCAGGTCAAAATCTCGCACATACCGCTCGCGGGCACCGGCTGGTCCTTGTACTGAGCCGCAGGACCACCAGTGTATGCACGCGGTGCTGCGGTATCAGGTTCAGCACGTTCCCAAACTGGAACGTCTTGTTCGAATGACTCTTTATCGGTCAACTGCTCGTAGTCCAGGCTGTACAGCAAGGTTTCCATCATGTTGGCGCCGTGAACAATCACCTTACCAGTGGCGCCGTACCAGCCAACGCCCAGAGGATAGCCCTTGCCACCCTTAACACGGGGGTCACCTACAGCACCAGATTTAATACCTGAGTAGTCGTAGGCATGAAGCGTTACGAGATACCGAGCTGCTTCAGCAAAGCTCAGAGACTTCAATGCCACCTCAGCCCGCTGCGAGAAGTACTCGCTTTCAGAATCCAAAACCAAGCGACTAACAGGCTTCGTGTCCCCCTTTGCCGTATGCAAATCATGCACCTGCATAAAGGGGCGCTCGCCGCCTACCAACCAGAAACGATCCTTGAAAATTTCAAGGTATCCCAGAACAGCAGCCAGGTTATTAGCGTCAGGCTCACGCATCTGGCGAATCCATTGGGCCGGACCATTAGAGGTATCGATACTGTCTGCAAGGAAGGATGCACGAGCAAAAATCACGAGCACGACACCAAAAATTGCAGTATCCGTCAGCGGGTTATCCGATTGAATTCGGTCAATCTCATACACCTGTTTGAAATAATCGCGCAGAGACAGCTCGACCACTTCGCCCGACTTGAGCCGGGCAAGAATCCATGCTTCATCTACAAGATTGAACCTAGGTTCTCCCATGACAACCATTCCCACTCCTTTCTTCTTTGAAATCAGCTCCCTGTCAAATGACGAACAAGCGAGCAGAATATCGGACTCTGGTCCACAATGAGAGTAGACCAGGTAATTAAGCCTTGTCAGGAGGTTCTCTGAAGAGCCTTCATTGGCTTGTTGAGTTCATCATAGGACCATCAAGAAGGTTAAGTCAAGAAAAACAACTATAAAAAGTGTACGTTTGATATATTTTTAATACGACCAATACAAAAGAAGCAGAATCCCCGCTCTCGCAGGGAACACCTCAAACCAACTATCAAAAACTGTACTGGCTCATCCCCGTCTGCTTCGGGGAACATACGCCTCGCACCACAGCGAGGTACCCACTAGTCTACCGTCTAAGGAGAATCATGGCACCCGCCCCTGAGTATCTTTCAACACCTGAAACGGCATCATTCTGGGCAAAAACAGGAGACAAGGACTCCCCCACCCGCGGTCTCCCCCTCGTTCAGCATATGCTCGATGCCGGTTCTGTTGCCGCCCGACTCTGGGACACATGGCTCGCGCCCGGTCTACAGAAACGATTCAGTGAGCATCTCCATCTTTCCATGGAAGATACGCGCGCGCTCGTATGCTGGCTCGCCGCCACCCACGACATGGGTAAGGCAACCCCCGAATTCTCAGGACAGCTCGATGCACGACGCGACGAAAACCTCGCCGTGTACCGTCAGCGTATCGAGCAGCAGGACTTTGAGTTCCCCGAAGACCTTGTCACGCCTACTAGCGGCTTGCGATGCCCCCACAGCAAGTACAGCCAGAGCATCCTCATTCACCTGCTCACCAGCAACATTGAGGGCATGCCGAGTGAAGTTGCTGAAACTCTCGCGAGTATCTCCGGCGCGCACCACGGCACACCCGCAGAATACCTCGCCAATTCAGCAGACCTAAGCAACGTCATTTTGGAGCGTCTCTCCCCCAAATGGCATGCCGCCTGGCAGGAACTCTACACCATCACCCTGGAACGCTTTGGCGCATCCTCGGCATTGCATCAGTTAGCACAGCACGGACAGACTATCCCCGTCTCCGTGCAGTTCTGCATTACCGGTTTCGTCATCATGTCAGACTGGATTGCCTCAAACCCTGATTTCTTCCCCATGGGCACCTTCGGCTCAGCCGAACAGGAACAGCGAGCGCGCATCGGCTGGCAGGCGCTCGGGCTCGAACAGCGCTGGATCGCAGCACTGGATACTGACCCCGGCACCCCTGCAGCTGACCTCTATGCATCCCGTTTTGGGTGGAGCAACCCGACCCTACGCCCCATGCAGGAAGTCGTAGTCGAAGCGGCACGCTCCATGCAAAACGGTGGCATGATGTGCATCGAAGCACCCATGGGTCAGGGTAAGACCGAAGCCGGTCTCATCGCTGCCGAGTTCCTCGCACAGGCAACCGGTCGCACCGGCGTAGCCTTCGCGGCACCGACCCAGGCGACTTCTAATGCCCTCTTTGACCGTGTTATCGAATGGGTGGAATACCAAACAAATAACGTGGCGCAAGAACACGGCGGGCCTCTTGAGCCGCACTCCATGTTTCTGGGCCACTCCAAGAACCGTTTCAACAAGTCCTATGAGGCGCTCTCTAAAGCAGATATTTTCGATGAGTCTTCTGCCTCTAAACAAGAAAACAATCGAAAAACGCTGCGTCCTGGAACGTCTCTCGCTCGGCACAGCTGGCTCAGCGGTACGAAGAAGGGGCTTCTCTCCAGCTTCGTTGTGTGCACCATCGACCAGGTTCTCATGACCGCTCTGCAAGCACGGCATGTGATGCTCCGATACCTAGGGCTTGCATCTAAGGTCATCATCATTGATGAGGTTCACGCCTACGATGCGTATATGAGCCGGTATCTTTCTGCTGCGCTCTACTGGCTGGGTCAGATGAATGCGCCCGTCATTCTCATGTCGGCAACCCTGCCGTCAGCTACTCGTGATGATCTTATGGAGAGCTATGCCAAGGGTCTAAAGGTTGGAACAGAACCGAACAAGGTAACTGATTCTGTTTCTGCACCGCAGAATAATGACATTCTGGCTCGAATGATGGCGAATCTTGCAAAGGGCCAAGCGCCTTCAGCACCTGCCGTGACTGAAAATTCTTCTCTTGATTTGGATTACCCCGTCATTCACACGCTCACCACCGAAGACAACGGGAGCCCTAAGAAATGGAAGGTTGAACAGCCCGTAGACCAAACCGAAATCGAATTGAAGCTCATTGACGACAGTCCCGAAAGCGTCCTGAACGTACTCGAACCGCTCGCCAACGACCACGGATGCGCCGCAGTCATCTGCAACACCGTTGGACGAGCCCAGGAAATGCACGCATTCCTGGGTGAACGGTTCGGTGAAGAGCACGTAATCCTCACGCACTCTCGCTTTACCGCCACGCACCGCGCCGAGCAAGAGGAACTCCTTGTCTCAAAGCTCGGCAAGAAGGCGCACTACAGCAAAGCTGACGGGGAGGATTCTTCGCGCCCGCACCGCCTCATTGTGGTGGGTACGCAGGTCATCGAACAGTCGCTTGACCTGGACTTTGACGTAATGATTACCGACTTCGCGCCGGTTGACCTGGTGCTTCAGCGTATGGGACGTCTGCACCGTCACGATAGCCGCAGCAGCTCAGAACGCACCCCCGCATACCGTATGCCGGTGTGCTACGTACGAGGAGTTGAAACGTTCGGCTCACACGTTGGGGCACCCGACTTCCCGCGTGGATCCAAGGCAGTCTATGAGCCGATGATCCTGCTCAGCAGCTACGCACAGCTACTCCCCCACTTCGACAGTGAACCGATTCGAATCCCTGCGGACATCAGTCCGCTGGTGCAGAAGACCTATCAGGAAAATGCATCTGCTGAGATTCCTGAAGCCTGGTCAGAAGTCTACGAGAACGCCAAGCAGGAATACGAGAAAGGTAAGGAACAAGCCAAGGCCCGAGCTAAAGGCTATCTACTCCGCGCACCTCAGGGTGAGTACACCATGGCGGACTGCATGAAGAGTCTTCTCCAATCCAACGACCAGCGATTCTCTGACGAACAAATCGGCGAGGCAAAGGTTCGCGACACCGACGCATCCCTGGAAGTTATCGCAATCATTGTGGAACGGAACCAACCGGGCAATCCCAAGAGCGCGATTAAAAGCTACCGACTCTTGCCATCCATCAACGGCACAGACGAGGCTGATTCTCTCCGCTTTGAGGCTTCAGCCGATGACCCGCCGACTTACTGGCAGAGCATGCAACTTGCGGCTTCATCGATTCGTCTCCCCTACCAATACTCAGATGCACCCAACCACCGCATCAAGGGCGGGAAACTCCGATTCGACGCCGCGCTCGACCAGCTGGAAAAGGAACGCATCGAGAACTGGCAGAAATCATTCATGCTGGAAGGGCAGCTCATCCTGCCCTTCGAAGAGGTCGAAGCAGGCGTGTACTCGTACGAACTCTGCGATTACGAGCTGGTGTACACCACCCAGCTAGGCTTGCAAAGCTTTAAGCTTGATAACGAAGACTAGCCAAGGCAAACAAAGACCCCCTCCGGATCCTCTCGTGGAGCATCCGGCGGGGGTCTTCACTTTATAAACTTTTCGGCGCGGTTCACGCTGCAGGATCTCGTAGCACCAGGCGGCGGCTACTCAGATTCGCCGAGCATGCCCTCACGAGCCAACGCAGTCAAACGAGACACCGCACGGAAATACTTCTTCTGATAACCACCAGCCAGCATCTCCTCAGTAAACACCTTGTCAAACGGCACACCCGAAGAAACAATCGGCAAGTCCTTGTCATACAGGCGGTCAGCCAACACCACAAAACGCAACGCCACCGACTGCTCAGTAATCGGGTGAACATCACGCCACGCAATACCATCCAGGCCATCAATCAGCTGACGGTAACGCGACGGGTGCACCTTCGCCAGATGCTCCACCAAGTCAGCGAAGTTATCAACACCAACAGTCTGGCCGCCGAACACTTCCTCAACCTTCGCATCAAACGCATCATCAGCAACAGGCTCCGGCGCAGCAGGCAAGCCACGGTGACGGAAATCCTCACCATCCACACGGTGCACCTCAAACTGCGAAGCAAGCACCTGAATCTCACGCTTAAAATCCTCAGCCGCGAAACGGCCCTCACCCAGCGCACCAGGCAGCGTGTTCGAGGTCGCCACAAGCTTCACGCCAGCATCCGCCAGCTCACGCATCAGACGAGACATGAGCACAGTATCACCCGGATCATCCAGCTCAAACTCGTCAATACACACCAGCTTGTAGCTGCTCAACGCCTCAACCGTCTTACGGAACGTCAACGCACCCACCAGGTTCGTGTACTCCACAAAAGTACCGAACGCCTTCGGGCCGTCCACATAATGCCACAGCGACGCCAACAGGTGAGTCTTACCCACACCAAAACCGCCGTCAAGGTACAGGCCAGCCTTCGTCGAATCCTTCTTCTTGCCACCAAACAGGCGACCAAAGAAACCGGCACCAGCACCGCCACCATTAATCTTGTCGCCAAAATCCTTCAGCTTCTGCACAGCCTCAGCCTGCGACGGCTGATTCGGATCAGGAATGTAGCTATCAAAAGACACTTCACCAAAACGCTCAGAGGGGCGGAAACCCGCCAGCAACTCATCAGCAGAAACGCGAGGGATGCGGTCGGTCAAATGTACGGTCGTGGTGGGCACAAAAACTCTTTTCTTCAGTGACGGCGATGTGACTTCCGCTTTAAGTGTAGTACTGTCTAACACCCCGCGTGAGCCGCATGAGTTGCCCGCCACATTGCGGGCATGGGGAGGGAGTGGGGTGGGATATGCGGGAGGGGCTTCTGAGCTGGAACGCGGAGGGCGGGATTGCGAAGGCCTGGGCGTTCGGGTGCGGAGGCTGAGGTGGTGTGTGTTTTGGGCAGGGTCTGTCTTGGGCGGGTGCTCTTGGGTGGGCGCAGCGTTCGATAGGTTAGTGTCTTCGCCGTGGGTTTTAAACCCGCGGAGGAGGCAATAGCCTATCGAATATTCCCTTAACCTATCGGCTATTACTCTGCCCCGCTATCTACTCCCCTAGCTTGCTGTTCACTCTTTTGGTCCGCGGCCCTCTCCCCTGGTCTGCGGCGGGAATTCTTTTGCCGGGGAGCACTCGCCACTATGTGTAAATTCTTTGCGTGCAGGTACTTATTTGATATATAAAGCATTGAGGTGTTCGTATGGTGATGTTTCGCCACTGTAGCACCCAAAAGAATGCAAACGACGGCAAACATGCGGTAGGGTGGTAATTGTAGTACTCAATAGCGCACCGATGCGCTTGATGGGCGCGCTATGGAGCTGTTTTCTTCCGGCAGTCAGTTTGACCTGCAAAAAAGCGGCCCGACTAGTAACTAAATGACACACCATCACCGACGATAGGAGCGTATTCTCTATGGATTCGACCATTTTCAACCGCCGCGCCCTGCTGGGTAGCGGCGCACTTGTAGGCCTTGGCGCCTTGCTTGCGGCGTGTGACCAGCAGGCAAATAATGAGGCGGCAGCGACTGCATCTGCTGCGCCGAGCGAGACCGCTTCGGCGTCTGCGGCAGCTACTGAGTCACCTTCAGCGAGTACTACCCCTAAACCGAAGGTTACTCGCGGATACTCAGGACAGTCCAAGGCACCCGATGGTGAGTACCGTAAGGCAGACGGCTACGGACCCGCGCAGAATGTCCCCAAGCCTCGTAATGAGCCCGCTCAGTATCCTGAGACCGAAGAAGGCCTCAATCGTATGATGGAGGATTGGGTCAATGCCCATAACTACGCAATTCAGACTGGTGACTGCTCCTATGCCTTCAAGTATGTAACAGAAGATACTGAAGAATATGGGTTCTACAAATATATTGAAATACTTTACAAAAATGGCGGATGGGCTGTAGATTCCCTAGATTCGTACCAGAGTGAAAGCGCCCTATTTTATGATGAATCTAAGAAAATCTATCGCATGAAAGTCCGCAGAATTTGGTCAACTGAAATATACATTGAATCAAATGGAGATATAACGAGAAAGGCAAACACTGATACAAGTGACGATACTTTCTACTTCCTTTATACCTATTCTAATGGTTATTGGAAAATAATCGACAGCAAGTACGAGAACGAACTTTAGAGGCTAATTGAAATATGAAGAACATTAGCAAAATATCTACGCTTTTTATACTTTCAACATTAATTGTATCTACCTTAAATATCCCCCCAGCATTAAGCAGTGAGTGCACCACGGGAGATTCAAATGGACATTGTGTTAAAGTCTCCAAAGATAAGCAAGTTCCGAGCTCAAATCGCAAAGGAAACAAATCCGAGAATAATACGCAAGACTTAGTAAAAGCTAATTCAACTCCATCAGGATCAGCAATTTCTCCAGAAGAGGCAGTCCAAAAATGGAATGAAGAACATCCAATACAACTCGATGGAGCAAATCAAACATATCGCGCAAGTAGCGTCAAAGCCCGACAAGCCGGAGATGCAGAATGTCATACAGAACCAGACCATCGTCCTGGCCACTACGTCATAGGATCACTACCCCTGGGAGATAACGCTAACAGAATACCCAACCAGGTCGGCGGGCGCTACTGCGTACCCAATGACACTAAAACCCTCACCTCCAACAATCCTGAACAGCCCAAGGGCCCTTCTCCTGAGGAAATGCTCCAAGAAGTTGAGGACCAATTCGCTAACACCAACATCCAGGCCCCCGTACTGAAGCAGTCCTACAACCTTGGCACCGGCCTGGGTGAAGATAACCCCAACGTCTACAAGAACCAGGCCGTCAACTTCTACGTCGATGCACCCACCGCACGTTGGGAAGGCGACCTGATGATTGGCCACGTTGAGATGGAGTCCTACCCCACCCAGATGACCATCCAGTACGGCAACGGTGACGAGGGCAGCTTCTACACCATGGGCAAGCCGGTTAGCAGGGCACGTGGTGAAGAGTCACGCAAGACCGCGACCAGTTATACCTACAAACGTTCAGGTAATTTCCATGCGTACGCGACCGTTTCTTATTCTGGCCGTTTCCGTGTTGACGGTGGCGATTGGCAGGCTCTGGATGTCGTTTTGACGAAGGAAACTGTCGATCCGCTGCTGATTCGTGTGTGGTGGGTTGATGTGGGTCGTGTCGGCGGCACCTGCGATGAAGACGACACTCGTTGGGGTTGCAAGAACGATCCCACGATGGGTAAGAAGGATAACCCGAACCCACGCCTGCGCAAGGCCGATATCCGTACCGGTCAGCGTTGGCACCTGAACGATAGCGGTGACGGGGACACGGAGTATTCGTTGCACCGCGACTGGCCCGACATGTAAAGCCCCCCCCGTGGGTCTTACGTTGAGAAGCCACATGTTCGCCGAGAAGCCACGATAATGGTGGCTTTTCGAAACACATGTGGCTTCTCAGCTATTGGATTCTTCTCTGTGGTTGGTTAGTCTTCCGGTTTCTAACCAGCCCCCCCTATTCACACTTCACACCGATACGAGGAATGTATTTCCATGACTTCCGTTTTTCTTACCCGCCGCGCGATGTTGAGCGGCGGCGCACTTGTGGGCCTGGGGGCCCTGCTCGCAGCCTGCGGTCAGCAGGCCGCTAACGAAGCGGGTGCTTCGGCGTCCTCAACCGCTACACCGAGCGAGTCGGCGTCGGCTTCTGAGTCGCCTTCGGCAAGCGCTACCTCAAGAGTAACTCGCGGGTATTCAGGTAATTCTAAAGCTCCTGACGGAGAGTACCGTAAAGCCGATGAGTACGGTCCTGCGCAGAACGTCCAGGAACCCCGCAAGGAACCCGCACAGTACCCTGAGACTGAACAAGGCCTCTACCGCATGATGAAGGACTGGGTTGTTGCGCACAACTACGCTATCCAGACCGGTGACTGCTCCTACGCGTTCAAGTACATCACGGAAGATGCAGAAGAATATGAGTTCTACCTGTATATTCAGGGTCTTTATCAGCGCGGTGGTTGGACTGTTGATGGTCTGGATAGCTACCAGCCAGAGGGCCCGCTCATCTACGATGAGGCGAAGAAAAAGTACCGTATGCTACATCGCCGGTTCTGGAGCACTGTTATGTACGTGGAATCTAATGGCCACCTCACAATGAAGGCTAACACTGAGACTAGTGACGATACTTTCTATTTCCTTTTCACCTACTCTGATGGCTATTGGAAGATTGCTGGAAGTAAATCAGACGAAGAATTGCAAAACGAGAAATAGCCTTTTCCTTTAACTCACCACCACCCCGATACGAGGAATTTATTTCCATGACTTCCGTTTTTCTTACTCGCCGCGCAATGTTGAGCGGCAGCGCAATGTTGAGCATTGGTACCCTGTTCGCAGCCTGCGGCCAGCAGGCGGCTAATGAGGCGGTAGCCGCCGCCTCCGCAGCACCGAGCGAAACCGCTTCGGCGGTTGCGGCAGCATCTGAGTCGCCTTCGGCAAGCGCAACCCTGAAGCCGGTCGTTACCCGCGGCTACTCCGGCGGTTCCAAGGCACCTGACGGCGAGTATCGCAAGGCAGACGGATATGGTCCTGCACAGAATGTTCCTCTTCCGAAAGCAGAGCCGTAGCAGTACCCCGAGTCTGAACAAGGCCTCTACCGTATGATGAAGGATTGGCTTGTCTCCCATAACTACGCGATTCAGACCGGTGACTGCTCCTACGCTTTCAAATACGTTACGGACGAATCTGAAGAATACGGATTTTACCTGTTCATTGAGGACCTTTACCAGAACGGCGGGTGGACTGTTGACGGGCTGGATAGCTACCAACCCCAAGGCCCGCTCATCTACGATGAGGCGAAGAAAAAGTACCGAATGCTGCATCGCCGGTTCTGGACCACTGTTATGTACGTGGAGTCTAATGGTCACCTTGATATGCAGGCTAATACTGACACCAGCGACGATACTTTCTACTTCCTTTTCACCTACTCTGACGGCTATTGGAAAATTGCTGGCAGTAAAACGGAAGAGGAATTGCAAAACGAGAAGTAGCCTTTTCTTTTGATTCACATACCACACCGATATAAGGAATCTACTTCCATGAATTCTGTTTTTCTTACCCGCCGCGCAATGTTGAGCAGCGGCGTGATGCTGGGCCTTGGCGCTCTGCTTGCGGCCTGCGGCCAGCAAGCCACCAACGAGGCGGCAGCCACCGCCTCCACCGCACCAAGCGAATCGGCTTCGGCGTCTGCGGCGGTTTCCGATGCCGCTTCTGCATCGGCTACTCCGAGCCCAGTCATTACCCGCGGCTACTCTGGAGGCTCGAAGGCACCCGACGGCGAATACCGCAAAGCTGATGGTTACGGCCCTGCGCAGAATGTTCCTCTGCCGAAAGCCGAGCCGCAGCAGTACCCCGAAACCTTCGCTGGACTCCGTGAGATGATGCGTGACTGGATTAAGGCACGCAACTACGGTATCCAGACCGGTGATATGCAGTATGTATGGCCCTACATGCTGGACACTTTTGATGAGGACATTAAATTCCTGCACTACATCGAGGATCTTTACAAAAGCGGTGGCTGGGTTATCGAAGGCACCTCAGAATACCAGGCCGAAAGCGATCTGATGTATGACGAAGAAGCCAAAGAATATTGGACTCTCACGCGACGCTTGTGGACTTATGGCATGTACGTAAACCCCAATGGCAAGGTGTATGAGCGTACTAATACCAGCAACGAAAATGAAATATTTATGTTCCGCTATAAGTATCAGAATGGCTACTGGCGACTCTCGGAGCATCGCTCGAATAAGGAGCTACGTGAGCAGGGAATTATCTAGTAGCCCTTTGCAACTCACGCACCACACCGATACGAGGAATGTATTTCCATGACTTCCGTTTTTCTTACACGCCGCGCAATTACATGCAGTATGTATGGCCCTCTATGCTGGATACCTACGAGAAGGATATTAAGTTCCTCAAGGATATCGAAGGCCTTTATCAGCGCGGAGGCTGAGGTGGTGCGCTCCCCGGGCCGGGTCTGTATTCCTACTTTCTAGTTTACCAAATAAGACTATAATAAGGAGTATCTATTTTCGGAGGTTTTTATGTCATTTCTATCAAAAAATTGGGCAGGACTGTCAGTCTGTCTGACCATTTCTATCATCTCTTGGGTTTTAGGAGGATTTCTGCCTGTTGTGGGAGCACCTGTTTTCGCCATTTTTATCGGAATGATTCTCCATCCCTTTCTCACTTCCTATACACAACTGGATGCCGGTTTGACTTATAGCTCCAAAAAACTGCTTCAGTATGCTGTTATTTTGCTTGGGTTTGGACTCAGTATCTCACAAGTTTTCGCAGTTGGAAAATCTTCCCTTCCTGTTATCCTTTCAACTATTTCAATTGCATTGATTATAGCTTTCTTTTTCCAACGCTTTTTTAACCTTGATACAAAGCTAGCTACCTTGATTGGAGTTGGATCTTCTATCTGTGGCGGTTCTGCCATTGCAGCGACTGCTCCTGTTATTCACGCCAAGGAAAAAGAAGTAGCCCAAGCCATTTCTGTTATCTTTTTCTTCAATGTCTTGGCAGCTCTTATCTTTCCAACTCTAGGTTCTTGGCTCCATCTTTCCAACGAAGGTTTTGCTCTCTTTGCGGGTACTGCGGTCAACGATACTTCCTCTGTGACAGCTACTGCTAGTGCCTGGGATAGTCTTTACAATGCAAACACTCTTGAGCCTGCAACTATTGTCAAGCTGACACGTACTCTAGCTATTATCCCTATCGTTCTCTTCCTCTCCTATTGGCAAAGCCGTCAACAAGGCGACAACCAAGGAGTGAAGCTTAAAAAAATCTTCCCCGTTTTCATTCTCTACTTTATCCTAGCTTCTCTGCTAACTACTCTTCTCACATCTTTCGGTGTCAGCACTAGCTTCTTTTCACCTCTCAAACAACTCTCCATATTCCTCATCATCATGGCTATGAGTGCTATTGGTCTCAAAACCAACCTCATTGCTATGATCAAATCCAGTGGAAAATCCATTCTTCTTGGAGCCCTTTGCTGGATTGCTATCATCCTGACTAGTCTTGGCGTGCAATTACTCATCGGTATTTACTAAGAAAAAAAGGGAGCCTAAAGGCTACCTCAGAACGTAGACAAATCAGATGGATTTTGGACTGTCGTTGGCTCGCTTTCTCAAGAGCAGCTGAAGGAAAAAGGGTTACTGAAATAACCCCATAACCATTGAGAAGCCACATGTGTTTCGAGAAGCCACCATTATTGTGGCTTTTCGAAACACATGTGGCTTCTCGGCGCATGGGTATCAGCGCATAGGTATCCGCGCATGGTGACTTCCGTAAAATGGTGTCTATGGCTAAGAAAACTAAAGGTAAGAAGAGCGGCGCAGCAACCGCCGCCGTAGCACTGCTGACCGAGACGAACACCCCCTTCCAGATGCGCGAATACGAGCACGTTGAGGGCGTCACCTCCTTCGGGGAAGAAGCCGCGAAGAACCTCGGTGCTTCCGAGGAGCAGGTGTTCAAGACCCTGCTGATTGTGCACGAGAAGGATTTCGCCGTCGCAATCGTGCCGGTCTCTGGCAAGCTGAACATTAAGGCTGCCGCCGCTGCCCTCGGCTGGAAGAACGCCTCCATGTGCGACCCGAAGGTCGCCGAACGCCGCACCGGCTACGTGGTGGGCGGTATTTCTCCGCTGGGTCAGAAGACCCCCTCCCCCACCCTCCTGGACGAAAGCGCCCAGCTCTTCGATACCATCATGGTGTCCGGAGGCAAGCGTGGACTGGACGTCGAGCTCGCCCCCGACGACCTGCTGAAGCTCACCAACGGAAAGTACGCTGACATCCGCGCTTAGTCCGCGCTCAGCGGGAATAATCCGCCCGGCCGCGGCGTTACATATGCCGTAGGAGCCTGGGCATGAGAGCAAACTGAAGGAGTCATGATGGGCAATTCGCTACCCGGCGTGGGTGCTATCGCCAAGAACTGGCGTGAAGTGCTCAAGCCTGAAGAGTACGCTGTTCTGCGTGAGGGCGGCACCGAGCGCGCGTTCACGGGCGAGTACTGGAACACCCACACGGAGGGTGTGTATTCTTGCCGTGCCTGCGGTACGGAGCTGTTCCGTTCCAATCAGAAGTTCGATTCGCATTGTGGTTGGCCGTCGTTTTTCGCGCCGCTGGCTGAGGACCGTGTGCGTTACCTGGAGGACACGACGTTCGGTATGCGCCGTGTGGAGGTGCGTTGCGCCGCCTGCGATTCGCACCTGGGTCACGTGTTTGAGGGTGAGGGCTACCCGACTCCCACGGATTTGCGGTATTGCATTAATTCGGTGTGTCTGACGCTGGCCCCGGCTGGTGAAGCCGCGCCTGATAAAGCACAGCCTGGTGATACTCCGGTTGACGAGGCGGAATCCGCCGAATAAACCCCGGCGATACCCCCCCCCAGCAGGCACGCAGGTGAACCCCTTATTGTGAGTCTCTCTAAATTCGAGGCTTTAAGCTCGGGCGGGTAGAATGGCGTAGTGCCTTCGCGGGCACGTCACCCCGCCCGGGCTCATGTTTGCTCGGGCGTACGCCTACCCGGGCATTTGGCCCATCGTATGGGCGCGTCGAACCAGGCAGAGGAAAAGGATTGAGTGCATGAGTACCGCAGCTGAACAGAATGCCGCAGGCACCCCTCAGCTGACCCTTAACGGTATCGAAGTTCCGGACGTTGTTCCTCTGGAGACCCCTTCCGCACCGATTCCGACTCTCATCACCACTGAGAGCGGTCTGCGTCGTGCCGCTGAGCAGTTGGCGGCGGCGTCCGGCCCGGTGGCTGTTGATACTGAGCGTGCCCAGGGCATCCGCTACGGTTCGCGTGCTTTTTTGGTGCAGCTTAAGCGTGAAGATCAGCTGTACCTGATTGACCCTGAGGCGTTTAAGGATCTGCGCATTATTAACGATGCTCTGGCGGATGCTGAGTGGGTTATTCACGCCGCAATTCAGGACTTCCCGAGCCTGGACATGCTCGGTATGCGCCCGAACCGTCTGTTTGATACGGAGCTTGGTGCGCGTCTTGCCGGTCTGGAGCGCGTGAACCTGGGTGCGACCGTTGAGGAGCTGCTCGGCTATAAGCTGGCGAAGAAGCACTCGAAGGAAGACTGGTCGCGCCGTCCCCTGCCGGAGTCGTGGCTGAACTATGCGCTGCTGGACGTTGACGTGCTCATTGATTTGCGTGACGCGTTGGAGGATTTGCTCCGCCAGCAGGGTAAGCTGCAGTACGCCCTGGAGGAGTTCGAGTACCTGTGCAAGACCCCGGTGAAAGATCCGACGGATCAGCCGGAGCGTTGGCGTAAGACGAAGGGCCGCACGATGTTGCGTTCGGTCAAGCAGCTGACGGCGCTGCGTAACCTGTGGCTTGAGCGTGACTCGCTGGCGCGTAAGAAGGACGTAGACGCGAAGCGCCTGCTGCCCGATTCTGCGATTGTGGAGGCGGCACGCACCATGCCGCGTAACGTGCCCGCTATTATGGCGATCCCTGGTTTTCAGACGCGTGGTTTGCGTCGTGAGGGACCGCGTTGGGTGCGTGCTATTGCTGCGGCGGCACGCGGTGAGAACGCTGTACCGTTCACTTTGCCGTCGACTGCCCCGCCGCCGTTGAAGGCGTGGGAGTCTAAGCGCCCCGAGAACTTGGCGCTGTTCACCGAGGTTCGTCAGGCGATTGATGAGCTGTCGGAGAAGCTGACCATTCCGGCGCAGAACCTGATCACGACCGATTATGTTCGCCGCCTCTGCTGGGAGCCGCCGGCTCGTTTTGACGAGCAGACCTTGCGGGATGCGCTCGCCGAGTACGGTGCGCGTTCGTGGCAGACGGGTCTGGTTGCCCCCGTGATTGCGCCGATTTTTGCCCGCCACCTGGGGTAGATTTCTCTAACGTTGAATAGATGTGCGTGCCGGTTGGGTGTGTTGCTGATGCGACCGCCCGACCGGCATTTTGTGTGCCTCGGGAGTTTGACACGGTAGTTTGTCCCGGTATTTTGCCTCAGCAGTTTGTCTCCGGTGCAAACGTGAACCAAGCTTAGCCTGCTCTCATTCGATTTTTGTCCCAAACCGGCATAGGGTGGAGAGAGTACACGAAAGGAACCACCATGCCCGCACCCAACGGATGCTGCCGCTCTCAGAAGGCATGCGCCTCCCCTGCTACTGAATCTGCAACCGTCGACACCGCAGTCGATACCACAGAAACTGATTCTTCTGCGCGCGTCTTCTCCCGCCGCGCAACCCTCATCACCGGTGCCGTCGCATCCGGTGCGTTGCTCGCCTCCTGCGCTGAAGGTGACTCCAACGTCACCGCCCCCGAAGGCACCGTTGAGGTAGGTTCCGCCTCCGCAGTGGGCGTGGGCAAGGCAGCTAAGCTGACTCACGGTTCCACGACCGTTATCGTGTCCCAGCCGTCCGCGGGTGAGTACAAGGCGTTCAGCACCGTGTGCACCCACCAGGGCTGCCAGGTGCAGGTGCAGGATTCCAACCGTATCGTGTGCCCCTGCCACGGCTCCGAGTACGCCGTAGCTGACGGCTCGGTCGTGCACGGCCCTGCAGAGGAGGCGCTGACCAGCTACCCGGTGCAGGTGAAGGGCGGCAAGATTTTCGTCACCCACACCTCCAACGATTCCTAAACCGGCGGCTCAGAACCTACGTACAGCAAAACCTCTACACAGCAAGACCTGCGCACAGCAAAGTCCCGCCCATCACAAACGATGGGCGGGGCTTTGTGCTGTCTTATGGTGCCCGCTGCTACTGATGCCCGTTACTAAGGCGCGCTCAGGCGGCACATCTCAGGTACGACCGCTTAGCGGGTGTGGCGCGGCTTCTGGCCCTCTTCACGAGCGAACGGAACCTTATCGCCAGCCAGCTGCGCACGCAAATCCGCGATAATGGTTTCGGCGGTCAGGCCAACCTCCTCCAGAATCTGCTCGCGAGAAGCATGCGGAATGAACTCCGCCGGAAGACCCAGCTCGCTCAGCGCGGTATCCACGCCAGCCGCACGCATTTCCTGGCGGATGCGCGAACCCACGCCGCCGGAACGCACGCCGTCCTCAATGGTCACCACAATGCGGTGGTCACGAGCCAGCTCAACGACCGAAGACGGCACCGGCATCACCCAGCGCGGGTCAACCACGGTGGACTGAATACCCTCGGCGGCAAGCACCTTGGACGCTTCCAGAGCCACGCGAGCCATAGCGCCCACGGCAACGAACAGTACGTCACGCTGACCGGTTTCCGGGTGGGGTTCACCGGTGCGTGCCAGCACGTCCACGCCGTCGCTGCGGCGCTCCAGGGCGGGAATGTCCTCGCCCACGGAGCCCTTCGGGTAGCGAATCACGGTCGGTGCGTCGTTAATAGCTACAGCCTCACGCAGCTCTTCGCGCAGGGTCGCGCCATCACGCGGAGCCGCCAGGTGCAGGCCCGGAATGAACTGCAGCATCGCCAAATCCCACATGCCGTGGTGGCTTGCACCGTCCGGGCCGGTAATGCCGGAGCGGTCCAGCACCACGGTCACGCCCGCCTTGTGCAGGGCAACGTCCATGAGCAGCTGGTCAAAGCCGCGGTTCAGGAAGGTTGCGTAGAGGGCAACCACCGGGTGCATGCCGCCGTACGCCAGGCCGGCGCTCATCGCCACGGCGTGCTGCTCAGCGATACCTACGTCAATAACGCGCTCGGGGTGGCGCTTCTGGAATTCGCGCAGACCCACGGGAATGAGCATCGCGCCGGTAATACCGACGACGTTCTCCTGCTCATCCGCAATATCTGCAATTTCGCGGCCAAAGACGCCGGTCCACGACTCAGAGGTGCTGGTCGAAACATCCTCACCGGTCAGCGGGTCAATCTGGCCCACCGCGTGGAACTGGTCGTCCTCATTAGCGCGGGCGGGTGCGTAGCCGTGGCCCTTCTCGGTAATGGCGTGCACAATCACCGGGCCGGCGTAGTTCTTTGCCGCGGTCAGTGCGTTCTCCACAGCCTGCTGGTCGTGGCCGTCAATGGGGCCCACGTATTTCATACCCAGGTCTTCAAAAATGCCCTTGGGTACGACGACGTCCTTAATGCCCGCCTTCATGCCGTGCAGGCCGCGGTACACCATCTGACCGACGGGGCCGCCACGCTGCAGACCGATGCGCACTGCATCCAGAGCGCTGTCGTAGCGGTGATCGAGGCGCACGCGATCCACCTGCTGCTGCACACCGTGCTTCAGCTCAGAAAGCTGGTTCGCGAAACCGCCAATGGTCGGCGCGTAGGAGCGGCCGTTATCGTTGACCACAATCACGACCTTGCGGGTGCGGTCGGCAGCAATATTGTTCACAGCCTCCCACGCCATGCCGCCGGTCAGCGCGCCGTCACCAATGAGGACCACGGTGTAGCGGTCATCTTCACCGTTGAGCTTGTGCGCGCGAGAAATACCGTCAGCCCACGAAATTGAGCTGGAGGCGTGCGAAGACGCAATAATGTCGTGCTCAGACTCGCCACGATCCGGGTAACCCGACAGGCCACCCTTCTGACGCAGAGTCTTAAACGCGTGACGACCAGTCACCAGCTTATGCACATAGGACTGGTGGCCGGTGTCGAAAAGAATGTTGTCCTTGGGAGATTCGAAGACACGGTGAATGCCGAGGGTCAGCTCCACAACGCCCAGGTTCGGACCCAGGTGACCGCCGGTCGCCGACACATTCGTCACGATGAACTGGCGAATTTCCTTAGAGAGCTCCTCCAGCTGCTCGTAGCTGAGGTTCTGCAGGTCCGCCGGGGACTGAATACCCGGGAGCAACTTGGCAGTGGCACCATTACCAATGCTGTAGTCGGCGGTGGGTGCGCCACCGGCGGCGCTATTCGGGGTCTCCTCCTGCGGCAATGCGTTTTCAGCGGACATACACCCACACTCCTCAAGGTCGGGGCACGGCTCATTCCGTGCATTGGTTCTTCAATGATTCTACCGTTTAAGGTGCCAAAAAGCAGATTTATGCGCCCGCAGAGCAAGACGCACCGGGTTGAGCGAAAACGGCCTGAAATAACCCCTAGTGGGCAGGCTGGTGAACAGCCCAACCCGCCCAACACTGCGATTATTTGCTTCTTTGTTACAGCTACTAGCTGCGCGCTACTTGGTGCGGCGGCGGCGCGGACGAGGCTTCGCCGGGGCACGCTCAAACAGCGCCACAGACTCCACGTGATGCGTATTCGGGTACATATCGAACGCCCGAAGCTGCACCATGTCCCAACCCAGCTCACGCAAAATACCGGTGTCACGGCCCAGGGATGCCGGGTCGCACGCCACATACAGAATACGCTTGGGGTCCAGCGCATCCAGGCGTTCCAGGGTGGTTCGGTTCGCGCCCTCACGGGACGGGTCAAGGACCACCGCATCAATAGCGGGGATTTCACCAAACTCAAGGGCGGTCTTCAGATCCACCAGGTGGCGCGCCACGTCACCGCGAATCACCTCAATACGGGTGTCCGCCGAGTTCTCGGTGCGGGAGCAACCATCCGGCGCGAAGTTCGAACGGGCATCCTTATGGGTCACCGGGGAACCCTCAATGCTGACCACGGTACCCGTAGCACCCACTGCATCCGCGAGCGCGGCGGTGAATAGGCCCGCGCCAGCGTACAGGTCGAGGGCGCATTCGCCTTCCTGCGGGCGGAGCATGGTGAGCATGGTACCGACCATGGTGGAGGGGGCGGCGCGGTGAATCTGCCAGAAGCCGCCGGCGGACACCTGGTAGCTGAAGCGGCGGGAGCCGAAGGTGACTTCTTCGGTGACGGAACGCAGGCCCGCGCCGAGCAGCTGGTCGCCTTCGGGTACGCGGCGGTAGGGGCTGTGGGAGGAGCCGGGGCGGCGGCGCTTGGGCTTGCCGTTGGAGGTGGACTGCGGGGTGAAGAACAGTGAAATCTTGCGCTTGGCGAGCAGTCCCCAGGCGTCGGATGCCTGCTGTTCGATGTCTTTGGCGACCTCTTCGATGGAGAAGCGGGGGTCGACGATGAACTGCAGCAGGACCCTGCCGCGGGAGGAGACGGTCGCCTCGACTTCGCGCACGCCGCGCAGGTTCAGCTGTTCAAGCTGCAGGTTGCGCAGTTCGGGGGCAGCGAGGGGAAAGTCGATGACAGGTACGGGTTGGGAGGCGCGGTACGGGTGCATGCCGACGCGCCAGGTGACGGCGGGGTTCTTCTTGCCGCTGTTCTGCTCGCCGTTCTTCTCTTCGCTATCGTGCGCGCGGACCTTGGTCACGGTGTAGCGCACGCGGGTACGCCAGGACAGGCCCTCGTTGTTATCGCGCAGGGGCAGCTCTTCAACCATGAGGTTGGTCAGCAGGGGCGATTCGAGGGGCAGACCGCTCAGTCGGTTGATTTGGGTGCGGACGATATCAGTCTTGTAGCGTCGCTGCTCATCCAGGTTGATGTGGCCGTACTCCATGCCGCCGAGCAGTTCGGGTACGCCGGTGGCGGCGGCGCGTTCCTCTTCGGTGGCGAGCGCATCCGCCTGGATCCAGGGGTGGGGGCGGCGTGCCAGGGAGGGTACGGGTACGGAGATAACGTCCGCGAAGTAGAAGCGGCGCTTGGGGCCAATCGCGGTGATGCGCACTTCAGCCTGTTCGCCGACGATGCCGTGACGCACAAAGATGACGCCCTGTTCGGTGCGCGCTACGAAGGCGCCGCCGTGCGCGGGAGCCTCACAGGTGACGGTGAGGGTCTGCCCGACGCTGTATCCGTCTACGTTGTTGGAGGCGGCAGGCGTGGTAGCAGGGTGAGTCACAGCATTGTCTCCTAAAGAATCACTTAATGTGAATTATTTTACACCGGTTTGTACCTTTACTCCGATTCCGACGCCCCGCAAGGGGTGCCGAATAGGACGTAAAGGGCAAAGTCCAGGCGCTATGTGGGGGTGCTCAAGCACATCACAGGCCAATGACCGGGCTGGGCAATTAATGTGGGCGCAGGGCAATTATGCTGAGCGCCGGGCAAACGTTACGGCTGGCGTTTCTTCTCGCGCGCCACAGCGTCCGCCTCGTGCAGGCGACCGCGGTACACCGCGTGGCGGTTGCTCTGAATCAGCTCGCGGCCACCACCGGCTGAACGAGTAATCTTCGGGGCGACAGCTTCCGTTGGGCCTTCTGCTTCTACCGTTGATTCTTCGCTTTGTAAACGCTGATCAAAAATCTCATCATACACCTCATCCTCGTGCATCGCCCAGGGCACGGTCGCCGTCATGACGCCAGGCTCGTGCAAAAGCGCCTGCTTGAGGCGGCGCACCGTGCGGCGGTGCAGAATACGCTGCCACCAGTGCTTCACCACAAACTCCGGGAGGTACACCACCAAAATATCGCGCGGTGACTTCTTGCGGCGGCGGCGAACATACGAAACGACAGCCTCCACCGTGTCACGGTACGGCGAATCAATCACCGACAGCGGCACCGGAATGCCCAGGGCATACCAGCGCTTCTTCACGACTTCCAGAGCGGCGCGGTCATTGTTGACCGTTAGCGCCTCAATCGTGGAGGGGCGGCCGGCACGCGCATACGAGAGGGCACGAACCGCCGGGCGGCGCACACGCTCCACGTACACGATGGCGTGCACACGCGAAGGCAGGGCCGCCACATCCGCAACGGATTCAGCGTTCAGGGGGATGTCCAGGGCGGCATCCACAGCATCGTAGTGGCGGCGAGTCACAACCATACCTCCAACCATCAGGGCAATCATTCCAAGGGAGAGCCACGCACCGGCGGCGAACTTCGTCACCACGACGATGACCAGCACCGCGGCGGTCACCATCACGCCCACCGCAGAGACCGCAATATCGCGCAGCAGGGCGCGGCGCGGCATCTGCGCCAGGGTAATGCGCAGCAGACGCATGCGGTAGCGCACCACCGCCAGCTGAACCAGCACCATCGACAGGCACATGCCCACGATGTACAGCTGAATCAGTGAGTACACGTCCGAGTTGAAAACGGTGGTGAGGAAAATTGAGAATGCCGACAGCGCCAGCACACCGTTCGCGTACAGGCCGCGCGAATCCACGCTGCGGAAGAACACCGGCAGGTACTGGTAGTCGGCCAGCGACGAAGCAATCACCGGGAAGCCCGTAAACGCCGTCAGCGAGGCAATAATCAGCACGCCCACCGTGGCGAATACCAGCAGCTGCGCGAAGAACGGCACGCCCTGATAAATTGCCAACGCCACCTGGTACAGCGCAGGTTTCTGGTGGAAGTACTCCCCCGGCGTGTGCCCGTCAATGAACAAGAAACGGGTCGTATCGTGCACCATGTGCACGCGGGTTGCCGCCGCAAAACCGAGCAGGCTCACCAGCAGGACCGAGGTGATCAGGCCCATCAGCATCATGGTGACCGCCGCGTTATATTTCTTCGGGCGGCGGAAATACTTCACCGAATTAGAAATCGTAGAAACACCCGAGAACGCCACCAAGCCGGCAGAGAAAGAACGCGCCAGAAGCAGCATCAGCGCCAGACCCTCCAGCGAATGGGTCTCGAGCTCGGGGGCAATCACGTAGGTCGCAGACTCAGCCAGTGGCAGAGTACCCGTGGCGGCACGAATCCAACCCACAATGAGGGTCGCTCCCAACAGTGCCAAGAAAACATACAGCGGCCAGTACGCAATCTTGCCCAGCAACTGCACGCCACGTAGCGCAAACAACGTCAGCGCAACAATGAGTAGCACCGCAATGTGCGTGCGCCAATCCTGAATCTGCGGATACAACGCCACCAAAAACGAGGACGCCGAAGACATAGACACCGCCACCGTGAGCATATAGTCCATCAGCGAGGATGCACCCATCACAATCGACGGCAGCGCACCCAGTTTGCGGTGCACCAGCTGAATATCGCCTTCAGAAGCAATCTGGTTGATGTTGTAGCGGTACGTGCCAATCACCAGCAGACCCACCATCGCCACACCCAAACCAATCCAGGGTGAAAAAGCGAGCGCAGATGCACCCGCAGCGGCAAGGGTCAGGATCATCTGGTCGGCTGCGTAGGCGACCGAAGAGATGCCGTCGGCACCGAAAAGAGGCAGGGCGTAGCGCTTCGGCAGCGCGACTGCCGAAAGATTTCGCGTGCTGACCGGCTGACCGGTCAGGGCGATGCGCATCCTATCCCAACGATTCCTCACGCTGTTAAGGCTATCGGTCGCGGCTTCAAAGCTCAATTTTATTCAGCCGAATAGTGGGCATTGCGAGCGGAATATCACGGGGCATCGGCGTGGAGGCTCACCCGCCCATTACACTGGTAGAGGTAGGCGGTAACGCCTTATCACCGTAAAACATCAACACTCGGAGGGATGTATGCCTCACTTCGTCATTATGGGTGCCGGACGCGTGGGCGTCATGTTGGCGCGCACTCTGGAAGCTTCGGGGCATACGGTCGCCGTCATTGACCAGGACGAACGTGCTTTCCAGCCGCTGCGTAAGGGCTTTGAGGGCCGCCTGGTTACCGGTGTTGGTTTTGATGAGGACACCCTCAAGCGTGCCGGTATTACCGAGGCGTACGCTTTTGCCGCGGTCTCTTCGGGCGATAACTCGAATATTATTGCCGCCCGTGTGGCGCGTGAAATGTTCAAGGTGAAGAACGTTGTGGCGCGTGTGTACGACCCGAACCGCGCCGAGTTCTTCCAGCGCATGGGTATTCCTACGGTGGCGTCGGTGCGTTGGTCCACCGACCAGGTGCTGCGCCGTCTGCTGCCCGAGCAGGCGCTCAAGGGCGACTTCCGTGAACCCTCGGGCCGCCTCATGCTCACCGAAATTCCGCTCGACGACGGCTGGGCTGGCCACGCGTTGACCAGCATCGAACGTGCCGCCGGGGTGCGCATCGCCTACATCACCCGCTTTGGTGAGGGCATGCTCCCCCGCCCCGATTCCGCCTACCAGCAGGGCGATAGCGTGCACGTGATGATGCGCACCGACGACGTTGCGGACGTAACCCGTATTCTCTCCCGCCCGCCGCGCGTCGAAGACGAAGAAATGGAAGCGGACTACGCTCCCGCATCCGGCCACCGCAAGCATCCCCACGCTCCGAAGAAGCCCGCCGAATCCGGCGTGACGATCACCCCCAAGCAGGAGCACAACGAAACCCCCGTTGTCGAGCACGAATTCCATCTCGGTGACACTCCCCCGGATCTGCCTGATCCTCTCGAACTCATCGGCCGCCATCGTGACTCCTCGAAAGGTGAGAAGTAAGTGAAGGTCCTCATTGTTGGTGCCGGTTCCGTGGGTGCCTCCATCGCTAAAGAACTCATGATGAACGGCCACGACGTGACCATCATCGACTCCAAACCCGAAGCCAAAAAGCGCGCCGACCTGCCCGGCGTGCGCTGGCATATCGGTGACGCCTGCGAGCTGTCCGTACTGCGTCAGGTGCACCCGAACAAGGCGGACGTGGTCGTTGCCGCAACTGGTGACGACAAGGCAAACCTGATGGTGTCCCTACTGGTGCGTAGTGAGTTTGGCGTGCCGCGCACCGTGGCGCGCGTGAACAACCCGCGTAACGAATGGCTCTTCGACGACTCCTGGGGCGTGGACGTTGCCGTGTCCACCCCGCGCCTAATGACCGCCCTCGTTGAGGAAGCTGTGGAAGTCGGCGACGTGGTGCGCCTGCTGACCCTGCAGGCAGGCGGTGCGACCCTCGCCGAGTACACCGTGCCCGACGACCACCCCGTCATCGGTTACCGTGTGGACCACGTGCAGTGGCCCGTCGATACGGTGCTCACCGCTATCCTGCGTGATGGCGCCCCGATTCCGCCCAGCGCCGACGTGGCGATTGAGGGCGGCGACGAGCTGTTCTTCATCACGACCATTGCCGGTGAGGATCAGATTCGCGCGCTGTTCGCGTAAGCGTTTATACGTAAGTTTTTGGGTAGGCGAAAGCCCCGGTTACGGGTACCGGGGCTTTCGTCTACCTTCTAGAAGGCCTCTATGAAGTTGTGGGGTTAGCGGCTTTCTGAACCGTCAGCTTCGGTAGCGACAGATACGTCAGATTCTTCAGCATCTTCAGATTCCTCGCTCACCAGCGCCTCCTCCGGTGCCGACACACGCCACGCCAGCCACACGCCCAAAGCGTACAGCGGCAGACCCATCACCAAACGGGTAGCGCCCAGCGCTTCCACATTATCCGCAAAATACAGGGGCACCTGCACGGCAAGGCGCAGCAGCATCAGCACGGTAATAATCCAGGTGGCCAGCATGTACTGGCGCAGGCGTACCGGGTTCTGGCGCCAGCTCAGCGCCTCACCGCGAATGACCGCGAAAATCAGACCCATCAGCGGCCAACGCACCAGCATCGACAGCAGATACGCCAGGATGTACACGCCGTTCGTCCAGAAGCCCACCACAAAGTAGTCGCTCGCATTACCGGTACGGTACGCGGCAAACGCACAAATCGCCACGCCCACCAGACCGGTCAGCGCACTCACCAGCTTAGAGCCCTGCACCAGACGAATCAGCGTGAACACGCCCGCCGCAGCCAGCGCCGCAATCAGGGACAGGTTCAGTTCCTTCGTCACGGTGAACAACACCAGGAACGCCACAGCGGGCAGGGAGGATTCCACCAGGCCGCGCCAGCCGCCGATAGCGTGCAGAATATCCACATCACCGTTGGCGGTGCGGCGCATATTCGCACCCATGGAGGCGCTCAGGCTCTGCGCCAGCTGATTCTCCTCCCGCGCCGGGTCAGCAGCCGGGCTAGTTGCGGGGTTAGCGTTCGGATCGGGCTGGGTCGAAGACTGCTCAGCGCTCATGTTTTCCCTTCTCAGCAAAGAATTGCGGCACGATCTCATAGCGCGGGTTATAAATCACCGGCTGATGAGCCCTCACCGACACCACACCGGAACAGCGCAGCAAGGCACCGGCAAGCACGCCGGGCACCATCCGCTGCCCCTGCCACTTCAGCAGCACCCTATCGCCCGGGTTGAACGGCGCATACGGTGGGAAAGACACCTCGTGAGGCTCCTGCACCGCCACAGTCGCCAAAGATGCCGTGTTCAAATGGTGCTGCTTCTCGAGGTCCTCGGACTCCTCCTCGAAATCCTCACCGGGCGGCTCCACAATCGGCATACCAATCAGCGCCAGCGGGCTCGACCACTGCAGGGGCTTCGACTTAGCCACCACCAGCTCGGCACGGTACATCGGCTTATCCTGCAGCGCAGGCAGCCATACCTGCTCCACGCGTCCGGCAAGGCGTACGCGAAAGCGCTCGGGGTACCCGGGAGCAAGAATCTGCTCCTCTGGAACCGCGAGCGCACTCGGGTAGTTCGAAAACTCAGGCATTAGCCAATCTCGGTAATCTCAGGGCCGCGGCGAGGCATCGGGCGCAGCTTGCTGTGCTCGTTCTCGGTTTCTTCCTCAACGGCGGGCTCTTCCTCAGCCGCAACGACCAGGTCGGCGGGCAGAGTCATGGGCAGCAGCTCGCGCGGCGGGCGCGGGTCGTCGCCACGGTCCACCACGACGGTGCGGAAGACTTCCTCCACGGAGGCGGCAGCCTTATCGTCACCGAGCACAGCCGCGCCAGAGATGACGCCGCGCAGGAACCAGCGGGGGCCGTCCACACCCACGAAGCGGGCGATGCGCTCGCCGGGCTGACCGTCCGGGGTGACGGCGGGCAGGCGGGTCAGCATCTCGGCACCGAATACGCCGGCGTAGATTTCGACGATGCCGCCCTGGGATGCGACGGACTCGGTCAGATCGTGACGGATGTCGTCCCAGATGCCGGTGGTGCGCGGTGCGGCGAATGCCTGCACCTGCAGGGTCGCGCCGTCGCGGGTGATGGTTGCGGCGATAACCGCGCCGGTTGCGTCGTCAGTTTCGAGGCGCAGGTTCATGCCGTCGAGCAGCTTGATACGCAGTGCACCCAGGTCGACGTAGTCTTCGAGGTCTTCGGCGGTGACTTCTTCAATGTCGTGCGGGCCGTTGACGCGGTCGTACTTGATGACCTCGGGAGAGTTCTCCTCTTCCTTCAGCTCCTCAACCTCGACGTTGGTCTCCTCAATCTCTTCGGCGACAGCCTTGTCGATGGCGGCCTTTTCAGCCTCCTCGGCGCGCTTCTTCTTACCAAATCCGAACATGGTATTCCTACTTTCACCGCACGCGGGGTGCGGGGGTTTCTTCTCTTCTCTCGTGCAGTTTTCGCGGTGAGAGCAGACTAGTGGATTCCGCTGGAGCCGAAGCCGCTGGAGCCGCGTTCGGTCTGATCCAGTTCGTCCACCACGGTAAAGGTTGCGTGCTCGTACTTCTGAATGATCAGCTGGGCAATGCGGTCGCCGCGCTGCACGTGGAAGGACTTGGTCTTGTCAGTGTTGAGCAGGGTGACCATCAGCTCGCCGCGGTAGCCGGAATCAACGGTGCCGGGTGCGTTAACAATGGTGATACCGTTCTTGGTTGCCAGGCCGGAGCGCGGGTGCACCAGACCAACGTAACCTTCGGGCAGGGCGATTGCCACGCCGGTGGGGACGAGGGCGCGTTCGCCCGGCTCCAATTCGAAGTCGATGCGGGAGCGCAGGTCAGCGCCGGCGTCGCCGGGCTTTGCGTAGGCGGGTGCGGGCAGCTCGGGGTCGAGCAGCTTAATGTGGACGTTTACGGGGTTCATCATGGTCATTACTCTAACCTTTCGCGGGGGTCTGTGCCATCACCTCGCGCTGTGTTGAGACTCTACTGCGGGGTGTTTTCGTTGCACGTTCGCGTTCAGCGCGTGCGGCGGTGTGCCGTGTTGGGTGCGACGCGGCGCTGTTCTTGCGTGCGAGGCTTTCACATACTCAACGGGGCGGGTGCACTCGGCACTCGCCCCGTCATGAGGTGTATGTCGGGTGGGTGTTAGCCCTTCCCTAAAGTTTTAGCCCTCGCACTCGATGCAGTAGGACAGGCCGCCCTCTTCGCGTGCAATCTGCGAGCGGTGGCGCACCAGGAAGCAGGATGCGCAGGTGAATTCGTCGTCCTGAGCGGGCAGAACAACAACGTTCAGCTCCTCGTTGGAGAGGTCAGCACCGGGCAGCTCGAAGCTTTCTGCTGCGCTGTTTTCGTCTTCGTCCACCGCACCGGACTGCATCTCGGAACGGCGGGCGTTCAGCTCCTCGTAGGACTCTTCGTTCTGCTCTTCGTCCTGCTTGCGAGGTGCATCGTAATCAGTTGCCAAACTTTCACGCTCCGTTGGTTCTGTGGCTGTGTGTTGGACTAGGCCACGCTGGTTTAATGAGTGCTCTAGGTGCCGCTGGTGTGTAATTAACCCCGACGGCATGCCAGGTATTGTTCACCATTGGCACCCTATTTGTCTAATCCTGGGTAGGCTTTGGACTGTTTAGGCGTCACATTCTAGCTTTTTCGGTGCGAAAAGTACATCTTTTTTTGGTGAAAATCCCGCCTCCGCTACTGATTTACCGCGCTTTCACGGTACCCTGGTAGGTAGTTTGCGTTCCGTGCAACACATTCACGAACGCGTCCGGTTCACCTATGGAGGTTCTCATGCTTGAACTGCGTCTGATTGGCGTTCACGATGACGGCGAAAATCTGGTGCTTGAGTCTGCTGACGGCACCCGCTTCTTGCTGCCGATTGACGCGAACCTGCGCACGAGCATCACCAAGGCTCGCCGTATTCAGCCCGCCCGCGGTCTGGGTGCTAAGGGCACCTACGGTCCGCGCGATATTCAGACCCGTTTCCGTCAGGGTGCCTCCGTTGAGGAAATCGCTGAAGAGTCCGGTTGGGAGCCGGAGCGCGTGCGCCGCTACGAGTGGCCAATCGTTGCTGAGCGTGCCCACATTATTCGTGCCGCTCAGAGCGTGAAGATTGGTCGCCGTAGCTCCGCTTCGGGTACCGCACAGATTCCCGTGACTCTGAGCGCCCGCATTGAGGAAGTCTCCGAGCGTTACGGTTTTGAGGACGCAACCCAGGACTGGACCACCCGCCAACAGGAGAACGGCCAGTGGCGCGTTGAGGTTGATATTGCACTGAAGGATTCGGTGCGTCAGAACCTGCCCGCGCAAGTCGTCTTCCCCGCACGTTGGGTGTACAACCCAGCGAACCAGGGCCTGTACGCGTCGAATGAGGCGGCGTACTTCCTGATGGGCAATAGTGAGGACGCTGTTGCCGCCGCCGCGAAGAAGGCTCCCGTGGAGGTTCCTCCCGCCCGCCTGCCGAAGGCACCCGAGCCTGCACCGGCACCCCTTACTTCCTCTGAGAGCGCTGACGAGCGTAAGCTCAAGGAGCTTCTGGAGCGTGCCCGCTCGGTGCGCCCGGCACAGGTTGAGGAGCCCGAGGTGTTCGTACACCGCGAGCCCGCTCAGCCCGCTGAGCCTGTAGCACCGGCTGCGCCCGCTGCCCCGGTAGCTCCTGCTGCCCCGGCTGCACCCGAGCCCACCGCAGAAACCACCCTCGAAACCACCGACCCGCTGGCTGTGGATTCGGAAGCACCCGTTGACTCCGTTCCGGTCGAGTCCTTCACCCTGCCGGCACCCATCGAGGACGCACCCGCCGCTGAGGCTGCTGAGGCGCCGGCTACTGAGGCACCCGCTACTGAAGCACAGACTGAGCCCGCCTCCGAAGAGAAGCCCAAGCCTTCCTCCTCGAAGAAGCAGCGCGTGAGCGTTCCGGCATGGGATGACATCATCTTCGGTAGCCGCAAGTAGCGACCGCCCGCCCGCGCAAGGGCACCTAGACAAAAGCTTCTAGACAAAAAACCGCTGGTTATTCACCCGAATAACCAGCGGCTTTCGTTTATCCTCCAGCGTTTTAGAAGACTAGTACTTTAGAAAGTCTTGAGCATACGCAACGGCACCAGACGCTCAGCGTCCGTGAGCGAACCGTGCTGACCAACCATGTGCAGGGCACGCTCCTGGTAGTGGCGCATATCGTACAGCGCCCAATCGTCGCGAGCGCACACCATCAGGTCGCCAATGCGGCCGCGCGCCGCATCCGTGATGACCGGACCAAAGTAGCCGGCACGCATCAGCTCACGAGAGTCAATCACCCAGGCGCGCTCGCCCCAGTACTGCGCCCAACGCTGAGCGGTGGCGGTACGTGCCGCCTCCGAGGTGTCTTCCAGGTACAGGTGCACGGCGCGCGGTTCACCGGCGGTCATGGCGATATTGCGGGTCAGCTCCTCCACGCCCGAGTAGTCGATGCGCTGGTGCTCGGGCACGTTCACCATGCCGTGATCGGCGGTCACGAAGAGTGCCGCCCACGCCGGGGCGCGCTCCGCCAGACGCTTCAGCGCCGAGTTCAGTTCCTCCAGCTGCTGTAGCCATTCGTCGCTACCCACGCCGTAGCGGTGGCCCGCCGCGTCAATCTCGCCCCAGTACAGGTACACGGTGGTGGGGGTGCGGCTGGAGAGCGCCTCCAGGGCGTAGGTGACGCGGGCGTTATAGCCGACAGCATCCACGAAGTCGCCGCCACGCAGCGCCGCCTCCGTCAGGCCGGTACCGCGGTACTTACCCAGCGAAATGGTGAGCACGCGGCGGTTCGTATGGTGGCGTTCCAGCACGGTCGGCAGCGGCTGCCAGGCGTGCGGGTCCACCGTCTGATCCCAGCCGGACAGGTGGTTCATGACCGAGCCCGCTCCCCCATTACCTGCCGGGTTGCGCACCTCGTAGCCGGCAATGCCGTGCGCGCCGGGTGCCGTGCCGGTGCCCAACGAGGTCAGGGAGGCGGCGGTCGTGGTGGGGAACGCGGCGTCCAGCGGGCCCAGGTTCAGGGTCTTACGCAGGGCGGGCGCGTAGCCGCTGTAGCTATTGAGCAGCTGCTCACCCAGGCCGTCCACCATGACCACGCAGGCGTGACGGAAAGACACCGGATCAACATCCTGCTCCGCGAGGCGACCGGCAAGGTTCAGCGGGTCGGCAACAGAGTTGAACGCCGGGTCAGAATCCAGGGCGTGCGCGGGGCGCGCCAGGCTTCGCTGCGCCACCAGAGAGGAGGCGGACTCCAGCACATCGGCGATGCTATTGCTGCCGTAGGCGGGTGCCGCGGGCAGGGGCGCACCCAAAACATCGTGCAGGATGGTCTGTGCCGTCATAGGTTCCTCTCAAGTACAGGTTATGGAAATATTAGTGCCGCGCGGGCTCATACTGCTCGGGCTCATACTGCGCGGGCTCATACTGCGCGGGCTGCGCCAGTGGCGCAGCGAGCGCACAGGGCAAACGCACAGGGCGAGCGTTTATCGGCGCGTTACGTACAGACGCGCACGATGCAGAGCACGTGCAAAATCCTGGGCACGCTGAACCGACTCCGGGCCGTCAGCAGTCGCAGAAACACGCACCGCAATGTCCTCGCGGCGTGCATCGCCGGTGAAGCCGTGGTCGGCGTTGCACTGCGGGTCCTGGCAACCGGCAGGAGCCAATTCCATGTGCAGCGAACCGGTCCACGCAATCTGGAAAGAAATCTCAGTCGGGGCGGTGCTACCGGCGTTGTACGCCTGCGGCTGGCTGAAACCGTAGCTGATGGTGACCGCGTTCAGGGCGCTCAGGTGCACCGCCTCCACGCTCACATGCGCCACGGTACCCTGCGCGTCGCCCTCAAGGTGCTGGTCGTCTAGGTGCGCAAAGATGACGTGCTCACCGCACAGCACCATCACGGTAATGTGGCGGTGAAAATCATCGCGCGAGAAGTGGGTTTCATGCTGTACAAAGTGGGCATCCGGGTTCATGCCCGCCAGAGCGTCATCCACCACTTCCAGCACGAGGTCGGGGTAGAAACCGGCATGCTTAATGTCTGCGACCAGTTGCTCGCGTTCGGGGGTGGGGGCGTACATCGTACCTCTTTCGTGCGGTGCCCTCATGAGGCGACGTCGATCGGCGCACACGATGAAGGCGGTTAGGTATTACTCCCCTCTACCTTAGAGGGTTCCAGCCGGGCTGTGCTACTTGACCACGCTAATACAGGCTCATATGACTGCTTGCAATCCCCCGGTACACTTCGGTTACTGCCCCGCAACCGCCTTGGCGCACCCCACAGATGACGCCGACCAACCAGCCCGTCTCATCCGCTACCACCCGCTAAAATAGGAGGAGCGAAAACACACCGACACGAGGAGATATATGGCTCGCCGATCCAAATCCACCGTCAGCGACTACCCGGTGGATGTGGTAGAGAATATCGTCGACATCGACGTATCCGCTGAGATGGAAACCAGCTTCCTGGAATACTCCTACTCGGTGATTTATTCGCGCGCCCTCCCCGACGCCCGCGACGGCCTCAAGCCCGTGCAGCGCCGCATCCTCTATATGATGCAGCAGATGGGTCTGCGCCCCGACAAGGGCCACGTCAAGAGCGCCCGCGTGACCGGCGAGGTCATGGGTAAGCTCCACCCGCACGGCGACGCCGCCATCTACGACGCGATGGTGCGCCTCGCCCAGCCCTTCGCGCTGCGCCTACCCCTCGTTGACGGTCACGGTAACTTCGGCTCCCTCGACGACGGCCCGGCAGCCGCCCGATACACCGAAGCACGCATGGCGCCCGCCGCGCAGGCACTCACCGCGGACCTCGAAGAAGACGTGGTTGACTTTGTGCCGAACTACGACAACCAGTTCATGCAGCCCTCCGTGCTGCCCGCAGCGTTCCCGAACCTGCTCGTCAACGGCACCACCGGCATCGCGGTCGGCATGGCAACCAACATGGCGCCGCACAACCTGCGCGAGGTCATCGCCGGTACCCGCCACCTCATCGCCCACCCCGAGGCGACCCTCAAAGACATCATGAAATTCATCCCCGGCCCCGACCTGCCCACCGGCGGCACCATCGTGGGTCTGGGAGGCATCCGTGACGCCTACGAAACCGGCCGCGGCACTTTCAAGACCCGCGCGAAGGTCTCCATCGAGCAGGTCAGCCCCCGCAAGCAGGGCATTGTCGTCACCGAACTGCCGTACATGGTCGGCCCCGAAAAGGTCATCGAAAAGATCAAGGACGGCGTCAACTCCAAGAAACTCACCGGCATCTCCGACGTGGTCGACCTGACCGACCGCACCAACGGTCTGCGCCTCGTCATCGAAATCAAGAACGGCTTCAACCCGGAGGCGGTGCTCGCCGCCCTCTACAAGCACACTCCGCTTGAGGATTCCTTCGGCATTAACAACGTGGCGCTCGTGGACGGTCAGCCGCAGACCCTCGGCCTGCTCGACCTGATGCGCGTGTACATTGACCACCGCCTGAACGTAGTCCGCCGCCGCACCGAATTCCGTCTGGGCAAGCGCACCGACCGCCTGCACCTGGTGGAGGGTCTGCTCGTGGCAATCCTCGACATTGACGAGGTCATCCAGATTATCCGTGAGTCTGACGAGACCGCTCAGGCACGTGAAAAGCTGAAGGTCGTCTTCGACCTGACCGACACCCAGGCGAACCACATTCTGGAACTGCGCCTGCGCCAGCTCACCAAGTACTCCCGCCTGGAACTCGAAGCAGAACGCGACACCTTGCAGCAGGAAATCGCGGAGCTGCAGCGTATCCTCGGCTCCGATGCGGCGCTGCGCGAACTGGTCTCCGAAGAGCTCGCAGAGGTCGCCGAACGTTACGGCACCGACCGCCGCACCCAGCTCAAAACCAAGGACGAGATGCAGGTCGCCATTGAGGCAGTCACCGCGCAGTCCAAGGCGAAGAAGAGCCTGGGCCTCGCCCTCGAAATCGCGGACGATCCCTGCTGGGTGCTGCTTTCGGCCTCCGGCATGATGGGACGCACCCCCGGCAAGCCCATCCGCGAGGCACTCGTGGATCCCGGCAAGCGTTTCAAGCACGACGTGTTCACCTCGATTGTGCCGACCACCGCGCGCGGCGAAATCGGTGCCGTGACCTCCGCAGGACGCATGGTGCGCCTGTCCGTCATGGACATTGCGGTGCTGGACGAGAACGGCGGTACCCCCTCCATGGCGTCGGCGGTGAAGGCAGCCGAGCTGGTGCAGCTCGCCAAGGGTGAGAAGCTGGTCGCCCTCGTACCGCTGAACACGGTGCTGGCGCTGGCAACCGCGGGCGGCGTGATCAAGCGCCTCAACCCGGATTACCCGCTGAACCAGACCGAGTGGGACATCATGAAGCTCAAGGACGGCGACGAAATCGTAGCCGCCGCCCCCTGCCCCACCGACGATGCGGTACTCACATTCGTCACTCGCGACGCGAAGCTGCTGACCTTCGACGCGGCGAAGGTCCGCCCGCAGGGACGCACCGGCGGCGGTATCGCAGGCATCAAGCTTGCCGATGGCGACCGCCTCATCACCCTGGGCGTGACCGCGCCCGGCGACGCGGCGGAGGTCGTGACCGTCACCAATGGCAAGGATGGCCTGGCGAGCGCCAAGGTCACCGCCCTGAGCGAGTACCCGCAGAAGGGCCGCGCAACCGGCGGTGTGCGTGCGCACCGTTTCCTCACCGGTGAGAGCCAGCTGGCTCTGGCGTGGGTGGGCGTGGGCCCGGCGAAGGCGGCGTCCTCCGGCGGTGTGGCTCGTTCCCTGCCGACCGAGCACGGTGCCCGTGACGGTTCCGGTGTGATGCTCACTCAGAGCATCAGCATTGTGGGACCGAACTATGCGGCTGTTTCTGCTGCGATGGCGGTTAGCCCGGAGGGTGAAAAGCTCTTCTAGGCGCGCGGTTCACGGCCTTTCGACCTCAGGTTGTTTACAAAGACTGGGGGAACCCGCGCAGATATAACGCGCAGAGCAATATGCCCAGAAAATTTTGCACAAAGAAATGCCCCGGTACTTTCACGAAGTACCGGGGCATTCCTCGCAGTTTCTTGCGTTCAATCTCGCCCGCGATGGCTACGCTCAGCTGCGTTTAGAGGCGAACCACCTCGTCACAGCGGGCAATATCCTCGGGACGGTGCGACACCAGAACCGTAGCCACAGAGCTAGAGCGGGTCGCCGCATCCAAGTCAGCCATCAGCGCGCGGGCAGACTCAGCGTCCAGGTGCGCGGTCGGCTCATCCAGCAGCAGCACCGGCGAATTCACCAGCAGGGCACGAGCCACCGCCAGACGCTGACGCTGACCACCCGACAGGAAGGAACCGCCAGCACCCACCGGGGTGCGCAGGCCCTGAGGCAGAGCGTCAAACCACTCGCCCAGACCCACACGGCGCAGAACCTCAATCAGCTCTTCCTCGCTCGGGCGATCCGAACGGTCACGAGCCAGCATCAAGTTACCCTCAAGGGTCGACTCAAAAATGTGAGCCGCCTGCGGGCACCACGCCGCGTAGCCGCGCAGTTGCTCACCCTCCAGGACCTCACCGGAAGCCAGCACACGGCCGGACTCCAGCGGCAAGAAGCCCAGAACGGTTGCAAGCACCGTAGACTTACCGGAACCGGAGGGGCCGGTCACCGCAGTCCAGGAGCCCGCGCGGGCGTTCATGTTCAGGTCGGTGAAGACCGGGTGATCCATGCCGGGCCAGCGGGCGGCAGCGTCCTGCAGGCTCAGGGCGGGGTCGGTGACCTTCACGCCAAGCTCCTGCGGGGTACCGCAGCTGACCAGGGTGGGCTCGCCGGGCTTCGGCGGGCGCGGGGTATCGCTCTTAGAACCAGCCGCAGATTCGGGGCGGTCAAAGCGGTGAGCACGCTGACGGTCAGCCTCCAGCAGCTCCTCCATCTCGGCCTCCGCGCGGGCACGCAGACGCTCAACACGACGCGGCAGAACGTGGGTGTCCACCTCAGCCTCGGTCGGCACGGAACGCTTCAGGGTCGAGGTGGCGACAATACCCTCCAGGGATACGTCACGCACGCTCGGGGCAATCGTCGCGAGCAGGCGGCTGAACGCGGGCCAGGAGCGGACCGCCTCAACATGGCCCAGGGAGCTTTCCAGCATGCCGGTGCACAGCAGCACCACAATCGCCGCTTCGGGGGCACGCACGGTGCCGTCAACAGCCAGCGGGTACGCAATGACTGCGCTCGCCAGAGCCGCGCCGAACCAGCTCAGGGTCACGAGGGTACGGCCCACACCCTGAGCGGTTGAGCCCTTCTGCAGGGCAGACAGGTTCTCGGCGTCCAGAGCGCCGTTAGCCTTCTCAGCGGTGGTTGCCACGCCGTTAGCGCGCAGGTCCTCAGCCGCCGAGAGCATGCCGGTACCCAGACGCAGCATCTGCGCGGTGGAGCGGCGAGCCAACGCCTCCGCACGGGCATCGGCGCGGAGCACAATCCACGGAGCCACAAAAGTACTGACCAGCACGGCAAGCAGGACCGGAATCAGAGCCTGCGGCAGAATGCACGCGGTCGTAATCAGCGCCGCGGTCATGACCAGCAGGTGCGCAGCCGGCGGAATAATAACGCGTGGCACGCCGTCGCGCAGCTCATCAATACCGCCCACGAGGCGTTCGAGCAGCGCGTCACCACGCAGCAGAGCACGCACGCTGCTCACGCTCTGCCATGCACCAACCCAGGCGCGCAGACGCAGAATATTCGCGGCGGCAAGAACCTTCGAGTGGGTCATCAGACGCTCAGCGTAGCGGGCGCAGGCACGACCCAGGCCGAAGAAACGCACGCCCACAATGGCGACCATCAGGTACATCATTGCCGGGCCCTCAGCGGCGCGAACAATCAGCCAGCCGGACAGCGCGGTCAGTGCCGCAGCCATCAGGGAAGTAATCGCAGCCATGATGACCGGGCCGGTTGCGGCGCGAACACCGATACCGGTCAGTTCCTTCAGGGTGCGCAGGCTTGCGAACAGGCCGGCAGGCTCGGCTTCCTTGACCTCGGCAGCTGCGGAGGCGCCCGCCGGGGCGGTGCTTTCAGCCTCGTACTCTTCCTTGTCCTTAAGCAGGTGCGCGGGGGCTTGCGCGGGAACCGCAACGCGGGCGGTGTTCGCCTCGGCGGTCCAGGTGTAGCCCTGGGCGGTCTGCACGGCACGAACGAGGGTGTCGCATCCGGCGGCGAGCTCCTGCTCGTGGGTCACAATCAGCACGGTTGCGCCCAGTTCCGCCAGGCGGTGCAGGGCGCGGGTCACCAGGTATGCCGAGTAGGCGTCCAGGTGCGCGGTCGGCTCATCCACGAGGACGGTCAGCACGGTCTGCTCACCGCCGGCACGGTAGATAGCCTCGGCACGAGCCAGGGTACGTGCCACGGCGAGGCGGCGCGCCTGACCTGCGCTGAGGGCACCGGGTTCAAGGGCGGTCAGCTTCTGCATGCCCAGCTGAGCCAGCGGGCCAACCAGCAGCGCGGACTCGGCATCGGTGACGGACAGCTTCTTGGAGTCCATCGCTTCGCCGAGCAGAGCGGCTGCACGCTCACGCTCCGCCTCGGTGGCGCTGAGTGCGTAGAGCGCCATTTCGGTCTGCACGGTCGGCGCGGTGAAGACCGGCGACTGCGGAATAACCAGGGTGGTTCCCAGACCGGTCACGCTACCGGTCAGGTGCACGGGCTCCTCCGAGCCGGTGGGCACCAGACCTTCACGCACGGCACCGGAGAACACGTTCAGCAGGGTGGACTTACCGCAGCCGGATTCACCCATCACGCCGATAACCGCACCGCGTGCATCCTGGGCAGTTACACCCTGAGCGGTAGCAACGCGACGGTCCAGGTTCAACGACAGGTTAGTCAGCACGGCAGGACGCGCCGGGTAGCTCACCGACAGGTCCTCAACAGCGATGGTGGAAGGCTGGGCCTTCTGAGCTGCCGAGTCCTGTGCAGACGAGTCCGCAGCGGCGGCGGGCAGGGGCGCATCAATAATCTTCTGGGCGCTACGCAGGGCGGCAACGCCGTCCTCCGACTGGTGGTAGGCGGCACCCACATCACGCAGCGGCTGGTAGCATTCGGGAGCCAGCAGCAGCACGAGAATTGCGGTGTCCAGGCCCAGGGTGCCGTTGACCAGGCGCACACCAATCAGCACAGCAATCAGCGCAACCGAAATGGTGGTGATGAGCTCCAACGCAAGCGAAGACATGAAAGCGCTACGCAAAGTCTGCATGGTACGTTCACGGTAACGCTGACCGAGGGCGTTCATGGAGCGGGTCTGTGCACGTTCACGGCCTAGACCGATAATGACGGGCAGGCCGCGCACCAGCTCCAGAATATGGTCGGAGAGGCGGTGCAGTTCAGCCTGAGCTTCTGCGGTTTCGTCGCGGGTGTTCTTACCAATCAGAATCATGAACACCGGAATAAGCGGCAAGGTGCATGCCAGCACCATGGCGCTCATCCAGTCTAGGGCCGCCACAACAACCCAGAGGATGAACGGCACAATCGCGGTGGACACGAACGCGGTCAGGGTCTTCGTGTAGTAGTCATCCAGGGCGTTCAGGCCGCGGGACAGCAACACAGCGGTCGCGCCGGTACCTTCGGGGGTGTCTGCGCCACCGGTGGCGAGCACGCGCTTGAGCAGGGCGGAACGAATCTGAGACTTCGCTCCGGAGGCGGCACGCTGCGCGCTCACAGCCAGCAGGTAGTCGGTACCCGAGCGGACGAGCAGGGCAGCCACGGCGACCGCAATCAGGCCGGGGGTAATGGTGTCTGCGTCACCGAAGATACCACCGAGGCCGAGCAGCCAGCCGCCGTGCGCCTCCAGCTGTGCCTGCGCGGAGCCAGCGAATTCGACGTAGGCGCGGTACACATCCGGCGCGCTGGTCTCTTTGAGGCGCGCGTGTTCGGCGGCGACAGCGGCGAAACCGGCGTGTGCCGCACGGGCAATAATCACAGCCAAGGCGGCACTGAAAAGTACCGTCGCGAGGGTGTGCACAGCGGTGATAACACCGAAGGTGCTGAGGGTTTTACGGGCGTCAGGGCCCAGAGGCGGGCGACGGTCAGCGCGGTCGTTGCGCTTTCCCGCGGTCACCTCTGGTACCTCAGTGTTCTGATGTTTGTCAGCATGACGCGGTGTGTGCGTTCGACTCACGTGTTGTCCTTTGACCTAGTCTTCTGCTGTTTTTACCTTCTATCAGTTTAAGGGCTGGGCTATCTAATACCTATTTGACCAGTTAGGTTTCAGATATTTGGTTGCCCCCCACCCAGCGCTATCTTTAGCCGCGCATCGCGTCGGCGGGGCTCTTGCGGGACGCCACCCACGCCGGGTACGCCGAAGACACCAGACCGGTAAGGGCGCCAACGCCCACGCCGAGCACCACGAATCCGGGTGAGAGAACCGCCTGCCAGCCTTGCACGAGCGAAAGAATAATCGTCGCAATCATGCCGGAGCAGGCGCCGATGGAGCCGCCGAGCACACCAAGCATGACGCCCTCCATGAGGAAGATGCGGGCAATCAGCCATTTACTCGATCCGATGGCGCGGCGCAACGCAATCTCTGCGGTGCGCGATTGCACGGACAGGTACATTGCGGTTGCCGCCGAGAGGGAGGCAAGCACCAGCAGAATACCGGAGAGCACACCCACGTACAGACCCAGATCCGAGGCGATAGACGCGCGCAGGCTCTGCAGGTCGGAGGGGGTTTCCACGTTAATCTGGCTGGGTTCAGCGGGCTTGAGCGTCAGCGGAATTGCCTTGGCGACCGCCTTGCCGTAGCCTCGTTCGGTTTCGGCAATGTAGGTCACCTGGCCGCGTCCGGTGCGCTGAAGGGTGCCCGGCGAGACAATGACCGTGTTCCTGAATTCGTAGCCGCTGTTGCCGGGGTCGAAGAGGCCGATGACCGGCATCAGCTGACCTTCCACCCAGATGCTCACACCGGGTGCCACCTGCGGCAGCCCGCCGAGCTTAATGCCGTAGTCGACGGCGGGTAGCTCGCCGGGGCGGGGCTCGGTTGTGGCATTATCTGCCGCCTTATCTTCGGGGAGAATGCCGAGGGCGCGGGCAGCGGAGACCGAGACGATAGCGCCGGAGAGCTGCTCGGCGCGTTCACGGTCGGCAACATTCTGCTGGGTGAGGGTCGAGTTCATCTGTTCGAGCGCACGCAGGGTTTCGGGGTTCATGCGGGCACCGATTTGCTCGAGCCGGGTCTTCGAGGTGGAGCTGAGGCCAATCGCCGTTTTGGGTTCGTCCTCATAGGGGCTGAATCGGGTGATTCGCACGTCGGCGGGCGCCACGCTGCTGACGAATCCGGTGTTCTTCACGTAGTCCAGCGCGCTAATGCGGTCGGCAACATTCTGCGCGGATTCGCCCTGCCGGTAGGTTCCGAGCACGTTCTCATCATTATCCCTGTCGCTGATGTAGAGCGTGGATTGTTCGGATCCGAGCAGGCGCTGGTTCACCTGGTAGCTGGCGGATTCGCTCATGCCGGAGGCGCTGATGAGTCCGCCCACGCCCAGTGCGAAGGACAGACCCAGTAGCAGGGTGCGTAGCGGTCGTGAGGTGAGCGCGGAGATTGCCTCTATGCTGTCGTCGGTGAGGAAGCTTCCGCGGCGATGCGTAGCGGGCTTCTCCCCCGGTGCGAGGCTGGTGGTAGCATCTACCGGGGCACCAACCGTGGCTTCTGCCGGGGTGTCCGTTGCAACCGGCACAGCCTCGGCAACCGGCACCTCAGCGACCGGCACCGTAGCCAAGTCGGCGCGGCTCTGCTCGTGCAACTGCCCATCCTCAATGCGAATCACACGGCGGGCGGCGGCGGCAACCTCCGGGTCGTGGGTAATAACCAGCACGGTACAGCCGGTCGCGTTAATGCGCTGCAAAATCTCAATGACCTTGGCGCTATTGTGGCTGTCCAGGTTGCCGGTGGGCTCGTCGGCAAGAATCAGCGGCGGGCGCGTGGCGAGGGCACGAGCAATGGCGCAGCGCTGCTTCTCGCCGCCGGAGAGGTAGCGGGTGCGGATGCTGGCGCGGTCGCTCAACCCCAGAAATTCTAGGGTTTCTTCGGTGCGTTGCAGGCGCTCGCTGTAGGGTACGCCCTGCACGCGCAGACCCATGGAGGCGTTGGTCGTGCTGGTTTCGTCCAGCAGCATGTTTGAGGATTGGAAGATGAAGCCGAGGTGATCTCGGCGCATTTCGTCGCGTTCTCTGTCGCTGAGTCCTTCCGTGTTTTTGCCGAAGAGGCTGTAGGTTCCGCTGGTGGGAGTGTCGAGCAGACCAATGGCGTTGAGCAGGGTGGATTTACCGGAGCCCGACGGACCAATAATGGCGAGGAATTCGCCGCGTTCGACCACCAGGTCGAGGTGGTCGAGGACTGCTCGTTCGCTCCCCTCGAAAACACGGGTAATGCCGTGCATTTCGATAGCGGGCGCGGTACCGAGCCCGGCAGCAGGTGTAGCGGCGGACGCTACGTTGGGCGCAATTGTAGGCGCACGTCCTGGGCTTGTGTCTGGGGTTATCTTACGGCGGCTCATGAGACAAGCACCTTCTGTCCCGTGCTGAGGTTTGCGTTGATTGCGGCGTATCCGCCGGCGGTGCGCAGAACCTCAACGTTAACTCGTTCGGTGGCGGGCGCATCCTTGCTGGTCGAGGTGGAGCTTCCGCCCTTTTCAACGAGCACGTAGGTGCCCTGGGAGTCCTGGCGTACCGCGGTAGTCGGCACGGCGAGGGTGGTTGAGGTGTTGCCCTTGCTGGTGATGGAGGCGCTCTGCCCCGGAGTGAGCTTGCTCGGGTCGTCGGCGCTGAATCGCACGCTCTTCGCCGCACCCTTGGAGGGGTCGTTCTGCAGCTCACCAATGCTGGTGATGGTGCCCTCCACACTGCCGGTGGAAGTGCGCAGGCTAACGCGGTCGCCGGCCTTGAGCTTATTGGCAACGGAGAGCTCAACGCTGGATTCCACGTAGGGTTCGCTAGTTTCTACACTCGCGATGGGGTTGCCGTCGCTGATGAGCTGACCGACCGCGGCAACGGCGGTGACGGTGTGGCTGCCGCCGGGCAGAATCGCGTAGTTGCTGCGGGCAATGCTGGTGACCCCCTCGCTGGGCACGCCGGTCAGGTGCGCGCGGTGCAGGCGCGTGACGGCGTCGAGGGTGTCTTCGGTGACGGTGCCGCTTTGAGCGGTGGCATACCCGGCGGAGTTCAGTGCCTTCTGGAAGGCGAGCACGTCGTCGCCGTTATCGCCTAGGTTGAGGTCGCGGTACAGCGGCAGCGGCCCTTCCAGCACGAAGACGGGGTCGGCGCCAATAATGCCGATGAAGTCACCGGCTTTGAGCACGTTACCGGGCTTCTGGTTCTGGTAGACGAGCACCGGCTCACCGTTGGTGCGCGCGCTAATCGGGGCGGTCTCCCCAGCCTTGGTGGTTCCGGCAATGGCGAGGCCCTCGCTGACGGTTCGTTCTTCAACCTTCGCCCAGACCGGAATCACGGTTTTCGCCTGCACGGCCGGGTCGGGGCCTGTTGCGGCGTAGCGGGTGCCAAGGTAGAAGGACAGCATGAGCGAGCCGATGGCGAGGATTGCCAGCAGCAGGAGCACGCGGGGTCGGGCGATGCGCTCGCTAAAGCGGTGACCGCTGTTTTGGTTCTGTGAGTGAGTGGTCATGGCGGTGTCTTTCTGAGCTGTTTTTGCGCTGTCTTTTGTGGTGCTGTCTTTCAGCGTCCCGGTTTACTGGTGCTCCATAACGTACTGCTTGAACTTCTCGTCACGCTCACGTTCTGCCTTGCGGTCCTGCTCAAGCTGTGACTGGTACTTGCGGATGAGCGGCATCTGGTACTGAGCTTCCAGGTCGTAGAGCTGCTTGCTCATGCCGACCTGCTGGTTACATTCGGCCTGGATGGTGGCGATGCGAATCTCTTCTTCGGAGGCGGGCTCGTTGAATCCGTTGTTCTTGCTCAGCTGCTCAGCCAGCGGGGTTTCCTCGGCGACGGAGCCTGCCGAGCGAGGGGTGAGGCCGCGGTCTGAGACGCACTGCTTCCACTTCTCTTCGAGCTCGCGGTGCAGTTTGCTACCGTAAACGGCGTTACCCGCCTCAGTAGAGATACGACTGGATGTGGACTGCCCTTCATTCTCGGGCCTCTTGCCTTCGGGCACCGCGGCCTCCAGGGTCTCGCGGGCCTTGGGGTAGCATTCGGTGCGAAGCTTGTCCTCGGGGCTCATGCTCTCCCCCGAGTTATAGGAGATGGGGGCGGCTGCGTTGTTGGGGTCTCGCTTCTGAAAACCGTACTTCTGGGCGTACTCGACGTTCCAGGGACCGTACTTTCGTCCCAAATCACCGCGGGGTGCGCTTTCAGAATAGGGAGCCTGGATGGTGTAGTTCTGCCCGTGTTCGGCGAAGCACTGCTTCATGGCAATCTGCAATGCCATGTACTCGTAGTTGGTGCGCTCGTAGTAGAGGTAATCGTCCAGGGGCATCTTCACAATGTCCTGCTCCGCGTCGAAGACGGCGTGGACGCTTTCGTCACGTTCCAGCGGCGGGTCGAAGAGCGAGCATGCGCTCAGCGGGAGCACGCCGATGCAGAGCAGGGCGCCCGTGGTGAGCAGGCGGCGGCGCGTGCCGGTACGAGGGCTAGTTCCGGTGCGAGGGGCGGATGCGGTGGAGCTACGGTTGAGGGACTTCATCGTTGAACACCTTTCATAAGAGTGAGTTGTACACCACATTACACCTTTTACTCCCTGTCGCGCCCGAATTTCGGGGGGGGTGTGCAGCAAAAATTTTTGCGCGCCCACTCGCCTGCCGCGAGCTGCATCCTCTGCGGGAATAGTCCCCTGCAGGAATAGTCCTCTGTGTGCATACTCCTCTGGGGGCATAGAAAAATCCCCCGAACTTCTCAGAAGAGAAATTCGGGGGATCCTTCAATCAGCTACATGCTACTTGGTCGGCAGTTCAGCCAGTTCGGTAGCGTCGTGAGCCTCGGGGATGTGATCCACGTGCAGACGCTTACGGAAGACCCAGTAGGTCCAAGCCTGGTAGACGAAGACGACCGGCAGACCAAGGCAGGTCACGAAGGTCATAACGCCCAGGGTGTACTCGGAGCTGGATGCGTTCGCAATGGTGAGCGAGTATGCCGGGTCCAGAGTGGAGGGCAGAACGTTCGGGTACATTGCGGTGAAGATTGCCAGCGCGCCTAATGCGAGGAACACGGACAGGCCAGCGAAAGCGCGACCCTCACGGCCACCCTTTGCGGAGATCCAAGCAAACAGAACAGCAACCACAGCCAGGATGGTGCACAGCCAGGAGACGCCGTTACCGGTGGTGAAGTCCAGTGCCAGAACCCATGCAACGATCGGCAGCAGCAGGACGGGAGCCCAGCGTACCAAGGTGTTGCGGGCACGGTCGCGGATGTCACCGTCGGTCTTCAGAGCGATGAAGGCAAGACCCTGAACCAGGGAGAAGCCAACGAAGCCCAGACCGCCGAGCAGAACCGGCAGGGAGACCCAAGCGAAGGCGCCGCCGACGCGGTCACCATTGTCGTTGATGGGCAGGCCCATGGAGGTCAGACCCAGCAGAGCACCGACGAGCAGTGCGATGAAGAAGGAAGAAACAGACAGAGCGATGTTCCAGTTACGGATCCACTTCTCGTCATTCTTCTTACCGCGGTATTCAATGGCGACCACGCGCAGAATCAGGAAGACCAGCGCGAGGGTCAGAGGAATGTACAGAGCCGAGAAGAGGGCTGCGTACCAGATGGGGAATGCTGCGAAGATAGCAGCACCGCCGGACACAAGCCACACCTCGTTACCGTCCCAGACGGGGCCGATGATGTTCAGCAGCAGACGACGTTCCTTCTCGTTCTTGCTGAACTTGGAACCCATCAGCATACCGACACCCAGATCGAAACCGTCGAGAATCATGTACATGATGAGGAAGACGCCAATGGCGACAAACCAGAGGGTGGGCAGGCCAGGCTGACCGGCAAAGATATTGAAATCAAAGTTCATGGTGAATCAATCCTTACCCGCCTAGTAGGCGAACTCCAGCACATCGCGCTTGGACTTGTCGTTGGACTCGTCCTCGTGGGGCGACTGAACCAGCTCGGGCATTGCTGCCACAACACCGGCCTTGACGTACTTGATGAGCAGGTAAACCTCAACCACCATCAGCACGCCGTAGAGCAGGCCCAGGGTGAGCAGGGAGAAGAGGATTTCTTCACCGGAAACACCCGGGGAGATAGCTGCTGCGGTGAACAGGTGGATCGAGGGATCACCCTGAAGGTTCGGAGCCACAACGAAGGGCTGGCGGCCCATTTCGGTGAAGATCCAGCCCAGTGCGATTGCGAAGAAGGGAGCCATGATGGACCAGACAGCAACGTTCTTGAGCAGCTTGGACTCGGGAACGGTGCCAACGCCCTTCTTACGGGTTACCCACAGTGCGTAGAGGTAGAGGGGCAGTACGACTGCACCCAGACCAATCATGCCGCGGAAGCCCCAGTAGGAGACCTCGAGGGAGGGCAGGTAGTCAATCTTCTGACCTGCACGCTCGCCGTAGAGCGGGTTGTTGGGCAGGTTGGTGCCGAACTTAGCTTCGTACTCGGGCAGCAGGGTCTGAATACCCTTCACCGGGGTATCGAAGTTGTCGTGTGCCAGGAAGGACAGCACGCCGGGGACCTCGATGATGGGGGTGATCTTGTCGCAGCTCTGAGCGCCGAGCTCGCCGATGGTCAGAACAGAGAAGGCGGTACCGTCGTGGCACGCAGCTTCTGCGGCAGCCATCTTCATGGGCTGCTCGTGGATCATCATCTGTGCCTGCAGGTGGCCGGATGCACCAACACCTGCGAACGCGAGGAGACCAACGACTGCGCCCAGGCGCAGGGACTTGATCCAAACCTGGAAGTCCTTCTTGTCTCGTGCGCCCTTGTCGGACTCACCAACGACGACCTTGCCGTCAACGACCTTGTCGATGCCGTCCTTGCGGCGACGCCACAGCTTGTACCAGGCAATACCGACCAGGAAGCCACCGGCAACCTGGATGGATGCGGTGATGACGTGAGAGAAGGTCACCCATGCGAGGGGGTTCATCAGCACTGCGCCAATGTCGGTCATGCGGGGACGACCGTCAATCATTTCTGCACCGACGGGGTGCTGCATCCAGGAGTTTGCAACCAGAATGAAGAATGCAGAAATCCAGGAGCCGAGAACTGCCATGAACAGACAGAAGGCGTGGACTGCGGGCTTGAGGCGGTCCCAACCGAAGATCCACAGACCAAGGAAGGTCGACTCAACGAAGAAGGCGAAGAGGCCTTCCATTGCCAGCGGAGCGCCGAAGACGTCGCCGACGAAGCGGGAGTATTCACTCCACGCCATGCCGAACTGGAATTCCTGAACCAGACCGGTGGCCACACCCATAGCGAAGTTAATGAGGTACAGCTTGCCCCAGAACTTCGTCATGCGCTTGTATTCGTCCTTCTTGGTACGAACGTAGCAAATGTACAGGTAGGTCACCACAAGGCCCAGACCCAGAGTCAGCGGAACCATGAAGAAGTGGTAGACGGTGGTAATACCGAACTGCCACCTACCAAAATCAAGGGGATCCATTGATAGGTCCTTACTATGTGTGTACTTAATGTGCGTTTGTGCCAGATTTCGGGTAGTCCACCATCGATGGAGGGCATACGAGAGTTACTGACACAGTGTCTCTCATGCTTCTAAGGTACAGGGTTTTCCTAAGAAGCTGTGAGTAGGCTGTGCATAGTATGGACGTTTATTGTTTGACGTTTCGCTAAAGGTACGTTGAACGTTATCCCCCGGTGTGCGGGTGGATTGAGGGGCGAAACACTGTGGTGCATTGCGGGGTTGCAGGGTAGTTTCGGAACCACGGTGAAACTTTGCATTTTTATACTATTTCTGCAAAATTTTGGTGACAGATTCCCGGAATATGACAGGTGGCTCAAGTAGTGCTCAAAGCTTAAATTTGCCTGTTTCATGCGGAATTTACGCGGAATCTCCGAGAATTGCGTGACTATTCTCACACAAAATTCATGGATTGTGACACGCCAGCCACCACTGCCCCGCAAGGCACCGCAATGCCCCGCAAGGTACCGCACGCTACATATCGATGCTCTACATATCAATGCTCTCGGCATCCAGCTGATGAGCACCCGCAATAATGAATTCCTTACGCGGAGCCACCTCAGAACCCATCAACAAGGAGAACGCACGCTCGGCAGCCTCCGCATCCTCAATGCGAATACGGCGCAACATGCGATGACGCGGATCCATCGTCGTCTCAGCCAGCTGGTCAGCGTCCATCTCACCCAGACCCTTATAACGCTGAATGGGTTCCTTATAGGACACCCCCTGCTCCCGCAGAGAATCCAGAAGCTCGTGCAGCTGCTTCTCCGAGTAGGTGTACACCATCTCGTTCGGCTTGCCGCGGCGCACCACCTCCACACGATGCAGAGGCGGAACCGCAGCGTACACGCGACCCGCCTCAATCAGCGGACGCATGTAACGGTAGAACAGGGTCAGCAGCAGGGTACGGATGTGGGCGCCGTCCACGTCCGCATCGGTCATCATAATGACCTTGCCGTAGCGAGCAGAGTCCAGGTCAAAGGTACGACCCGAACCCGCACCGATCACCTGAATCAGCGCCGCGCACTCAGCATTCGCGAGCACATCAGTCACCGAAGCACGCTGAGTGTTCAGGATCTTACCGCGAATCGGCAGCAGAGCCTGATACGAGGAAGAACGCGCCAGACGCGCCGTGCCCAGCGCCGAGTCACCCTCCACAATGAACAGCTCAGAATGCTCAACATTGGTCGAACGGCAATCCACCAGCTTGGTGGGCATGGACGAAGACTCCAGCGCGGTCTTACGGCGCTGAGTTTCCTTATGGATGCGCGCCGAGACGCGGGTCTTCATCTCAGAGACGACCTTCTCACACAGAGCGGTCGCCTGAGCCTTCTCCGCACGGGCGGTCGACTCCAGGCGAGCCTTCAGCGCATCGCCCACGACCTTCGACACGATCTGGCGAACCGCCGGGGTACCCAGAATCTCCTTGGTCTGACCCTCAAACTGCGGCTCGGCAAGACGCACGGTCAGCACGGCGGTCAAGCCGGCGAGCACGTCGTCCTTCTCAATCTTGTCGTTACCCACCTTGTACTTGCGGGCATTATCGGCAAGGTGCTTGCGCATCACGCGCAGCAGGCCCTGCTCAAAACCGGTCGTGTGAGTACCGCCCTTGGGGGTGGCAATAATATTTACGAAGCTGCGGACCGTCGTCTCGTAGCCAATGCCCCAGCGCAGCGCCACGTCCACTTCGCAATCGCGTTCCACATCGGTCAGCTGCGAGCGGCCGTCCTCACCGAGCACGGGCACGGTCTCGGTGAAAGAGCCGCTACCGCTAAAACGCCAGGTGTCAGTAATGCGCTCATCGTGCGCCAGGAAATCGACGAACTCGCTGATGCCGCCGTCGTACTGGAAAACTTCCTCGTGGGGCTCCAGCTCACCGGGGGTGCCGGGCAGGCGGCGCTCATCGCGGATGCAAATACGCAGACCCGGAATAAGGAACGCGGTCTGGCGCGCGCGAGCAGCCAAGTCCTCGTAGCTGAACTTGGCGTCGGGGGTGAAAATCTGCGGGTCAGCCCAGTAGCGCACACGGGTGCCGGTCACGCCACGCTTCGCCTTGCCCACAATCTGCAGGGCGTCAGTGCCCTCGGTTGCGGGAGTGAACGGATCATCGGGCTTGGGGGCGCGGCCGGACTCAAAGTGGCCGGGGATGCCGTGGCGGAAAGACATCTGGTAGGTCTTAGAACCGCGATCCACCTGCACATCTAGGCGGGAGGACAGAGCGTTCACCACGGAAGCACCCACACCGTGCAGACCACCGGAGGCGTTATAGGAGCCGCCGCCGAACTTACCGCCGGCGTGCAGCTTGGTGAACACAACCTCCACACCGGACAGACCGGTGCGCGGCTCAATATCGGTCGGGATACCGCGGCCATCATCGCGCACCTCAACCGAACCGTCACGGTACAGAATCACCTGAATGGACTGACCGAAACCGGCGAGCGCCTCATCCACCGAGTTGTCGATAATCTCCCAGAGGCAGTGCATCAGGCCGCGAGAGTCCGTGGAGCCAATGTACATGCCCGGGCGTTTGCGTACAGCTTCCAGACCTTCCAGCACGGAGAGGTGACGGGCGGTGTAGTTCGAAGACGCCACGGGATTCCTTTCGGGTGAATATGTCTGCGGTGGTGAACGCGTGCCACCGGGCGGAGTGCGAGTCCGGCTCAAGTGCTACGGGGGCAGAACGACAGCGGGGCACGACGCGTGTCGTGCCCCGCAGAGCGTTCAACGTTCGGAACTCTATTCTAGCGTGGCTTGGGGAAAAGAGTGATTATGACAGTCACCGCTAATGCGCTGCTCTGCTCCCACGTTCCTTCCCCTAGTGCGCCTCACCCGAGGCACGCGAGGAGCTCTCGTGACGGTTCGTGACCATGATATTGGACTTGAAGTAGAACTCTTCGGGAAGCTCATTCGTAACCGGGCCGTGAGGGAATTCGCTGAGCTTCGGCACGAAGTACCAGTCCATCAGCTCGCCGCTGCTCTGTTTGAGGACGCGGCGTTCCCTCATGGCGTGGCGTACCTTGCGGCGCAGGCGCGGGCTGTCTTTTAGGGTGCTGGTGAAGACCCACGGAGTCTCGTAACCCTCGGTGATCATGCCGAAGGTGATGCGCAGGTTGCCGTTCTCGTCGGCGTCCATCGTGAAGTCGCCGTCTGCGATATCGGTGAAGGCGAGCATCCAGCTGTGTCGGCGTTCGTAGCTTTCGCGGGTGGTCTGCAGCGCCGCAATGATGCGGTGGTCGATCAGCAGCTCCACCTTGCGTTCGGTGATTTCGCCCAGACGAGCGTAGGAGCCGAAGGCGCGGTTGGCGCCGCTGCGGCGAGGCCACTTCGTCACCGCACCGTGCGGCACCTCCCCCGCAAAGGTAAAGGGGCCCGTCATGGTGCCGGGCAGGCGCAGACGCTCAAACGGCGCAGTCGGTAGGAAGGTCGTCAGCAGCTGATCGGAGCTGACCGATTTACCCCAGCGCGCCATCTCAAAAATGGTCGGTTCGGGGCCCACCGGGTAGAGGCGCGGCATCTTGCGGCCGAACTCGTCAAAGCCCTCAATAAACTCGCCGTTGGAGCTGTACCCGGGCATGGTCGCACCGAGCGGGCGAGTCCACGATCCCGAATACGGCTTGGTCAGGTGCGGGTTCTCCACCGGCAGGATGCTGGTGCGAGCACCCAGGTAGGCGGGCATGCGCGAGAGGTTACGCCAGGCGAACTTCGCGGCAACCGCCTCACGCCACCACATCGGGCGTTTGCCCGGAGTCTGCCCGCCCAGGCAGTGCATGAGCAGCCAGAATCCAGCCCAGCCGAGGCACCCTGCGGCAACCACGCAGAAAATAATCGTCAGCACAGTGTGCAGGGTTCCGGTCGCCCAGATATTCGTGGCGATCAGAGCCATGAACGCCACCCACGCCGCCATGACGTACGGGCCGAGCGTAATCATCGGATCGACCACCTTCACGGCGGCAATGACGCGGCGGTTCAGGCCGCGCCACACGTAGGAGTACGCCCAGCATCCGGCGGCAAGGGCGAGTGCCATCAGCAGAAGAAGGATGAGCATCGGTGTGTCTCTTTCGCTGCAGGTTTTTCTACCGTGGTCGGTGACAGCAAGCGTCGGGCAGATGCCCCGCTGAAAGGCTCTTCAATAGCAAAACTCGCCTGCCGAAGGTACCTTCAGCAGACGAGTTTCTTTGGTGTCACTAACCTTGAGGTAAAGCTTCTCACACTATTGTGCCTTTAATTGGTATCCCTGTGGGGGATTTTAGGGGGATGCACGAAAAAATCGTACCCAACCCCCGCGTTTTTACCCATCAGACCGGCACCGTGAGACCAGCGCTGCGAGACAGGCGCAACGAGACCGGCACAGCGAGTATGCTCTGGCGCCTCAGCGACGGTTTTAGACAGAGGTTTTAGACAGCGGTTTTAGGAGGTCAGCGCAGCAGCAATCTGAGGAATCAGCGCTTCAAAAGCACGCGCACGGTGGCTAATCGAGTTCTTAATATCGGCGGGAATCTCAGCGCAAGACTTGCCAGCGTACTGACCCTCGTACAGGGCGTTCTCACCGTTCAACTCCATGGGGCGCAGAATCGGGTCGTAACCGAAGCCGCCCTCCCCCGCCGGTGCGGTCAGCAGCTCACCGGGCAGCTCGCCGTACTCGACCGCCTCAAAACCGCTCGGGGCGGCAACCGAGGCCGCGCAGCAGAACTTCGCGCCGCGGTGCTCGGCAGAAATATCGCTCAGCTGAGCCAGCAGCAGGTTCAGGTTCGCGGTGTCATCGCCGTGGCTACCCGCCCAGCGCGCCGAGAAAATGCCGGGAGCGCCGTTGAGCACATCCACCGACAGGCCGGAATCGTCAGCAATAGCGATCAGCCCGGTTGCCTCGGCAACAGCGCGCGCCTTCAGCAGGGAGTTCTCAGCGAAGGTCACGCCGGTCTCGGGAACGTCGGGGGCGTTCACGCTGGAGGCGTCAACCACCTGGGTGTCAACGTCCAGGCCGTCAATGCGTCCGCGCAGAATTTCGCGCAGTTCCTTGAGCTTGCCCTTATTGTGGCTTGCCAGAACAATCTTTGCGTGTGCCATAGTTTCTCCTTGTCGATGGAACTAGTTACTGGGACGGGTTAGTGTGCCAGTGCTTCACGCTGAATCTGAGCCAGCTCAGCGGTGCCTTCCAGCGCCAGGTCGAGCAGGCTGTTGAGCTCGTCGCGGTCGAAAGGCGCGCCCTCGGCGGTGCCCTGAACCTCAACGAACTTGCCGCTACCGGTGACGACCACGTTCATGTCGGTCTCGGCGCGCACGTCCTCGGTGTAGGGCAGGTCCAGCATGGGGGTGCCGTCAATAATGCCCACCGAAATTGCGGACACCGAATCGATCAGCGGGTTCGCCTTAGCGGGCAGAATCTTCTGCTCCTTCGCCCAAGAAATAGCATCAGCCAGCGCCACGTACGCGCCGGTAATCGAGGCGGTGCGGGTACCGCCGTCAGCCTGCAGCACGTCACAGTCGAGCACGATGGTGTTCTCGCCCAGCTCCTCCATGTTGATGACCGCGCGCAGGGAGCGGCCAATCAGACGGGAAATCTCGTGGGTGCGGCCGCCCACGCGGCCCTTCAGCGACTCGCGCGAAGAACGGGTGTTGGTGGCGCGCGGCAGCATGGCGTACTCGGCGGTCACCCAGCCCTTGCCCTCGCCCTTGAGCCAGCGCGGCACGCCCTCGGTGAAGGATGCGGTGCACAGCACGCGAGTGTTTCCGAACTCGATGAGGGCGGAACCCTCGGCGTTGCGGGACCAGCCGCGGGTAATGGTGATGGGGCGCAGTTCGTTGAGGGCGCGGCCGTCGTCGCGGGTTGCAGTCATGGGTTCTCCTTGAATCTGTCTGCGGGATCTGTGTCTGTCTGTTGATTCTATGTCGAAAAGTGGGCGGGGCTGAGCGCAGTTTGTACTAGCCCAGCTTGTTTTAGCCCAGCTCGGGTTTGGCCTAGTCCAGCTCGGGCTTCACCTAATCTAGTTCGGGCTTAGGGAGCGCAATCGCGGTGTTCAGCGGCGGATCGAGCACCTCCACCACGTTCAGGGTGGACGTGACCGGGTGAGCCTCCGTCGGGCGCGGGTAGATGCGGTAGCTTGCCGCCATTTCGGCAATGCCGACCGGGCCGGAGAAAGCACTGCGCGCCTCCGCGCGGGCGATGTCCGGGTCGTTCCACACGGGCAAGTGGGTTAGCAGCAGGTTACGCACGCCCGCCTCTGTGGCGGCTTCGCCGGCGCGCTTGCCGGTCAGGTGAATACCGCGCAGAGCGTCGTCGCGGCCCTCCTGGTATGCTGCCTCGCAGAGGAACAGGTCAGCACCGCGCGCAGCCTTGACCAGGCCCTCGCACAGGTCGGTATCGCCCGAGTACGAGAACACGGTGTGGCCCTCGCGGTCGTTGCAGGTGATGCGCAGGGCGTACGGGTCCTTCGAGGGGTGAACCACGCGGAACGGCTCCACGCGGAAGGGACCAATCTGCACGGGCTCACCCTCAGTCCAGGTGTGGTACTCAAACTCGGTGCTCATGCCCGGATCCGGGTCCAGGCCGTGAGTCGCCGAAAGGTACTCGTTAATCGCGGCGGGACCGTACAGCGGAATGCGGCCCTTGGGCCAGCCGCGCGGATCCCACTTGACCGCCACGTGCAGACCGGACAGGTCGATGCAGTGGTCCGGGTGCAGGTGCGAAATCAGAATCGCGTCGATATCGCTCAGGTCGATATGGCGCTGGAGCATGCCGAGGGAGCCGTTGCCCATGTCCATGATGATGCGCCAGGTTCGACCCGCGAAGTCAGTGGCGGTGAGCATGTAGCAACTAGCCGGTGAGACGGGGCCGGGGAAGGAGCCCGTGCAACCGATAACGGTTAGACGCATGAGGTGTCGTCCTTAGGGGTGGTGCCGGAAAATTCGGTGCCCGCGACAGTGTGTGCTGCCTCTGCAGGATCTGCCGATTCGTCGAGGGTGATGCTGCGGTGTGCCGCGAGCATTTCGGGGGTGAGTGCCGCCAGCGAGCCGGTCGGGTAGCGTTCCGCCACGGAGCTGGTGTGGCGAACGTTGGTGACCTCGGGGCCGAGGAAGCGGCGCGCCAGCTGCGAGAACGTCTCAGATTCGCCGGTGGCGAGGAATTCGTGGTGCGGGTTTTCCTCGGGGACCGGGCTTTCAATGGCGTGGTTGAGCAGTTCGCGGTACACATCCTTCGCGGTCTCATCCGCGGAGGAAACCAGGGTGACGTCCTCACCCATAATGTAGGAAATCACGCCGGCCAGCAGCGGGTAGTGGGTACAGCCGAGCACGAGGGTGTCCACGCCGGCGTCCTTGAGCGGCTGCAGGTACTCGCGGGCGGTCTCCAGCAGCTCGGGGCCGGAGGTAATGCCCTTCTCCACGAACTCCACGAAGCGCGGGCACGCCACCGATTGCACCTCAAGGTTCGGGGTAATCGCGAAAGTGTCCTCGTAGGCGCGAGAGGTGACGGTCGCCTCCGTCGCGATCACGCCGATCTTGCGGTTGCGGGTTGCGGCGAGCGCACGGCGGGCGGCGGGCTGGATCACCTCGATGACGGGGATGCCGTACTGGCGGGTGTAGCGTTCGCGGGCGTCGCGGAGCACCGCTGCGGAGGCGGTGTTGCAGGCGATGACGAGCATTTTCACGCCGGAGTCGACGAGTTCGTCCATGATGCGTAGCGCGTTGGCGCGTACTTCTGCGATTTTGAGGGGGCCGTAGGGGCCGTGGGCGGTGTCGCCGACGTAGATGATGCGTTCGTGAGGCAGCTGGTCCATGATGGCGCGTGCCACGGTGAGTCCACCCACACCGGAGTCGAAGACGCCGATGGGTGCCGCGGCGGTAGGGCCTACGGGCGCGGGGCTTCCCCAGGGGGTGCGGGCACGGTAGGGATTTGTTGCGTCGATGCTGTCACTCATGTGTCACCTACACTTCGTTATCGGTCGGGTACCACGTTCTATGCTAACTCGCTAAGGTTACCCTTTTAGTCCGTTCGGCGGTTAGATGAGTCGAGAACCACCATTATGTGGCTGTATATGACGATAGTTTGAAGGGGAATTTGAAAAATTCGTTCTATTCTTGCTCTTTTTCCCCGCCATTTGCCCCGTCAAATGCTCCGCCGGTCACATCCTCTTCTTCGTTGTCCAGCCCGTCGAGCATGGCGAGCATGAGCGAGTCCTGAACCCAGGAGACGAAGTTGTACACCACAGCCATGTACTCTTCCTGGGTCTCGATCTCGGAAGGGTCGGTGAACGCCGCAATATCTTCTGCGGTGTCTTCGTCCACAATGTAGAGGCGGTCGGCGAGCACCAAGCGGATATCGCCGAGCGCAGCAGCCCAAGCGCGGGCGTGTTCTTCGTTCAGGCGCAGGTCGCTGGACTCAATGTCGAAGGCGAGCATGGCGAGGTTCGCGCGTTTAGTTTCGCGCAGGTCGCGTTCGGTATAGCGGCGGTATTCGGTGGCGGCCTCGTCGTCGCTGCTTGCGGCGGGGAGCAGGCGTGCTACGGCGCTGTCGGCGGGAATGGTGGGGTTTTCGGTGATGCCGACCAGCGCCTCCAGCGGGTCGACGGTGCCGCCGTCGGCGGTGGTATCTGCCGGGCGCAGTAGTGCGCGCACGTCTTCGGCGAGTTCGCGGATCAGGTCGCGTTCGGCGGGTTCGAAGGAGGCGGTGTAGCCTCCGGGGGTGCGGCGGAAGGGTCGCGCCATTAGTTTTCTACTTTCTCGAAGGTTGCCAGCAGACCCCAAGCGTGCATTGCCTGGGTGTGTTTTTCGGCGTCTTCGCGTGAGCCGGTGAAGACGATTGCCTTACCGTTGTTGTGCACCTGCAGCATGAGCTCTTCTGCGCGGGCACGGGAGTAGCCGAAGTGACTGCGGAAGACGTAGGACACGTAGGTCATGAGGTTGACGGGGTCGTTCCAGACGATGACTTTCCAGGGGGTGTCTGTGGCGAGGATGTTCTCCAGGGCGGTGTCGAGGTCGGTGTCCTCGAGGGTTCCGGTGGAGAGGGTCACGGCGGTAGTGTTCATTGGTTTCCTTTGCGGCCGGTTCCCTTTGATTATACGGGCGGGTATGTGTTGCCCCTATGTTGCCACTGTGTAGCTCCGGTGTTCGTCCTGCGCTGCTGCGGTGTTTATCCTAGTTTGCTCCCGCGCAGAGTGCTGGTAATTTGTCATACTACAGCACTTAGAGTCAAGAATACTTTATGTAGTGATTGACACGCCGGTTTAAGAAGAAAAATACCCTAATACCCCACTACAATAAACACATGGCTACTACCTCTCTTCTCACCGACCACTACGAACTGACCATGCTCCAGGCGGCACTCGCCTCCGGCGCAGCCAACCGTAAGTGCACCTTCGAAGTCTTCACCCGCCGCCTGCCCGCGGGCCGCCGCTACGGCGTCCTCGCAGGCACCGGCCGATTCCTAGAAGGCCTCGCTAACTTCCGCTTCAACGACGAAGAACTCTCTTTCCTCTCCTCCCGCAACATCGTCAACAAAGAAACCCTCTCCTACCTCGAATCCTTCACCTTCAGCGGCAACATCCGCGGCTACGCAGAAGGCGAAGCATTCTTCCCCCACTCCCCCGTCCTGCAGGTCGAAGGCACCTTCGCCGAAGCGTGCGTCCTCGAAACCTACCTGCTGTCCATCCTGAACTTTGACTCCGCCGTGGCGAGCGCCGCCTCCCGCATGAGCGCAGCCGCAGGCAACCGCCCCTGCCTCGAAATGGGTTCGCGCCGCGCCCACGAACGCGCCGCCGTCTCCGCCGCACGCGCCGCCGTTATCGCCGGCTTCGCGGGCACCTCCAACCTGGAGGCTGGCCTGCGCTACGGCCTGCACACCATCGGCACCAGCGCCCACGCGTTCACCCTGCTGCACGACAGCGAACGTGAAGCATTCGAGGCGCAGCTGCGTTCCCTTGGCGCCCGCACCACCCTGCTCGTCGACACCTACAACGTGGACGATGCAGTCCGCCTCGGCGTGGAACTCGCCGGCGAAGAGCTCGGCGGCGTGCGCCTGGACTCCGGCGACCTGGTCGCCACCGCGGCTCGCGTGCGTGAACTGCTCGACTCGCTCGGCAACACCCACACCAAGATCACCGTCACCAGCGACCTGGACGAGTACGCCATCGCATCCCTGGCGGCAGCACCCGTGGACTCCTACGGTGTGGGTACCAAGCTGGTCACCGGTTCCGGCGCGCCGACCTCCTCCATGGTGTACAAGGTTGTTGAGCGTGAGAACTCCGCCGGTGAAATGCAGCCGGTCGCTAAGGCGTCAGCTGGCAAGGCGTCCATCGGTGGCGCCAAGCGTGCGGCCCGCCGCCTCAATGGCATGGGCATTGCGACCGCCGAGGTTCTGGGCACCCACGAGGACCCGAGCCTGCTCGAGGACACCCGCCCGCTCATGGTGGACTTCGTCCGCAACGGCGAGCTGCTCCCCGGCTTCACCGGTGAGGAAGGCGTGCGCCGCGCAACCGCCCGCCACGCAGCATCCCTGGCTGAGCTTCCCGAAGCTGCCCACCGCCTCTCGGAGGGTGAGCCGATCATTCCGACCGAATTCATCTAAACCACCCTTCTGAGATACTGTTTTTCACCTGGCGAATCAGAGTGAAAACTCATTCCTACTTGTAAAGGACAGACATGTCTAAGGCACTGATTATTGTTGACGTGCAGAACGATTTCTGCGCCGGCGGCGCCCTCGCCACCGAGCGCGGTGCGGAGGTTGCCGCGCTGATTAGCGAATACGTGGAGAACAACCACCACCGCTACGACGCGATTGTCGCCACCCAGGACTGGCATATCGATCCGGGCTCGCACTTCTCTGACACCCCCGACTACGTTGACTCCTGGCCGGTGCATTGCGTGGCTAAGAGCAAGGGTGCGCAGATTCACGAGAACCTGGACACCGACTACATTGAGGCGTACTTCCGTAAGGGCCGCTTCGAGGCAGCATACTCGGGTTTTGAGGGTCTTCTCGCCCCCGAGGATGAGGTCGCAACCGGCGAGCACGAGCCCGGTGTAGATGCGTCCGAGGACGGCCCGCAGACTCCCCTGTCGGAGTGGCTGGATGAGCGCGGCATCGAGTTCGTCGATGTTGTCGGTATCGCCACCGATTATTGCGTGTCGGCAACCGCTCGCGATGCGGTCGATGCAGGCTACGAGACTCGCGTACTGATTGATCTGACCGCGCCCGTGCACGAGGACAAGTTAGACGACGTGGTTGCCGAGCTTGAAGATGAGGGCGTTGAGGTGGTTGAGGTTCTCTAACCTCCACCAGCTCTGCCGGTGACTCGCTATCTAGGCGGGCACTGAATACCGGGCGCTGAATATACAGAGGCGGGGAGCCTGGGATGTACTATCCCGGGCTCCCCGCCTCTTAGTGTGTCCACGACCTAGCGTGCCCGCAACTTAGCATTCTCAGCACCCGCCGGGCAAAGAACCCCGGCGGTCATGTAGCCGATTGAGCCGCTTACTTGAAGCGAACCTCCGCCATGCCATTCACGCGCACGTTCGGGCCAGCCGGCGCCTCCTTAGTGCCAACGATTGCGCCGTTACGCACGCTCGGCGCCAGGTAGGATCCGCCAGCACCACCGGCGCCGCCCTGCTGAACGTAGCCGACCGCGCGGCGCGGGTTCTTCGGGTTGTTGCACCACTGCTGCGAGATGATGATTGCCGAAACCGCGTTCGCCACGCCGGAGCCGCCACCACCGTAGCCCGCACCGCCGCCAGCAGACACCACGGTCTGGTAGCCGAAGAAGTTCTTGCTGATGGTGATGCTGGTGGTTCGTGCGGTTGCGGTACCGGTCAGGTTCTTCGGGTCGTTCTTGTCGTACTGGTAGGCGTACGCACCCACGCCGTCCGCACCGTTCGCGTTGAAGCCGCTACCGCCGGTTGCGCCCGCGGTGCTGGTGCTGTGGATGACCTGCTTGTTCTGGGAGCCGAAGCCGACCAGACCGTGGTCGCCAGTGGGCAGGCTATTGGGAATAGCGCCCATGCCGCCTCGACCGCCGGAGCCACCCGTACCAGGGGTTGCGATGATCTTCAGGTTCGCCTCGACGCTGTAGGCGTCGCTTGCGGCGGCACCTTCATAGCCCATGGCGGCTTCTGCATTACCGCCGGAGCCGCCGCGCACCCATTCCAGGCCACAGACCGGACTAATGGCGTAGCTGGAGCCGGGCAGCGGTGCGGTGGAGCTGGAGTTACGCACGTGTCCACCGCCACCACCTGCTGCGATAGCAACCACGGTGCCGTTGACCAGCAGTGCGGAGGAGCCGCCACCGGATGCGGCGTAAATGCTGCGCTTGAAGTGGGTGTGAGGTGCGCCGTCGCCAGCGGTGGGGTTGCCGTAGGTGCGGGGGTTTGCCGCGTCGATAATAGCCTTCGGACCTGCGGGAACGGTGACCTGCGCGGCGGAGGAGCCACCCTTGCCGTAGCCTTCGCCGCCGGTGGCGGGCTTGGATTCGTTCCAGCTTGCGCCGTTGCGGGTGACGCGCTCAAGCACGCCGATGCCGCCGGCTGCCGCGACGATTTCTACGGTTGCACCCGGGGTGACGCTGACGGTGCCGGTGACCTTGGCACCGCATCCGCCCTGGCTGCGTGCCATGACGGTGCCGCCCGCGCCGCCGGTGAGGGTGAAGCTGAGTTCGCGTACGCCCGCCGGGACGGTGAAGGTTTTGACGGTCTTGCGGCCGTTTGCTTGTCCCTTGATGGTGTGGGAGGTACCGGTTTGTGCACCGTTGGCGGCGTATGCGGGTACGGCGGCGGAGGCTGCGATGATGGGCAGTGCCCATGCTGCGCCAGTGAGGATGGTGCGGCGGGGGGGGTGTGCGTTGTGTGGCATGAGGTTTTCTTTCATGAGGGGTTGAGAGGATGCAGGTTGAGTGGGGTGAATAATTTACACCTTTGTGCACTGGGTGCAATATTCATTTTCTAGAGTATAGACACCGAAAAACATTCTCAACTCACCACGCCATGACCTCGCTCAACCCACCCTTTCTCGGATATAGCGAAGGCCCGCAGACACCGAAGTGTCTGCGGGCCTTCAGGCTGGCGCATTACTACCAGCCTTTTCCTCAAAAGCCATTGGTTTCGTCGTTGAGACTCAACGAGACATCACTCAATGGCGTTCTCCGTGAGTGGCCAAAATACACCAAGAGACCACTCGCCAGAGAAGCACACAGTCCTCATGCCAGATACGCGCGGATGCACCCCTGGAGGGACTAAAACTTAGGGGCCGATTCTCCCACTCCTAATGAGTTTTCAGGAGCGGGAGAACCGGAAGGGTTAGTATCTAACCCACCGAGCAACCCAAGAGGGAGACTCGGATAAGCACGCTATTAGGAGCGCTCGCAGAGGGTGACCTTCACGTAACCGGGGTTACGAACGCCGGATTCCTTCGCAGCGTTGTTAGCGGAGGAGATAGAGCCTCCAGCAACAGAGGGAGCAACGTAGGAGCCACCTGCGCCACCTGCACCAGCCTGGAGCAGTGCACCAACATTCTGGCGGACACCACCCTTAGCAGCGGTGTTACCATTCCACTTCTCGCCGGTCAGAATCGAAGAGAGTGCACGAACAGCACCGGAGCCACCGCCACCGTAGCCAGCGCCACCACCTGCGGAGACAACGCCCTGGTAGCCATTGAAGCTCTTCTTTGCAGAATCAACCTCAAGGCCGCCCTTCTCATCGCCCTTAACCACGCCTGCATCGATAGCCTTCTGGTTAGTAACGGGGATAGACTCCTTCGGCAGATCGGGGTGGTTATCCAGCTGGTAGGAGTATGCGGAGACACCGTCTGCACCCTTACCGTCGAAGCCGTTACCACCGGTATCACCTGCGGTAGAGGAGCTGAAGATTTCCTGGTTGTTGGTGGACACGAAGCCCATCACACCGAAAACGTTAGCCAGTGCGTAGAGGCGAGGCTTCTCACCACCGGTACCACCGGTGCCGTTGCCACCACCCTTACCGCCAGCAACTTCCATTGCGGAGGTGGGGGTACGCTTACCGGATGCATCCTTCAGGTGGGTATACCAGGAGACAGAGGTCTCTGCATCGTCACCGGTTGCTGCGGATGCGCTTGCACCTACAGGCAGAACAGTGGTGTTCGAGGTGTCGCTCAGAGCGGTGGTGCTGGTGTCCTTCGCCTTAGAGTTGAAGTAGGGGTTGGGCTCAGTACCAATAACCTTACCCGTAGAATCCTTCTTCTCACGGGTTTCATTCAGAACATTGTTAGTAGCCGGCTGGGTACGGATACCCGCACCGCCACCGCCACCTGCAAGAGCCACAACGGTACCGTCAATCACCAGAGCGGAGGAGCCACCACCGGAACCGCCGTGAATGTAACGCTTCATGTCGGAGCCACCAGGCCACTTAGCATCGACGCGAGACTGTGCATCCGAGGGGACGGTGTAAACATTCACGTCACCACCATTACCATAGCCCTGGCCGCCGGTTGCCGGACGGGTGCCCCAAATCTTGTAACGCTTCTCTTCCGGAGTATCAGGAGCGTTCTCCGCACCATCCACGCGCTCCAGGTAAGCTACACCACCGGCAGCTGCAACCAGCTCGATAACCTGGCCTTCCTTGACGGGGATTTCACCCACAACGAGAGCGCCGGAACCACCAGCAATAGACGAGGAACCGCCACCTGCACCACCGGCAACCTCGAAGCGAATCTTGTCAACCTTAGCGGGAACAGTGAACTTCTGGGTGTTCTTAGCACCGGAAGGCTGGCCAGAGATATTGAACTTGGGAGCAGATGCGTACGCGCACTCAGTAGAAGATGCGAAAGCGGGAACCGCAGCAGATGCTGCAACAACCGGAGCAGCCCATGCTGCGCCAGCAACAACCTTGCGGCGAGAAATGTTAGTAGACATGTATGTCCTTCGAGAGTGATATCTTGGGCATTCACTCCCACCAAGAACGCGGCCGATAAATCCACGCAGGGCAGAACGCACACACAAAAGTGAAGATAGCGTGCAGAAGAGAGTGAATGCATGATGTTTCTATACAAGCGTCAGCCCCTGCACGCCCAGAAGATCAAAAACACAAAGGTCAGCTTCAAAAGCACAGGGAAACCCAACACTTGGAGAAAGCATACCCCCCCCCGTATTAAAATTTCAAGCGAAAAACGCACACAATCTTCCATAAACCCACTTTGACATGCAGTGTTCAACCAGTACTTGAACTTTTATTCGCACACATTTCTCCCCTAAATCCCTCTAATACATCTTCCATAAACAACCTTCAGACGATGTTTTTCTCAAATTAAGGGGCAAAAACCAACATTAAGTTTTTTAAGAACCACCTATTCCCACTATCTAACCGACTTATTTCTCCGCGTATGTGCTTTTAAGCACCTGAGAAAACCTTCAGGTAAAAATCACTCAAAGAGGTACAGCTTTCCTCCACACACAAAAGCCCCGCGAGCGCACACCCGCGGGGCTTTTCTCTACGTTCTATCCACGTTCTATCGTCGGCCAACGAACCAGTCCGACAGCTTATCGATACGCGCCTGAATCTGCTCCGCAGAAGCCTGCGCGACCGCCGGGCCGCCACAAATCTTACGCAGCTCATTGTGAATCACGCCGTGCGGCTGACCCGAACGAATCGACCACGCCGCCACATTCTTCGCCAACTTATTGCGTAGCTCCTTCAACTGGCGGTGATCCACCACCGAAGGTGCCGCAGTCGCCGGACGACGCGCCGCATGCTCACGCTGATGCGCTCGCAACAGCGTACCGACCTGTTCGGCATCCAGCAGGCCCGGAATACCCAGGAAGTCCTGCTCCTCCTCACTACCCACGGCAAGGTTGCCGGAGGCGAACTCGGCGCCGTCGAACAGCACACCGTGGAAGGACGCCTCGGAGCCGAGCGCCTCGAACTTGCCGCGTGCCAGCTGCTCGGAGGCGCGTTCCTCGCGGTTTGCTTCTTCGAGCAGGTGGTCGTCCAGGCCTTCAACCATGGGGTCGATTTCCTGGGGTGCGCCGCGGTCGAGGGCATGGTCGCGTTCTACTTCCATGTCGTTGGCGAGCATCATCAGCTGCGGCACCGACGGCAGGAACACGGAGGCGGTTTCGCCGCGCTTGCGGGCACGCACGAAACGGCCGATAGCCTGGGCGAAGAACAGCGGGGTGCTGGTGCTGGTGGCGTACACGCCCACGGCGAGGCGGGGCACGTCCACGCCTTCGGACACCATGCGCACGGCGACCATCCAGCGCTGCATGCCTTCACGGAATTCGTCGATTTTCGCGGAGGCTTCACGATCGTCAGAGAGGATCACGGCGGGGTATTCGCCGGTGATTTTCTGAATCTGTTCGGCGTAGGCTTTGGCGTCCGCGTGGTCGGTGGCGATGACGAGCGCACCGGCGTCGGGCACGGTGCGGCGCACCTCGGTCAGGCGCTTATCGGCCGCCGCGAGCACGGTCGGGATCCATTCGCCGTTGGGGTCCAGTGCAGTACGCCACGCCTGGGAGGTAATGTCCTTAGTGAAACCCTCACCGAGGTTTGCCGCCATTTCCTCACCGGCGGAGGTACGCCAACGCATCTGGCCCGAGTACGCCATGAAGATGACCGGGCGCACCACGTGGTCCTTCAGTGCGGGGCCGTAACCGTAGGAGTAGTCCGCTTTGGAGCGGCGGATACCGTCATTGTCGACCTCGTAGGTGACGAACGGAATCGGGGAGGTGTCCGAACGGAACGGGGTACCGGTCAGCGCCACGCGGCGGGTCGCATCGTCGAATGCCTCGCGCAGGCCGTCACCCCAGGAGAGGGAGTCGCCGGCGTGGTGAATCTCGTCAAAAATCACGAGGGTCTTCGTCGCCTCGGTGTTGCGGGCGTGCAGCTGCGGCTTATTCGCCACCTGCGCGTAGGTCAGCGCCACACCCTTGTAGTGGCGGCTGATGGTCACATCCGCGTTCTTGAAGTTCGGGTCAATAGGAATGCCGACCTTTGCGGCGGCGTCAGCCCACTGCTTCTTCAGGTGGTCGGTCGGCGCCACAACGATGAGCTGGCGGACCGTGCCGCGGTTGAACAGTTCCTTGGCGAGGGTCAGCGCAAACGTGGTTTTACCCGCGCCGGGGGTTGCGACAGCCATGAAGTCGCGGGGGTTGGTTTCGAAGTACTTCTGCATGGCTTCTGCCTGCCAGGCGCGCAGGCTGACGGAAGTACCCCAGGGGGCGCGGTCGGGGTATGCCGGGGAGAGCTTCGGCTTCACCATACTGTCGAATAGTGTGGGTTCCTCTGCGGGTGCGCTCATTCTCTCCTTCTTCCTCGTCTACCTCTACTGATTCCTCCCGCCGACTCAGCGCAGGGCGTTCCTCCCCCGTGTGGAGGTGGTGGGCACTCTGGTGTTCCTAGTGCTCTGGTGTTCTTAGCGCTCTGGTGTTTCTGGTGCTCTGGCGGTCCGGGCACAGCGAGGTTAAATTCTAGCACCACATCCGCAGGTTGTTGCCGGGCTGTGGTGCAAGAATTTGGTGCTCGTCAGCAAAGTCTCATGAGCGGTGTTGGGCCGTTGAGTCTTGCTGCTGCGGCGTGTTATTTATTCGTATTTATTCAGGCGTATTTGTCTCAGGCGTGTCGCCTGGCGCGTATTATTCGCCGGAGCCGTTGTCGCCGTCGTTGCCGGGTGCGAGGCCTTCGTAGATTTCCTTGCACTGGGGGCAGACGGGGAACTTCTGCGGGTCGCGGCCGGGTACCCACATTTTGCCGCAGAGGGCGCGCACGGGTTCACCGGTCAGCGCCGATTCGAGGATCTTTTCCTTGCGTACGTAGTGGGAGAAGCGCTCGTGGTCGCCGGGCTCAGAAAGCTGGGTTTCTTCGCGTTCGAGCAGTGCGGTGCCGCCTGCGGTTCCTGGGCCAAAGGGGTCTTCGATGCCTTCGATCGAGCTCATGTTTCTCCTTGATGATGAGGTGGGATACATAGGGTGAGGGGTGCCGCTGCACGGTTGGGTGATTGGCGCCTTCTCTATTTTAGTAGCAGTTGGGAGGTGCTGAGCCCCCGGGCGGTCAATATGGAGGCAGACCACAGCTCAACCATAGACTCTTAGGTATTGCGGTGAGCTTCTTTCCGCTAGAAGTTCGGGGCTAGAAGTTCGGGCGGCACAGAAAAGGGGTTCCGTTCCAGGCTTAGTACCTAACACGGAACCCTTCTCTTTTATTCCTGATGTGCTGGAGCTTCGACTCTTGTTAGTTCGCTTGGAAGCGTGCCACACGCTCCAGCATCTTGGAGCTGACCTTGTCATAGCGGTGGCCGCCCCAGGCCACGCCGCCCACGAGCAGTGCAGCACCAATCAGCAGCTGAATCAAGCCACCGTAGACGAGGGTCAGCACATCCTGCGTGCGGAAAATGTACACGACAACAGAGATACCGCCAGGCAGCGCGCTGAGCATCACCAAAACTATAGAGAGCATCAGCAGCAGCTGCTTAGCGAAGCCGTCAGTGTTCTTCGGGTTCTTGAACGGGTTAGCCCCGGGAGGTGCCACGGGCGGACTAATGAAGGTATCCAGTACGCATCCAATACCTGCAGCCGCGGCGAACACGCCCAGCTGGTGCATCAGCACAATGGGGAAGAGCTCCAGGTGTCCGTTTGCTACGCAGGCGACGAACACCATCACCACCACGACCGGAACCGTCAGGATGCTGTATCCCCAGAGACGGCCGATGCGGTCATCAATACCGCGCAGCGGAGAGAGTACGTGCAGGCTGAATGCAGTGTTGTCGTATGAGACGAGGTAGCACATGTAGTAGCCGGTGAAGATGGTGCAGAAGTACATCCAGAATCCGAAGAGCTGCATGACGCCGCTATTGATAATCTGGTTGGCTTCAGCCGCGTTAACGCCGTTGAAATTGACCCGGCTTTCGAAGGAGCCTACCGAGCTCATGAACAGCGGCATACCCACCGTCAGTATCAGGTAAAGCATGGCGGTGCTGACGGTCAGCATCTGCAGGCGGTTGTCTTTCAGGAATGAGTGCAGGGTTCGTGCCGCTACGGCGCCTCGCGGGGTTGCGGGGAAGCGAGCGAACAGACCCAAATCACCTGCGGCGACTTCGGCAGCGCTCGCGTGGTGGGCGCTACCGCCCACATTCGCCATGGAGCGTGCAAGGTTCTTACCCCACAGCCACCAACCGCCAGCCAGGTAAACAAGGGTCAGAACCAGGCAGCCAAGGGCGGCGCCCATATTGCCGGTCGCCATAAAGTAGGGCACCGCAAACGCGGAACCGAAGGGCGTCACGCCCAGCCACGGCAGGTAGGGCAGCACCTCATCCCAATGCTCGGTCAGGTAAATCATTGTGCCGCCGAAGATAAAGCCGGCACTCATCATCAGGAGCGCGGCAACAATCATCAGGGTGTTGGCGATGCGCGGGTTATCGTTCAGAACCATGCCCAGACGGTTTGCGAGACGTGCCCACACCATGAGGTTCGCAAGACCGAGCACACAGCAGATGAGGTACACGATGAGCGCGAACGGTTGCGATATAAACGTGATAGCGCCCAGCAGCACGGCAATGATGCTGGCGATGCCGGGGATACCCACGAACCCGCCGAGGAACTGACCCTTCTGCAGGGTGGAGGGCTTGATGGGGAAGAGCACGAATCGGCTCTCGTCCAGGGTGCCGTCCAGTCCGCTAAAGAAGATAGGGACGACTGCCCAGGCGAGCGCCACAACGGTGCCCACAAGGAGGGTTCCGAGCTGACCGTATTCGGGGACCTTCGAATTAGCAATCACGTATGTGGAGCCGAGGCCGAAGAGCATACCGCCCGCGTAGAGCGCCGCAAAAATCAGGCCGATGAGCGCCCAGATGCTGCGGCGGAAGGAGGCGAGCACATACTGCCACTTTAGTGAGACGAGGTGCCCAACCATGACAATCCTTCCGAGGAGGTGCGGCCACCGACCAGCTGCACGAATCGTTCTTCAAGGCTCATGCCGGCGCGTACTTCATCGACGGTTCCGGCGGCGAGAATACGTCCGGAGTCCATGACAGCTACGTGGTCGCACAGGCGCTGGACAAGGTCCATCACGTGCGAGGAGATGATGACAGTTCCGCCGGAAGCAACGAAGCCGCGCAGAATGTCCTGAATATTAGCGGCAGAAACCGGGTCGACCGCTTCAAAGGGCTCATCAAGAATCAGCACGGAGGGTGCGTGGACGAGCGCGGCGGCGAGCGCAATCTTCTTGGTCATACCGGCGGAGTAGTCGGCAACGGCACGACCCGCAGCGTCGGTCAGGTCCATGGCCGCGAGCAGGTCCTTGACGCGGGATGCGACAGTTTCCTTATCGATTCCGTGCAGGTAGCCGGAGTAGGTGATGAGCTGCTCGCCGGTGAGCTTGTCGAAGAGGTGCACGCCGTCGGGTAGCACACCCAGGTGTGCTTTGGCCTTGAGCGGGTCGGCCCACATGTCGATGCCTCGCACGTATGCGGTGCCTTCGCTGGGCATGAGCATGCCGGTGACCATGGAGATGGTGGTGGTTTTACCGGCGCCGTTGCGGCCGACCAGTCCGTAGAAGGATCCGGAGGGGATATCCAGGTTAATGCGGTCGACGGCGACCTTCTGACCGAATGCCTTGGTGAGGCCGCGGATTTCGATAGCGGGGCGGGCGCCAGCAGTCGGTGCGGCCTGCGGGGTGACGGGTAGCTGCGGTGCTACCGATGCGGGAACTACAGCTTCCGGCGCTACAGGCTCGAGGTTTGTAGCTTCCGGCGCTGCAAATTCGGGGACTATAGCTTGAGGTACTGCCGCGGCGGGGGTTGCCTCTACTGCGGTCTCTTGTACCGGGCTGGTCTCTTGTACCGGGTTCTGCGGTGAACCTGGTTCTTGCGGGTTCGGGTCCTGGGGAAAGTGACTAGTGTTCATATTTTCACCCTATCACCCTTGTAGAAAGGTCTACAGGCTTTGGCTATAAAACCCGCATATTACGCATCCGTCATGCAGTATATGGACATTCCGGGGCTCTACATATAGCGTCCTAGCGCGCTATCTGTCAGATTGGGCTGGCCGTTCTCCCCACCCTCAAAACCGCCAAAAACTGCAAAAACAGAACGGGCTACCGCCTACCCCGCAGCCCGAGTGCAGGGGTAGACGATAGCCCGTCCGTATTCAACGTTTCAGCCGCCTAGATTAGCCAGAGCTAGCTAGACCGGCTCATGACGTTTCCCGGGTGACAGCTATTTTTAGAACAGCGCCATGGTCAGCGCCGCACGCGCCTTGACGGTGCGCGGGTCAGATGCACCCACCACGTCGAAGAGCTGCACGAGGCGCTCGCGCACACGCGCCTTATCGTCGGGACCTACCGCGCTGAACAGGCGCAGCAGACGGTTGTATGCGTCCTCCACGTGACCACCGACCAGGTCCAGGTCGGCTACGTTGAACGCGGCGTCAATGTTCATGGGGTCTGCCGCGGCCGCCACACGCTCGGTTGCCATGTCCAGGTCCTTCACGCGCGAGAGCAGTTCAACCTGTTCCAGGCCGAGCTTCGCTTCCTTATCGCCGGGGTTCTCGGCGATTGCCTTGCAGTATGCGGCGCGGGCACCCTCCAGGTCGCCGCGGTCTAGGGCGGCGACGGCTTCTGCGTGCAGGGGCGGCAGGGGCTTTTCGTCTTCGGGAACGACCGGGTCGAAGCCACCGGGTAGCTGGTACTGTGCCGCGAGTTGCAGAACCTGGGAGAGCACATCGCCGAGGTCTTCTGCGCTGACCGGTCCGGTGTAAATCGGTGCCGGGCGGCCCGCCAGAACAGCAACACCCGCGGGCACGCCGCTCACGCCGAATGCCTGGGCAGCTTCGGGGAGCTTGGTGACGTCCACGGCGGCACAAATCATGCTACCTGCGGCGGAGTCAACGAGCTTCTGCACGCCTTCGAGCATCTGCAGGGAGGAGGGCGAGTGCGGCGCGTAGAGCGCAAAAATCACGGCACCCTGGCTGGAGAGCTGCACGAACTTCTGGAACTCTTCGGGGGTGTTGACCTCGTAACGCCAGGTGGGGGCGGAGGGGGTCTGCTCGCCGCCCTGTTCGCCAGCAGACTGTGCCGCGTTGGGGTTCAGTTCCATGGCGTTGCGTACGGAGGCGGGAATCTCCGGCGCTACCCCGTTCTGCGCTGCACCACCCTGCGCGACGTTACCCTGTGCCGCGTTCTGGGATGCGCCGCGGTCTGCCGGATCAAAAATAATGCTCATCCTGGGCTCCTTTACGTTCTGTACCTATTGTTGCGTGCGGGCTAAATCCTTCACGCGTTCCTTCCTCTATTATCCCCACAACGCACCGTTGCGAGCGCCCGTTCTCTGTCGCCTACGCTCTGAGCTCATGCCGGGGATAGCGTTTGGGCTATTGCCCGATCCGTCCCGCAAATATCTCTCCCACATGCACTCCCCTGTCCTTGGGATTCACCGTGGACGCCGTAACAAAGTAAACCAGCCGGTAGAATGGCACAGTAGAGAAAAAATACCCGGAATGATTCGGAAAGGAAGAGCATGAGCGAGAAGAAAGCCTCAGAAGCTCCCGCAGAGACGACATCGTCCCCCGAGACGCGCAAGAAGGAATCCCTCACCGATCAGCTAACGGAGACCTTCAGCGAGCTGACCGAAAGCATTAGCCAGGTGCGTTCCAACCGCCGCCGCGCTTCTATGCCTCCTACGGATACCATTCCGGTGGTTCCCGCCGCTTCTGAGGATGCGCCTCCCGCACCGAAGGTGGTCGGCAACGGCAAGGCATCCATGATGCACAACCCGGTCGCTTTTGGTTTCCTCATGACCGTGGGCGTGGGTCTGGCGCTCTTCGCCTACTACATTTTCAACAATGTGGGTGCCCTGGTGGGTTGGGTGACCGGTGCTATTTTCATTGCTCTGGGTCTAGACCCGATTGTGCGCCGCCTGGAGTCTTGGGGCATTAAGCGCGGTATCGGCGTGATTGCTGTGCTTGCTGGTTTTGCTGGCGCCGTGACCGGTCTGGTCATGACCATTGGCCCAATTATTAGCGAGCAGGCATCTAAGTTTGTGCAGTACGCGCCGGGTATCTATCAGAACACAATTGATTCTGATTGGTACCACGAGCTTGATCAGCGTTTTAACATCAGCACCTGGGTGAATGAGAACGTCCCTAAGTTCTTGGAGTCAACGTTCTCCTCTTCACAGGTCAATAGCTTCATGTCGAGCCTGGTTTCTGCGGGTTCTACCCTGGCGCAGAGCGTGACCGGCGTGATTATTGTGCTGTTCCTGTCCCTGTACTTCCTCACCTCGATGGACACTATCAAGGCGTGGGGTGTGCGCCTGGCGCCGGCGTCCAAGCGTGTGCGCGTCAAGTACATTACCGACAAGATTACCGAGTCGGTGGGTAACTACGTGATGGGTCAGGCTCTGGTTGCTGTGCTGAACGCGTTTGTGGCGTTCTTGATTATGGCTTTTTTGGGCTTTAGCTTCCCGCAGTTGATGGCTTTGGTCGTCATGATTCTGGCGTTCATTCCGCTGGTTGGTGGCGTGATTGCGCTGATTTTGACCTCGCTGATTCTGCTGACTCAGGGTTGGAGTCTGGCGCTGTGGTTTGCGGTGGCGTACTTCCTGTACTTGCAGGTGGAGGCGTACCTGATTTCTCCGCGTATTATGGCTCGCGCTGTTTCGGTTCCTGCCGGTGTTGCGATTATTTCTGTGGCTGCCGGTGGCGCGCTCTGGGGCGTGCTGGGTGCGCTGATTGCTATTCCGGTGGCGGCTTCCATGCTGATTCTGGTGCGTGAGGTGTTCATTCCTCGCCAGGACCAACTGTAGTCACCGCCCAGTTGTAGTCGCCTCCCAGCTGTAGAGTCCCCTCTAGGTTCTCTACGCGCTCACGGCTCTTCCACCGAGCAGGCGTTTAAGACATAAGGCGGCGGCTTTGGATGTTCTATCCAAAGCCGCCGCCTTGATATTTTTATGCAGTGTTTTTACGCTGTGTTTTTATGCCAAACCTTTAGAGCTCAGTGATTTCTTCTGTCACCGGGCCATTGTATTCGGTGGGCAGCTCAGTGGGTACACCGGTCACGATGCTGACCACGGTGTTGAGGACCTGCTGCACGGACTTCTCGCCCACCCACAAGTGCTTGCACCCCTCAAAGGGAATCACCCGAGTACGCGGTACAGCCGCAAAACGCTCACGCGCTGCCGGAGGCTGCAGGTAGTCGTCGTGCTCGGGCACCAGCGCGTACAGCGGGTTCGAGATCTTGTTCCATTCGTCCAGCTCAGCCGGGTGCACGCGGTGCAGCGGCGGGGAGAGCAGAATAGCGCCGGTGAACTCGTTCGCGTATTCGGGCGCGTACTTGAGCACCAGCTCGGTGCCGAAGGACCAGCCGACCAGCCAGGGGTTCGGCAGGGCGCGCTCGCGTACGAACTTCAGGATTGCGTCGAAGTCCTTCTTCTCGGCAAAGCCGCCGTCAAAGACGCCTTCGCTGGTGCCGCGAATCGAGGAGGTGCCGCGAGTGTTGAAACGCAGCACCGCAATGTTCGACAGCGCCGGCAGGCGGAAGGACGCCTTCTTGTACACGTGCGAGTCCATGTAGCCGCCGTGGGTGGGTAGCGGGTGGAAGGTCACCAGGGTTGCCTTGACTTCGCCTTCGGGCAGGGCGAGTTCACCGACGAGGCGCTTGCCGTCCGCAGTGGTGACGGTAAAGTTCTCACGGCGTGCCGGAAGCACAGTACGTGCCTTAATGGGGGTGGGCTCAGCGGCGGTGCTGAAGACGTAGCGGGCGGGATCAAATTCCTGCGCGCGGGTGATATCGGCGGTGTTGCTCATTGCGTTCCTTCAAGAAATGGATTCGAGAATGTGGTTTTGGTCAAGAATGTAGTCTTAGGCTGCACCTTAAGTGCAGTGTTCAGCCTATTTGCGGCGGGTGCGCCAGCAATGCTGATGCCAGTGCCTGCGCTCATCAATGGCGCGGCTACGGCCCATCGTGTGGCTTTCCTGCCACACCACCAGGTGCGCTGTTCTGGGCGGAATCGAGCGGTAGCATTCGGGGCAGGTGTAGGTTTTTTGGGCGTTGACGGCGGGAATGTATTGCACCAGCCAGTCACCGTATCGGTCACGTTCCAGTCGAGGTGCAGGGTCGAGGATCCTGCTGATATCACGCCCTGCGGGTGCTTGACGGTGCCACTTATCGCTGGTGGTGCCGGATACTCGCCTGCCGGGATGATTCTTACGTGCCATGAGCCCTATTCTACCGCGCTGCTCAGCTATCTCTATCTACCTACCCTGCCGCTGTTCGCTCTGCGCTCTTCCTCATACTGGCGTGGTACTCATGCTGAGGCGGTACTCCCCCGCTCTGTGCCGCACCTCCCTACTGTGCCGTACTTCCCTACTGTGCCCCCGTACCGCGACCTGTACCAAGCTCAGGTTCCCTAGCTCATACCCTCACCTGCTAGAGCCAAACACTCGTACCTGCTAGAGTGGACGGATGCGTATTGTCATTGCTGAATGCTCCGTAGATTATGAGGGCCGCCTCCGCGCCCACCTGCCCCGCGCTACCCGCCTGCTGATGGTCAAGAATGACGGCTCCGTCCTCATTCACTCCGACGGCGGTTCCTACAAGCCCCTGAACTGGATGAGCCCTCCCTGCTCCCTGCTGGTAGCTGAGCGTGAGGACGTTCCGCAGAGCATCCGTGAGGACCTAGAGTCCGATGTTCAGCAGCTGTGGACCGTTCAGGCAGCTAAGAGCGATGACCGCCTCATGATTCGCATCTACAAGATTGAGCACGAGCACGCCACCGACCTGGGTGTTGATCCCGGCCTCATCAAGGACGGTGTGGAGGCTGATCTGCAGCGTCTGCTCGCAGAGCAGATCCACACTCTCGGTGAGGGCTATTCGCTGGTGCGCCGCGAGTACCCGACCGCTATCGGTCCGGTAGACATCATGGCGAAGGATGCGCACGGCGTCTCCGTGGCGGTTGAGCTCAAGCGTGTGGGCGATATTGACGGTGTGGAGCAGCTGACCCGTTACCTGGAGTTGCTCAACCGTGACCCGCTGCTGGCACCGGTGCGCGGCGTATTTGCGGCACAGACGATTAAGCCGCAGGCACGTACCCTGGCTGAGGACCGCGGTATCCGCTGCGTGAGCCTGGACTACGATGCGATGCGCGGCGTGGACGACTCCGCTGACCGTCTGTTCTAGCTGACCGTCTGTTCTAAACGGCTCTAGGCTAAGCAGCTGCACATAGCTTGAGGGGCGCCTCCCGACCATGGGAGGCGCCCCTTTTCAGCCCATCATCTTTCTGCCCGCGCTCTTTCGGCGCACGCGTTCTTTCTGTGCACACTCTCGTTCTGCGTAAACAATCTACCCCCGGATACACCAATCGCCGGTGCCCCTCCCCTTTCAGGGTGGAACACCGGCGAGGTGTACACAGTGGCTAATTCCCGCTGAGGGGAACCAGCTTTAGATCTGTGCGTGCTTTGCAACGATGGTCACGTGATCGTTCGAGACGGTCAAGAAACCTGCGTTGAGGATGGTCTTAATGGGCTCACCATCAACGGGTTCAATGAGCAGCTCGCCGTCCTGTGCCAGCAGCGTGCAGGTGGGGATCATGCCCGGCAGGATGCCGAGGTCACCGCTGACGGAGCGTGCACGAACGTACTTCGCTTCGCCAGTCCACACGACGCGTTCGCGGGAAACAACTTCAACTTTCAGAGCCATGATTACTTAGCTCCAGTCTGTGCCTTGATTTCCTCGTAGCGGCGCATAACGTCGTCCATACCACCAATGTTGTAGAACGCCTGCTCGGGGATGTGGTCGACATCGCCGTTGCAGATCATCTGGAAGGACTCGATGGTGTCCTTCAGCGGAACGGTCGAACCCTCGACACCGGTGAACTGCTTTGCAGTGTAGGTGTTCTGGGAGAGGAACTGCTCGATACGACGTGCACGTGCCACGACGATCTTCTGCTCCTCGGAGAGCTCGTCCACACCCAGAATCGCGATGATGTCCTGCAGTTCCTTGTTTTCCTGCAGAATAGCCTTCACACGAATTGCGGTGTCGTAGTGCTCCTGACCGATGTACTGTGCGTCCAGAATTCGGGAGGTGGAGGACAGCGGGTCAATTGCCGGGTACAGACCGCGCGATGCGATTTCACGAGAGAGCTCGGTGGTCGCATCCAGGTGCGCGAAGGTGGTTGCCGGCGCCGGGTCGGTGTAGTCATCCGCAGGCACGTAAATTGCCTGCATGGAGGTGATGGAGTGACCGCGGGTGGAGGTAATACGCTCCTGCAGCAGACCCATTTCGTCCGCCAGGTTCGGCTGGTAACCCACTGCGGAGGGCATGCGGCCCAGCAGGGTGGAAACCTCAGAACCTGCCTGAGTGAAACGGAAGATGTTGTCGATGAACAGCAGCACGTCCTGGTTCTGAACATCGCGGAAGTACTCCGCCATGGTCAGACCGGTCAGTGCCACGCGCAGACGGGTTCCCGGGGGCTCATCCATCTGGCCGAACACAAGAGCGGTGTCCTTCAGAACGCCTGCTTCTTCCATTTCGACCCACAGGTCGTTACCCTCACGGGTACGCTCGCCAACACCGGTGAACACGGAGGTACCACCGAAGTTACGAGCCACACGGGTAATCATTTCCTGGATCAGCACGGTCTTACCCACGCCTGCACCACCGAACAGACCAATCTTACCGCCCTTGATGTAGGGGGTCAGAAGGTCGATGGACTTAATACCAGTCTCCAGCATTTCGGTGGAGCCTTCCAGCTCTGCGAAGCCGGGAGCGGCACGGTGGATCGGCCAGTAGGTGTCAGCCTTGATCTCGGAGTTCGGCACGTCGAGTGCGTCACCGAGAACGTTGAAGATGTGGCCCTTCACGCCGTCACCAACGGGGACGGAGATCGGTGCGCCGGTGTCGACTACAGCCTGACCGCGGACCAGGCCGTCAGTCTGCTGCAGGGAGATAGCGCGAACGATCGAGTCGCCCAGGTGCTGTGCGGTCTCGAAGGTGATGGTGCGGGTGCGACCGTCGAGGGTCAGCTCGGTGGTCAGAGCGTTGTAAATCTCGGGGACCTGACCGGCGGGGAACTCGACGTCGACCACGGGGCCGATGACGCGGGCAATACGACCCGTTGCGCCCTGAGTCGGTGCGGAGACCGATTCGTTGTAGGTGGCAGTCATATTTCTCACTTACTTAGAAAGTTTGGACAGTTGATGGCTTCGTTGGCGTACAAGTACTAGGAGCCGAGGGCGTCTGCGCCGCCCACGATTTCGGAGAGCTCCTGAGTAATTTCCGCCTGACGTGCGTTGTTCATCAAACGGGTGTACTTGGTAATCAGCGTCTCAGCGTTGTCACCTGCGGTCTTCATCGCGCGCTGGCGGGATGCCAGCTCACTTGCTGCTGCCTGCAGGAGGCAGGAGAAGATACGCGATGCAATGTAGCGCGGCAACAGCGCGTTGAGCACTTCCTCGGCGGAGGGCTCGAACTCGAAGGATGCCGCCTGCTCGTACTCAGCCTTGGTCAGTTCCTGGTCGGGAACGATTTCCTCGCCCATAGCCTTTGCGTCACCCACGTGGATGGGCAGCAGGCGCAGGATCTTGGGTTCCTGAACAACCATCGACTTGAACTCGGTGTATACGATGTGCAGTTCGTCCACGCCGCCCTCTTCGAAGGGCAGGTCGTAGGCTTCGAGCAGCGCGTCACGAATTTCGACGGCAGTTTCAACACGAGGTGCATCGGTGTGCCCCTCCCACGCACGGGCGTAGGGGCGCTCACGGAACTCGAAGTAAGCCTTTGCCTTACGGCCAACCAGGTACAGCTGTACCTCCTGGCCGTTAGAGCGCAGCCTCTCAATCAGAGATTCGGTACGACGCAGGATAGCGGAGGAGTACGAACCTGCCAGACCGCGGTCGCTGGTAACAACCAGGATTGCGGAGCGGCGGTGTTCGTAGGTTCCGAACTCGTGCGGCTTGTGAATCAGCGGGTGCTTAATACCGTGCTGAGTCGCAACCGCAGTCACCACGCGGGTCAGAGCGTTCGCGTAAGGGCCGGCTGCCTGAGCAGCGTTACGAGCCTTGTTAATGCGGGAGGTCGCGATCATCTCCATCGCCTTGAAGATCTTCTTCATAGACGACGTCGAAGCAATCTTCTGTCGGTAAACCCTAATCTGGGCTCCCATAGAGCTTCCTTTCTCCTTGCTTTCTGCCCCGCCCCAGCCTCATAGCTGAGGCGGGGAGAAGGCGAGGACTAATCGCTAACCGATGGTTTCCTGAGTGATGTCGCTATCGCGAGCTGCCTTGTGCTCCTCGTGACCTGCGTCGACGAGGTGGCTGCTGCCCTCAGACTTGAAACCCTGCTTGAAGTCAGCAACTGCGGACTTCAGAGCTGCAACGGTGTCATCCTCAAGCTTGCCGGAGGAAGCGATATCGGTCAGTACCGAGGTCTTGTGACGCAGGTACTCGATGAAGCCTTCCTCGAAGCGCAGCACGTCGGAAATCTCGATGTCGTCGAGGTGACCGGAGGTACCAGCCCAAATGGAGACAACCTGCTCTTCAACTGCGTACGGGGTGTACTGCGGCTGACGCAGCAGCTCGGTCAGGCGAGAACCGCGGGTCAGCTGTGCCTTGGTAGCGTCGTCCAGGTCGGATGCGAACATTGCGAACGCTTCCATTGCACGGTACTGTGCCAGCTCCAGCTTCAGGGTACCGGAGACCTTCTTCATAGCCTTGGTCTGTGCGGCACCACCAACACGGGAGACGGAGATACCGACGTCGACTGCCGGACGCTGGTTAGCGTTGAACAGGTCGGACTGCAGGAAGATCTGGCCGTCAGTAATGGAGATGACGTTGGTCGGAATGAAGGCGGAAACGTCGTTTGCCTTGGTCTCAATGATCGGGAAGCCGGTCATCGAACCTGCGCCCAGGTCGTCGGAGAGCTTAGCGCAACGCTCCAGCAGGCGGGAGTGCAGGTAGAAGACGTCACCGGGGTATGCTTCACGTCCCGGCGGGCGGCGCAGCAGCAGGGACACAGCGCGGTATGCTTCTGCCTGCTTCGACAGGTCGTCGAAGATAATGAGGACGTGCTTGCCACCGTACATCCAGTGCTGGCCGATAGCCGAACCGGTGTAGGGTGCCAGGTACTTGAAGCCTGCTGCGTCGGATGCGGGAGATGCCACGATGGTGGTGTACTCCAGCGCGCCGCGAGTCTCAAGGGTGTGGCGGACAGCTGCAATGGTGGATGCCTTCTGGCCAACAGCCACGTAGATGCATCGAACCTGCTTCTCGGGGTCACCGGAAGCCCAGTTGTCCTTCTGGTTCAGAATGGTGTCGATCGCGATAGCGGTCTTACCGGTCTGGCGGTCACCAATGATCAGCTGACGCTGACCGCGACCGATCGGAATCATCGAGTCAATTGCCTTCAGACCGGTCTGCAGCGGTTCGTGAACCGACTTACGCTGGGTCACGCCGGGAGCCTGCAGCTCCAGTGCACGGCGACCTTCAGCCTCAATGGGGCCCAGGTCATCGATCGGGTTACCGAGGGGGTCAACAACGCGACCGAGGTACGCGTCGCCAACGGGCACCGAGAGGACCTCACCGGTGCGGTGTACGACCTGGCCCTCTTCAATACCGGTGAAGTCACCCAGGACAATCACACCAATATTGCGGGTATCCAGGTTCTGTGCGAGGCCGAGGGTGCCGTCTTCGAAACGAAGCAGCTCATTCGCCATAACCGAGGGAAGGCCCTCGACACGAGCGATACCGTCGGAGGCCGATACAACTCGACCCACCTCAACACGTTCTGCATTGCCGGGTTCGTAAGACGCTGCAAACTCGTTCAGCGCATTACGGACATCTTCGGCATTGATGGTCAGTTCGGCCATCTTGTGTCCCTGCTCTCTCATTGTGGTTGCGTTCCGTCAACGGAACCAACCGAAACTTGCAATTCGGGTTGAACGGGCGGGCAATGCCGCCGCTTCTGCGAAGGAGGCATCAGCCACGCACCCGCTACCCGAGGTATCTTCTAAATCACCGTTGCGACGAACGGTTCAGCGTCGCTAGCTTGAGCCGCTAGCCGATGGAACGAGTCAGGTCGGACATGCGGGTCTCGACGGTACCGTCGATCACCTCGTCGCCCACCTGAACACGCAGACCGCCAAGAACGGCGGGGTCCACCGAAACGTCGAGCTTCAGCTCACGGCCGTACACGGCGTTGAGCGCGCGACCGAGACGTTCAAGCTGTGCCTGCGACAGCGCAATCGCGCTAGTTACTCGCGCAATGTAACGGTTCTGTCGCGTGACGATGATTTCTGCGAACTCATCGGCTACCCGTGCAGCGTGACGGCCGCGGGGGTTGGAGCCAACTCGTTCGAGCAGAAGCACACCTTCGGCGGTGGTGGCGGGGCCACCGAGCGCCACGGCGAGCTTCTTCTTTGCTTCTTTGCTTGCCTGATGGTCGGACAGCGCTTCCTGCGCCTGAGCGTTGGAATCAACGGTACGCACAAAGGTGAGTAGTTCGTTGAGCACCTCGTCCAGGGCATCCACGCCACCGCGAGACTGAGCCGATGCGGTCACGGCGAGCACTGCTGCACGTTCCAGGGCGTTCGCCAGATCAGCATCATCAGACCAGCGCTGAGCCACCGCATTGGTGAGCACAGCCATAGCCTGCGAAGAGATCTTGCCGCCGAAGACGGTGTTAGCGATACCCTGACGTGCTGCTGCATCACGCGAAGAATCGGTGACAGCACGGCGCAGGGTGCCGTTGTGGTCGAGAACATCAACCACAGCGAAAAGCTCGCTCGCCAGGTTCAGGGGCTGCAGGGAAGCGTGAGCTTCCAGCACCTCTTCCACCTTGCTCAGTGATTCAGTAGATACTCCTGCCATTACCGAGCCGCACCTGCGTTCTGCTTCTCGGTTTCAAGGTCAGCAAGAAAACGATCTACCACACGGGCCGATCGCTCATCATCGTTGAGGGCTTCGCCCACAATCTTGCCGGCAAGGGTCGTAGCAAGAGTGCCAACCTCGGAACGGAGGGACACTGCTGCTGCCGCACGCTCTGCCTCGATAGCCTTTGCTGCATTATCGCTAATGCGCTGAGCCTCAGCGGTTGCACGCTCGCGAGCATCGGCAATGATTGCCTCGCCCTCTGCGCGTGCCTCTTCACGAATCTTCTGAGCCTCCAGTCGAGCGCTTTCGAGCTGCTGGGTGTACTCATCGCGAGCCGCTGCAGCCTCTGCCTGTGCCTTCTCGGCCTTGGCAAGGCCACCTTCGATTGCTTCCTTACGGTCCTGGTAGATCTTCTCGAACGCCGGGACAACGTACTTAGCAACGATGTAGTAGAGGATCAGGAATCCGATGAGGGTAATGACAATTTCCCCGACGTCGGGAATCAGGGGGTTCGAAGTTGCCTCCGCTCCCCCTTCGCTTGCCAGATAAATCATGGAGGGAATCCTGTTCTATGGGATGGGTCGTTTAGGATGTGGCAGAGCCGGTTACTTGATGAAGACGAGAACCAGGCCCAGAATTGCCAGCGCCTCGACCAGTGCGAAGCCCAGGAACAGCATGGGCTGCAGGGTCTTCTGGGACTCGGGCTGACGAGCAACGCTGGTCATGTATGCCGCGAAGATCAGACCCACGCCGATGCCGCCGCCAATAGCTGCCAGACCGTAGCCAACCGCAGTGATGGAACCAACCATTATTTTTCCTTTCAACAGTGTTCGACCGGGAACATACCCGGACCGAACAGAGTTTGATTTGAGTTAATAGCCCGCACAGTGAACGTGTGGGTTGCTTTATTCACGCCCAATGACGAACGCGAAAACCTAAAAAACTAGAGAGTTTAGTGTCCCTCGGAAACCGAGCCCTGCAGGTACACAGCCAGCAGCAGAGCGAACACATAAGCCTGGATGCACTGAATCATGAATTCCAGGAAGTACAGGAACAGGCCCAGAGCACCGGGAGCAATAGCAGCCAGGTAGCCGATACCACCCAGGGTCTCAACCATGTAGGTCACCATGCTGGATGCAACCATCAGCGCCAGGTGACCACCGAACATGGTCGCGAAGAGACGTAGCGCGTGAGTTGCGGGACGAATCAGCAGGTTCGAGAAGAACTCGATCGGGATCAGGATGGGGTAAATCCACACCGGCAGACCCGAGGGCATGGTGATGTCCTTGAAGAAGCCGCCCAGGCCCTTGCGCTTGATACCAACGCCAACCCAGGTCAGGTACGCTACGCCAGCCAGCGCGTAGGCGCTACCGGGGTGCGAGAAGGTGGGCAACTGAACAAACGGAATCGAACCGTAGAGGTTGTTCACCAGAACGAAGAAGAAGGAGGCGAACAGAATCGGCACGAACGGCTTGTAGTGCTGTACGCCCAGGGTTTCCTTACCGAGGGAGTTACGAGCAAACATGTAGCCGGACTCAGCGATGAACTGAGTCTTGCCGGGAACCATGGCGCGCTTACGTGCTGCGGTGAGGAAGAAGACCGCGATAATCACCACGGACAGCAGAATCAGTACGTTCTGCTTACCGAAAGCGAAATCACCAATGGTGAAGAAGGGTGGCAGATGCATGTCTTCGGGGGTCGGCGGCACATAGGCTTCCGCGAGGATCAACCCGTTCTCGATCAAAGCAAGTCCTTTCTTGCTACTAGTGGCTATCAAGAGCCCATGTCTGCCTATAAACGACTGACATGCTAACTACATGGATGAATGTGTGACCTGGCGGTCCGCGTTCAATGACCTAACGGTCTTTATTCTGCCTGGTCATGTGGGTAAAGACGAGGGTCAAACCTCCAATAGCGCCAATCAAGACGCCAACCCACACCAGCCAGGTGGTGGAGAAGACCAGGTCACCGAGGTAACCGATGCCTCCCCACACTGCTACACCGATGATCAGATAGAGAATCGACATGACTGCACCGGAGAGACCTCCGTCAGATACCAATTCTCCGGTGGTGCGGAGCTTTTTATCTCCGTCCCACCACTTCTTCTCTTCGGCCAAACGTTTTTCCTTTCAAACACCGATCGTGTTACCGACCATGGTCTTCCGAGTCGGTGTCGAAGTACAAAATTCTCAGTCGTGCGATGCTAACTGTTTCAATAACAATCCACAGAATCACGCCGGTACATGCGCCTGCGAGAGTCCAACCGTGCCTCAGATTCTCGGGGAACGGCACAAACATCAATACCAGACCGAGCAGAGCAATCTTCACGAGGTAGCTCACCACCAGCGATTTGGGTACACCCCAGTCGAAAATGGGAGCAACCAACATAACCAATACGCCCAGAGTGAAGCATATATAGATTATCAGAAAGCCCAATGTTATTCCTAGCGCGCCCACGGGGCCCGCAAACAGGTACGCACTCATCATACCGCCCAACCAAGCCAGCAGAGAGTAAGCCGATACCCTGTAGAACAAAAATTTCCAGGAAAGCTCTTGACTCTCGAAAGAAGAGGCCTTCAAACCTGCTTGAGCACGCTCTCGGCGGTGTTTCTGCTGCTTCTTGCGCTCCGCCGGCGGATACCACAGAACGTCCACCACGCGCCTCCAGAGAGGCTCTGCAGGAGCCTGAGATTTAGGCTGCTCAGAAGCCATTAGTGTTTCTCCCCACGGTTGCGATGAGAAGAAGGCTGAACAGAGGAGCGAGCAGCAGAAGAGCTATCTGCACGGTCTTTCACGGAATCCGGCATGATCGGCTCCGGATGCAGCGAGGTCGGCTCTACGTTCTCAGGAGTCGCCGGAACGCCAGTCGCCGAGGTCAAAGAGCCGGTAGCAGGCTCCGCAGTTGCCGACTTCGCCTTCGACGCCGAACCCTTCAAATCCGCTGCAAAACGCTTCGACAGATCAATCGTAGAAGTAGGAGCATCTCCACCAAAGAGCTGCGGCATACGCAGATACACCACCAGCACGGCAAGAGCCACAAGAACCACGCCCACGGTCGCCACCACAGATCCCGCAGCATACAAATCAGACGCAAACGCCAACAGCACCCACACCAGAATGGTCGTACCGGTCACCACGGCGGTCGAACCAAGGTGGCTGAAACCAACATCCGTCAGACGCTGATACGTGTGAGTACGGTGCGGCTTGTACCACTGCTCCCCCGCCATAAAACGACGGAACAGAGTCGTACCCGCGTCCGCAAGGTACGTCATCAGCGGGGCAAAAGCCAACAGGAACGGAACATCCGCAAACCACGCGCCCACAGCCAACGTGCCCAGCGCCGCGCCCAAAACATAAGAACCCGCATCGCCCAAAAACACGTTCTTACCCGGGCGCACATTCCACGGCAAGAAGGCCGCAAAAGCACCGGCAACCGCCACACCAGCCAACGCCAGCCACGGCAGGTTCACCATCCAACCGGTCAGCGCATACGCCAAACCAGCCACCAGGCCGTGAGCACCAGAAATACCGTTAATGCCGTCCATAAAATTCGCCACGTTAATGTAGCCGGCAATAAAAATCGCGCCAAGGATCAGCAGCAGAATATTCGTGCCCTGTACCGTCGCGAAGCTCACGCTTACCAGAAGACCAATGACCAGCTGCAGGCCCGCACGACGCACAATGCTCACGCCGCGAATATCCTCCAGCCACCCCAAGGCGAGAGCGCACAGAATCGCCGCAGCAATCGTCACCGCCAGCTGCAAAGACTCAGCAGAACGGTACGTCCAGCCGAACAGGGTAGCCACCACAAACGCAACAAAGGTCGCAGCCGCAGTCGCCAAACCCATACCGCGGTACGTCGGAGCAGTATGCGAAGAACGCTCATTAGGAACATCCACCATGTTGTAGCGGTGCAAAATCGGGCGCACCGCAAACGGCAAAAGGGCACCCAAAACAAAAGCAAGAGCAAAAATACTCAACAGCTCAGAAAAGGAGGTCATACCAGCTCCAAAGCATTGGCGCCGCTCCCCTGGACGCAAGCTCCAGAATCACGGCTAGGGACGATGTGTGCGTAGTGTGTGTTTACTTCGTATTCTATAGAACTCTTCAGTAGCCCGGGACTAAACGGTACAGAATCTCTCCATACGCTCTGCATATTCTGCGTCCTGATATGTTCTACACCCGAGAAAGAGAAAACACCGGATACCGCACCTGCCACGCAAGTGCAGCATCCGGTGTCATTTCCGTAAAGATTAGAACGTCTGCGCATCCGCCAGAGTACGCGGATCAGGGGCACGCTCCAGGCCATGACGTTCATAGCCGCTGTGCTCCCGATAGTTCTGAATCCACCGCTCATAATCGAGCTCATCAGGGTCAAGTGCCGGGGCACTCGACCGGGAAATATACCGGTTCTCCTCGCTCGGCACCAGCTTCTCGGTACCGCCGAAGAGAGTCTCATCCAGCTTCTCACCCTTACGAAGACCAATCTCCTTGATCTCCACGTCATACCGCTCATACGCCTGGCGCATCGCCTTCGCAACGTCCAGGATCTTGACCGGCTGACCCATATCCAGCACCATGACCTCACCCGGGCGACCAATCGCACCGGCAAGCATCACCAGCAGGCAGGCATCGGTAATCAGCATGAAGTAACGGGTCGCGCGCTTATCGGTCAGGGTAATCGGACCACCCGAGAGAATCTGCTTCGTAAAGAGCGGCTTAATCGAACCGCGCGAACCAAACACATTACCGAAACGAACCGACACGTAGGTGTTGCCGGTCTTCTCGCCAAAGTACGCGGTCAGACGCTCCGCCACGCGCTTGGACTGACCCAGCGCAGTCTTCGGGTCCGCAGCCTTATCGGTCGAAACGTTCACGAAGGTCTTCACGCCCACCGCCTCCGCGGCACGCAGCACGTTCAGAGTACCCAGAGAGTTCGTCTTCCACGCCTCCTGCGGGTACGCCTCCAGCGCCGACACATGCTTCAAAGCTGCAGCGTGGAACACTACCTCGGGGCGACGGTCACGGAAAATCTCCAGCAGGTTATCACCCTCACGAATATCAGCCAGGATGATGCGGTCATCGTCCAGGCTCGACTCGTGAGTAATCGAAACCTTCGTTTCCATCAGCAGAGTCTCATCATGATCAAGCATCATGAGAGTCTCAGGGCCAAACTCGCTAATCTGACGGCACAGCTCCGAACCAATCGAACCGCCCGCGCCCGTAACCAGCACGCGCTTACCGTGCAGGTACGAACGCAGAATATCGCGGTCAATATCGTAGTTAATCTCGCCACGAATCACGCGCATCAGGTCGTTATCGCTCGCGGTAATCAGACGCTCACCCATCAGTCGAGCATTCGCGCTACTAATACGCTGAACCTCAACCTTAAGCTTACGCATGCGGTTGCAGAAGGACTCGAAGTAATCCTCCGACATATCCGAAATCGTCACCAGAATCTTACGGGTACCCGACTCACGAATCACCTGCTCCAGCTCGCGGTAAGTCGTAATCACCGAAATGCCGTGGAACTTCGTACCAGCCTTCAGCTGGTCATCATCGAAGACCGCAACCGGGCGAAGCTTCGCATCCTCATCGTGCAGCATCGAATCCATGACCATGCCGCCAATAAAACCGGCACCGTACACAATCACCGGCTCACCGGTCAGCTCACGCACCGCACCACGCTCAGTGTAGACGCGCTTCGCCATGCGGGCGCCCGCCATCATAATCAGGCTAAATGCCGCCGCAATCGCAGGCACACTATGCGGCATATGGGGCAGACCCAACAGCTCATCCACAAAGGAGAAAGCAGTCAACGCCGCACCCGCGCTCAAAGCAGCCGCGCCGGCACGCCAGGACTCGTCAAACGAACCGTACGAATACACGCCGTTATAAATCTTCACACCCGCCAGACCAATGACCAGGTGCAACACCACAGCCAACGTAGCGGTCATCGTCAACGACGCCGGGTGAATAATATCGAACACCGAACCGTTACTGAGCAGCACACTATAGCGGAGCATGTACGCGAACAAAACCGCCAGCAGCCACGCGCTCGAATCGATCAGAGCCTGCGCAATCAGCCACCACGGCTTACGCTCATACAGGCGGTTCACCAGCATCGTGCCAGAGTCACCCTCCGTCACCATCGTGCCGCGCTGAGCCGCCTTCCGCATCACCACATGAGCGTGAGGTTTCAACTGAGCCACTACATGCCTCCTTCAGATGCGGTACCAGAAGAACGAGAAGAAGCACGAGCCGTCAACGACGACAACGCACGAAACGCCGAACGGCGCGCCTGCTCAGGAACAAAACGGTACACACTACGCACCGCCATATTCTGAGCCCACTGAAGCTTAGAAATACCGTGACCGGTGTACAGTCGACGCTGAATCGCCACATCCTGCAACCAGGCGTCCACTCCCCCACGCTTCGTGTACGCGCCCGCACCCACGCGGTAACGCACCAGAGCCTCGGGGATATTGCCCAGACGGTAGCCGGCATCGCGCAGACGCATCCACAGCCACCAATCCTCAGCGCCGGGCACGAACTCGTAACCGCCCAGCTGCTGCACGGCACTCTTCACGAACGCCACCGACGGGTGATAAATCGGGTTACGCGAATCCATCGCGCGCAGCAGACGCTCGGACTCAACAATCGCCTCGCGGGTCGACTCCACCGCAGTATTGCTCTCATTCACCTCAAGCATGGCAGAGCCCAGCACCGTGTAGCCGCCCTGCACCAGGGCAGGAATCAGACGCGCAAAACGAGTCGGCTCAGACAGATCATCAGAATCAGCACGAGCCACCAGCTCATACGAACACGCCTGCAGACCGGCGTTCAGCGCCTCCGCCAAACCAACATTCTGAGCCAGCTCCACCACCTGAATCGGCGGGCAATCCAGATTCTCGGCGCGCTGAACCCAGCGGTCCACCACGGCATCCAGCTCGGGGGTCAGCGGACCGTCCTTCACCAAAACCAGCTCGGAAGGACGCACCGTCTGGTTCAGAAGATTTGACTCCAACGCCTGGTCCAGATAGGCGGGGTTCTCCTTCGCGTACACGCTCATCAGCACCGAGAAATCGGGTACAGAGCTCACGCAACCACGCGCCTTCTCAGAATCAGCGGGGCTTTCAGCGGATGCCGGCACGCCGTAGCGGCCGGGGAAAGTCAGCGGGTAAATGCCCTCAAGCACCTGAGCATTCGGGCGAGGCGCACGCAAACCATCACGCACACCATTGAGGAAATACCCCAGGTAGGTGCGGCGGTCATCAGTACGCAGAACAGTAGAAATCCACAGGCGCGCCGACGAGCCACCGTACAACAGCTTCTCCAGCGGGTTCAGGGTACGCGAACGGGTAAAGACCCACAGCTTATTGCGCACATCGTTATAGAAACGCGGGCCCGGGTCAGCGTTCGTCGTACCAAAAGTCTTCGTGTGGTGCTTAGCCACAGAAGAAGGCACCGCAATGCCGTCACGGTGATGAATCAGACGAGTCGAAAACTCGAAGTCATCATTCCAAATGAAGAACTCAGCAATCGGCAAACCACCATTACGGCGAATAGCCTGCGCGTCCATCAGAATCGACACGAACGAGGCGCTACGAATCGGACGGGCACTCACCGCCTGCGCACGAGCATAACGCTGCTGACCCGCCGCAAACATCGTGCGCGGAGTGTTCATCGGGTGGTCCTCGCCGTTCGTCCACACCACACGAGACGCCACCACCGCGGGGCGCTGCGAAGGCACCGGCGAATAGTTCAGCCAGGCGGCAACCGCCTCCGACAGAGTGTTCTCGGTCGGCTCGGTGTCATCATCCATAACCCACACCAGATCCGGGTTATGGCGTTCCAGGGCGCGATCAATACCCACCGCGAAACCGCCAGCACCGCCCATATTGCTCTCCAGGCGGATGCAATCCACCGGTAGCTCGTAGTCCAGGGCACGCAGATACTCAGCAGTACCGTCCGTGGAGGCGTTATCAACAATCACCACCGCCGCAGGCACACGCTCACCAGAAGCGATACCAGCAAGGGTCTTCGGCAGCAGGTCCTCACGGTTATAAGTCACCACCACGGCAACCGTGCGGGGATACTCATTCAAAGAATTGTGAGAAGAAGACTGATCGGAAGAAGGCTGGGCAAAAGCGGTCACGTCGCTGTACTTTTCTGCCATAAGTTCTCCCTCCGTGGCGCGATGCGCCTGAATCAGCCGGTACGCGATATACCCATACCGAGCTGGGCGCTTATGGTGTTTCTCGCGCCCGCGGTATTCAACCGTGTGGATATATCACTCAAAGAAAATATTCTACCTGCGGTCTCCACTAGAGAGTGAACCATCACCTCAAAAGACGCACTTTATGACAAATAAACAACCGAATTCAGTTGATTTATCCGCATAGCGGACGCACCCGCACACCCAGTTTTGGGTATCCATCAAGCTACCAGCTTCACAGCCTGTGTTTGCGCTGTGCACCCCGTGCGAAAAAACGACCAGAGACCGAATAAAAACCCACAAATTCCCCATAAACTGTTCAAATATGGGAAAGTTGAAATGACCCCATTTTTCCCCGCAACGTACGCGGGCTCGTGAGAGGTAAAAGAGATGTCCGAATCCAAGTGGAAAGTCATTGGCGCCAGCGGCTTCGTTGGTTCCTCCATCGTCGCGCGTCTAAACGCAGAAGGTATCAGCGTCGACCCCATTGAGGCACCTCGACTCGCAACCCGAGCCCTCGACGTAGACAGCATCATCGACGAAGCAGACCAGCTTGAAGGCATCATCGACTCCCTCGCAGAAGCCTTCGCAGGCGCGCAGGTCGTCGTCAACGCTGCGGGCCTCGCAGCGCCCAATATGCAGGATCTACCTCCGCTCGTCGGCGCAAACGCCCTGCTTCCCGCCGTGATTGCCATCGCCGCGCAGCGCACCGGCGTGCGCCGCGTCATCCACCTCTCCTCCGCAGCTGTGCAGGGCCCGCGCCTCGTGCTAGATGCTTCCGAAGAGACCAACCCGTTCAGCGCCTACTCCTTCTCCAAGGCACTCGGCGAAGAAGCGCTGCTCGACCTGCAGGACTACTTCCTCGAAGGGCACCCCGACTGCGCACCCGAACTGTGCATCCTGCGCGCAACCAGCGTGCAGGGCCGCGGCCGACGCACCACCGAGCTCTTCGCCAAGATGGCCTCCTCCCCCTTTGCCTCCGTTGCCGGTGCTGGCACCGGCAAGTCCCCGGTTTCCAGCGTGCACGCCCTCGCAGAATTCGTGGTCATGCTCGGCACCTTCCCCGGCGAGCTACCCACCATCGTGCTGCAGCCCTGGGAAGGCGCAACCGTTGCCTCCGCGTCCGTGGATGCTGGTCGCCGCCACCCGCGCCGCCTGCCCGAGTGGCTCTGCCGCGCAGCCGTCAAGGCGGGCTACACCGTCTCCGAGCTGATGAATGACAAGTTCGCAGGCTCCGTGCGTAAGGTCGAGGTCATGTGGTTCGGCCAGGGCATCGACGACTCCTGGGCACGCGAAAACAACCTTCTGCCCACCCCTCGCGTGCGTGAAGTACTGCGCAACGCCCACACCGCGCTGGGTAAGAAGAAGGACCGCCGCTTCGACAAGAACTAGGTAGCGTACGTGCGCCCCTAGCAGCGCACAACCTGAGGCACGCAGCCCAGGAGCGCATAACCTGTAGGACTCATAACGAAAGGGAACCCCCGATATATCTGAACGATATATCGGGGGTTCCCTATACGTTTTTATGCTCCGAGATTTATACCCGAGCGCTATAACCCGCAGAGGTTTAGAGGTGGTCCTCCGGGGCATCCTTCTGCTCGGTCTTTGCCTCAGCTTCAGTCTTGGTAGCCTCAGTCTTAGCGTCTTCAGCCTTAGCTTCTGCCGGCTTAGCCTCGCTCTGAGCGGGTGCACTCTGAGCGGCAGTCTCAATCTTCGACTCGCCAAAGACCAGCGCGCGAGCAGTATCAGCAGGAACCGGGTGGGTCTGCGGCTCATCCGCACGAACCGGCTTCGGAGTGTTGTCACGGTAGCCGCGCGAACGCTCCTGATCCACGCCAGTGCTGAAAGCAGAAGACAGAGCCGAAGTAGCGCCCAGCAGAGACGCAGCGACAGAACCGGCAACCGGTGCCGAAGCGCGACGAGCAGGCTCACCGCTCACAGTGTGGGTGCTGTCCCACTGCTCGTACGCCTCATCCAGGTCAGCCTGCTCATCCAGAGCACGCTCAGAAGGAGTCGACTCAGACGGCGCAGAAGAAGCAGTCTCAGCTTCCTCAACCTTACGAGCTGCCTGCTCGTCAGCCTCCGCACGAGTCAGAATGGTCGGAACGACCTCACGCAGCTCCTCCACTGAAATTGCGCCCTCACGAACCACCACGTAGGGGAAGGAGGTGCAATCCAGAATCGTCGACGGTGCCGGGTCACGCTCAGTCACCACAACCACGCCGTCCTCATTCGGCTCAGACTCAAGCGGCTTAGGACGAGCGCCACCATCAATCACCACGGCGACATCCTCACCCAGCGAATCCATGGCGGTCTGCGCATCCAGTGCGGCTTCCTGACCGGTCTTGTTCGCGCTCGAAACCGCCAGCGGACCGTGCTCAGTCAGCAGCTTCAGGGCGAACTCATCATCGGGAACACGCACGGCAACAGTACCGCGGGTCTCACCCAAATCCCAGCTCAGTGACGGGTACGCGTGAAGAATCATAGTCAGCGCGCCGGGCCAGAAGCGACCACCCAGATCGTAAATATCGTTCGGAACGTCGTCGACCACGCCAGCGAGCGCAGCAAGATCAAAGATCAGCACGGGCGGCGGCATGGTGCGGTCGCGGCCCTTATCTGCCAGCAGCTTGGCAACGCCCTGATGCGAGAAAGCATCGGCGGCAATACCGTAGACGGTATCGGTGGGCATCACAATCGTGTCGTGCGCCTTCAGCGCCTCGCGGGCAGCTTCAATGGCCTCGCGGGTCTCAGTTTCAGTCGTTACGGGGTACAGCTTTGCAGTCACGGGTCTTATTCTCTCATGTTTTTCTGGATGCGGCGAGACACCGGCACCCACAACGCGCCATGTGGAAGCACTCTTCCGGGGGTTCACCGTATTTCGCCGGCTCTGAGCTGGCTACTGAGCTGACTACTGGGGCGGACGCGTTGCCTTCATGCAGCCCGGCACGGGCTAGGTGGTGCATTTACTAGTCTAAAGGCTCTAGTGGGCGCGGTTTATAACCGACGCTATGACGCGGACGATTATTCAGGTCACGCACCGGGTAGCAGTCCTCGAAGCCGACACGTGCCAACAGCTCGGCGACGGCTTCTTCCTGGGTGTCGTCGTGCTCCATGATGAACAGACCGCCGGGGGTAAGAAGTTCGAAGGCGCGGGCGGCAATCGCGGAGGGCATCTGCATGCCGTCCTCTCCCCCGCCGTACAGAGCCATGTCCGGGTCGTGCAGGGCGGCTTCCGGGTCGGCGGGTACGTTCGCCGGCGGAATGTACGGAGGGTTCGAGAGCACCGCGTCGAAGGTTCCGGAAAGTTCGGGCAGGGCGGTGAGGGCGTCCCCCTGAACCAGGTGTACGCCGAGCGGCTCCAGGTTCTTACGGGTGTAGGGGATGGCGTCTTCGGAGAGTTCCACCGCGAACACCTGGGCGTTCGGCAGTTCGCTCTTAATTGCCGCCGCGATAGCCCCGGAGCCGGTGCACAGGTCGACGATGCGCAGCTGACCGGTTGTCGAATCGGTGCGTGCGGTCAGCACCTTGAGGGCTTCTTCGACGAGTAGCTCGGTCTCGGGGCGGGGTACGAACACGCCCGGTCCGACTGCCAGTTCTAGGCGGTAGAAGGGAGCGGAGCCGGTGATGTGCTGCAGCGGTTCGCGGTAGGCGCGGCGGGCGACCAGCGCCTCGTACTCTGCGACCTGTGCGGGGGTGAGCCGCTCCCCCATGAGCGCGGCGTGCTGTAGGCGCGAGCGCGAACCGTCGTAGAGCAGGTGCGCGGCGAGGAGCTCGGCGTCCACGCGGGGGCTGGGCACCTGCGCCAGTGCCGCGGTGGCGCGCGTGAGTACCTGCGCGAGTTCTTCCCCGCGCGGGTCGTGCACATTCACCTTCATGAGCTCTCCTTACGCTCTCTCAACAGCTCAAAACCTGTCACAGCATATGGCTAAGGGGCTCCACCGCCGTAGCGGCGAGCCCCTCACCAACATCTCACGTCGATTCAGTGAATCGACAAGAGTCTATATACAGAACCTACGTCTGCACAGAACTACTTCTGTTCCTGGCCCACCTGAGCGAGGCGGTGCGCCTCATCCATTTCAATAGCGGACTGAACCACAGGCTCCAGGTCACCATTCAGTACAGCATCCAGGTTGTACGCCTTGTAGCCGGTACGGTGATCCGCAATGCGGTTCTCTGGGAAATTGTAGGTACGGATACGCTCCGAACGGTCCATGGTACGCACCTGCGAAGCACGGTGCGCCGCGTTCTCAGCGTCAATCTGCTCCTGCTGGTGAGCCAGCAGTCGCGCACGCAGAACGCGCATCGCAGCTTCACGGTTCTGCAGCTGAGACTTCTCATTCTGCATCGCCACCACAATACCGGTCGGCAGGTGGGTAATACGCACCGCCGAGTCAGTGGTGTTCACAGACTGGCCACCGGGGCCCGAAGAACGGTACACGTCAATCTTCAGGTCGTTCTGGTTAATCTCGATTTCCTCGGGCTCATCCACTTCGGGGAACACCAACACACCGGCGGCGGAAGTGTGAATACGGCCCTGAGACTCAGTCGCCGGAACACGCTGCACACGGTGCACACCACCCTCATACTTCAGGTGCGCCCACACGCCCTCAGCCGGCTCATTCGAGGAGCCCTTAATAGCAATCTGGGCATCCTTATAACCGCCCACGTCAGTGCTGGTCGAAGAAATAATCTCAGTCTTCCAGCCCTTGTGCTCGGCGTAACGCATGTACATGCGCAGCAGGTCACCAGCAAACAGAGCCGCCTCGTCACCACCGGCACCAGCCTTCACCTCAAGAATGACGTTACGGCCATCATCCGGGTCACGCGGAATCAGCAGGCGGCGCAGCTTCTCCTGAGCAACCTCCAGCTCCTCCTCCAGACCGGGAATCTCCGCCGCGAAATCCGGATCCTCATCAGCCATCTCGCGAGCAGCCTCAAGGTCATCCTTCAGCGAAGTGTACTTATTGTATGCAGTCACAATACCGGTCAGCTCCGCGTAGCGGCGGCCCACACGGCGTGCCTTACCCTGATTCGCCTGCACGGCGGGGTCAGCCAGCTGATTCTGCAGGTCAGCGTGCTCATCCAGCAGAACCTGAATAGATTCAAACATTCTGTTCTCTCTTCCATCTCCCGCACTTTACGCCGCACGGGCAGGCACTAGACATCTCACACCCCTCACAACGGGGATGCACAAAACGAACGGCTCACGCGCCCCACCCACAATGAGGAGGTGGGGCGCGTGAGATACGAGCCTTAGTCGACCAGACGCAGACCGTTCTTCTGAACCGTCAGAAGGAACTCCACGTTGCTTTCAGTCTTACGCAGCTGGTTGGTCAGAACACCCAGAGCCTGCTCGGGTTCCATACCCGCCAGGGCACGGCGCAGACCCCACATAATCTTGATCTCATCCGGGGAGAGCAGGTTCTCCTCGCGGCGAGTACCAGAAGCATTAATATCAACCGCCGGGAAGATACGCTTATCCGCCAGCTGACGGGACAGGCGCAGCTCCATGTTACCGGTGCCCTTGAACTCTTCGAAGATCACTTCATCCATCTTCGAACCGGTCTCAACCAGCGCGGTAGCCAGAATGGTCAGCGAGCCGCCCTCTTCAATGTTGCGGGCAGCACCGAAGAACTTCTTCGGCGGGTACAGTGCAGCAGAATCCACACCACCGGACAGGATACGACCGGATGCGGGAGCCGCCAGGTTGTATGCGCGGCCCAGGCGGGTCATGGAGTCCAGCAGCACGACCACATCGTAGCCGAGCTCCACCATACGCTTCGCACGCTCAATAGCCAACTCAGCCACAGTGGTGTGATCCTCAGCGGGACGGTCGAAGGTCGAGGCAATAACCTCACCCTTGACGGTGCGCTGCATATCGGTCACTTCTTCAGGACGCTCATCCACCAGGACCATCATCAGGTACACGTCCGGGTTGTTCACAGTAATCGCGTTCGCAATGGACTGCAGCATGAGGGTCTTACCCGCCTTCGGCGGGGACACAATCAGACCACGCTGACCCTTACCGATCGGGGACACCAGGTCCACCACGCGGGTGCCCAGCTTCTTCGGGGTGGTCTCCAGGCGCAGACGCTCCTTGGGATACAGCGGAGTCAGCTTCGAGAAGACGCGGCGGTTCGCTGCTTCCTCAACGCTCTGACCGTTAATCGCCTCAACCTGAACCAGCGCGTTGAAACGCTGGCGGCTGTTCGACTCACCCTCACGCGGCACGCGAATCGCGCCGAGCACGTGGTCACCCTTACGCAGGTTGTACTTCTTCACCTGAGCCAGGGAGACGTACACGTCGTTGGTGCCGGGCAGGTAGCCGGTGGTACGCACGAAAGCGTAGTTGTCGAGAATGTCCAGAACACCCGAAATCGGTGCCAGCACATCGTCTTCGCTCAGGCGAGGCTCATTCTCCTCGCGGCGGCGAGCCTGCTTCTCAGCACGCTCAGCCTGACGGTCGCGCTTGGAACGGCGCTCAGTACGCTCGGTGCGCTCGGCACGCTCTGCGCGTTCTGCACGCTCAGCAGCCTTACGCTCGGCACGTTCACTACGCTCAGTGTTGCGCTCTGCACGCTCAGCCTGACGGTCACGCTTAGTGCGACGCTCGGTACGCTCACCGTCCTGGTCGCGGCGACGCTCACGGGTGCGGGTACGCTTCGAGCTCTTCTCACCGTCGGGGGTGCCAAAAGTCATGTCCAGGGCAGCGTTCAGGCTGTCCAGGCTCGCGGTGCCGTCAGCGGTAGTAGCCTTCAGCTCAGCAGAGTTACCGGGCAGGTCAACCTGCTCCGCACGCTCGCCGATACGCTCAGCAGCCAGCTCAGCGCGCACATCCAGCGGAGGAAGCTCAGCAGGCTTCTCGTCCTTACGGGTGCGGGTGCGGCGGGTACGCTTCTCCGGCTTCTCGTTGTTCTCAGTCTTCTCGGACTTCTCAGCCGATGCGTCCTCACCCTCAGCGGCACGGCGAGCGCGCGCACGCTTCTGAGCGGGAGTCTCGTAACGAGAAGAGCGGGTACGCTTCTCAGCCTTTTCAGCCTTCTCAACGCCCTCAGCGGGGGCTTCAGCAGCCTCAGCGTTTTCGGTCTTCTCAGCCTTCGCAGCAGTCTTCTCAGCCTTCGCCTCGGCGTCCTTCTGGGCGCGGGTACGGCGGGTACGGCGAGGCTTAGACTCTTCAGTCGTCTCAGCAGCGGGGGTATCAGCAGATTCAGCAGCAGCCTCAGACTTGGGCGCAGCAGGAGCGGCTACGGCGCCACCACGCTGATGCTCCTCAAGAGCCTGAACCAGCTCGGCCTTCTTCAACTTCAGATAGCCGCGGATACCAAGCTGCTGGGCGAGGACACGCAGCTGCGCGACCTTCAAGTTCGCAAGTTCCGGTGCGGCAGCTGCCGTACCGTACTCATCGGTGACAACAATATTCTTTGCCAACTACAATTCCTTTGGTTATAAGCCCTGAAAATCTTCAGAATAAAGATCGGGCGGGCGCTATAGCGCGGTCAAAGGTTTAGACACTGCCGAAAGAAAACAGCAGTCTGCACCTTCGACTCCCTCGAACCGCACTGGAGGCGGTTCGCGTCTCTTACCGTACCCGCTGATTCAGACACAGCGAGCACACACGGAAGATAAGGCGCTCTATCACAAATGTGGGCAAGCCCAAACCATCATCTATAGAACCATCTGCACGAGATGAAGAGGACGGATTGGTCACTTTGAAAGGGCACCCGCCGCGAAACCGAACCCTCAGAAAAGTCTTCCCCTATGCGTCAGAAATAAAGAAAGACGTGAATCCCAAAGGCACTCCCCCGAACCTTGCCGGCTCCCGCCCAGATACAAAAGCATCTGAGGCATCAGGGAAACGGAAGTACGTTACGAAGGATAGTATCGACGGTCTACATTGAACGACGGGCGAACCTCAACATAGGACGAACTAATAACGTCCTACTGAGTAACTATAACACCTTCAGTGTCAATTTCAAGGGGAAGAACCCGCCAGTTCAAGCGGCGATCCGCAATAGCGCTACCAGGGTGAGTCGCCTCAAACTCGGCAATCGCCTCTTGAACCTGTCGCACCTGCTCGTCGCCGCGCGCAAAGGTCAAAACGGTCGGGCCAGCACCAGAAATCACCGCCGCAAAACCCTGACTGCGCAGGTACGCAACCAGCGCAGCCGACGGCTCCATCGCGGTCACGCGGTACCCCTGATGCAGGTAATCCACGGTCGCATCCATCAGGTACTCGGGAGCATCAGAGAGAGTGCGCACCAGCAGCGCCGCACGAGCCGAGTTCGCCACCGCCTCAACGTGGGGCATCTGCGCAGGAATCAGCGAACGAGCAAGCTTCGTCGACACCTCATAATCGGGCACAGCCACCACGGGGTGAACCTCAGGATGCACCGGAATAATCAGGGTCTTCCAGTTACCCATCTCACCCCAAGACACCGACAGGTTGCCGTAAATCGCCGGAGCCACGTTATCCGGGTGGCCCTCCATATCGGAGGCGACCTGCAGCATCTGCTCACGGCTCAGACGGTGCTCTTCCGGCAGCAGACCGCTCGCCGCAGCCACACCCGCCACAATAGCCGACGCCGAAGAACCCATACCGCGAGAATGCGGAATCTTATTATCGGCAATCAGCTTCACCGGCGGCAGCTCATCCAAACCAGCCGCCGCAAAACCAGCCTTCATCGCCTGCAAAACCAGGTGGCTCTCATCGCGAGGAACATCCGCGCTACCCTCACCGCTGAGCTCAAACTCCAGACCGGATTCAATACGCTCAACAACCAGCTCATCATAGAAGCCAAGACCCAAACCCATGCTGTCATAGCCGGGGCCCAGGTTAGCGCTCGTAGCGGGAACACGAACCTTAACGGACGCGCCCACCGGAATATCAGAAATATGCAGGGAAGACATGAGAAGAACCTCGCGATCGGTGACGTAATGAGTGAATAGGTGAAAGATACAAAAAGGGCTGTCATGCAGGTGCACCCCGCCCCGCAAACACGGGACGGAGTGCACATCGTAGTATGAACAGACTAGTTCAAATCAAGAATATCTGCCACAGCAACCACGTCGAAGGGAGCCTTAGTCGGCTCAACCTTCACACCGTTAACAGCCTCAAGAGCCCACTGCGGGTCCTTCAGGCCGTGACCGGTCACAGTAATCACGATGGTCTTACCCTCGGGAGCTTCACCGGCGCGGTGCTTCTTCAGCAGACCCGCAACACCAGCAGCTGAAGCCGGCTCCACGAAGACACCCTCGCGGGCAGACAACCATCGGTGCGCCTCCAGAATCTCCTCATCGGTGACAGCCTCAATCACGCCGCCAGACTCGTCACGAGCAGCTTCAGCCTTCTCCCACGACGCGGGGTTACCGATACGGATCGCGGTCGCAATGGTCTCAGGAGCCTCAATCGGGTGACCAGCAACGATCGGTGCAGCACCGGCAGCCTGGAAGCCCCACATAATCGGGCGCTTGGTCGCAACCGGCTCCAGAACCTCACCGTCACGGTTGGTGTAAGGCTCCGAGTACTCCTTGTAGCCCTTCCAGTACGCGGTAATGTTACCCGCGTTGCCAACCGGCAGCAGGTGGTAATCGGGAGCGTCACCCAGGGTGTCAACAACCTCAAACGAACCGGTCTTCTGGCCCTCAATACGGTAGGGGTTGACCGAGTTCACCAGGAACACCGGGTAGTTCTCGCTGAGCTTGCGAGCAATCTCCAGGCAGTTATCGAAGTTGCCGTCAATCTGAATGATGTCAGCACCGTGAGCGATAGCCTGAGACAGCTTACCCATAGAAATCTTGCCGTCCGGAACCAGCACCGCACAGCGCATACCAGCCTGCAGAGCGTACGCAGCAGCCGACGCGGAAGTGTTACCGGTCGAAGCACACACAACAGCCTTCGCGCCGTCACGCTTAGCGGCGGTCATCGCGCTGGTCATACCGCGGTCCTTGAACGAACCGGTCGGGTTCATACCCTCAAACTTCAGGTAAACGGTGTTACCGGTCTCAGCAGACAGTGCCGGCGCGTGAATCAGCGGGGTACCACCCTCGCCCAGGGTCACAGCCTTCACATCGTCTGCGAAAGGCAGACGGTCACGGTACTCATTGATAACGCCCTGCCACACGTGTGCCATTGGCTTCTCCTTCAATCTTGGCGCCCCGCCCGCCGGACCTCCCATAGGTCCGGCGCGGTAGCGGGTACGCGGGTTAGTTAGTGAGCGATGCACCCGCAAGCGAACATCGCACGTTTAGTGAGCGGCGCGTGCCGCACATCAGTTAGCGCTAAGCGCCTAGTGCTTCTCAGTGCCTAGTGCTTCTCGGACTCCACGCGGATGACCGAGTTCACCTCACGCACAGTGTCCAGAGCGTCAATCACAGCAATCGCACGGCGCAAATCAGCGTCCTTCGCAGAGTGGGTGACCATACGAATCTGAGCCACACCCTCCTTCGGGGCGGACTGGCGCAGAGAATCAACAGAAATACCGTGCTCAGTCAGGATGCGGGTAATGTTCGCCAGAACGCCCAGGCGATCCTCCACCAAAACACCCACCGAGTAGCGAGACACCACGTTATCCAGACCGGTTGCGTGCAGCTGCGCGTGAGAAGTCTCCGGAACACCGGGACCACCCAGCACCAGACGACGAGCCAGAGACACGAAGTCACCCAGAACAGCCGAAGCAGTCGGTGCGCCACCCGCACCGGGACCGTAGAACATCAGCTCGCCAGCGTTCTCCGCCTCAACGAACACAGCATTGAACGCACCGTGCACGCCCGCCAGCGGGTGCTGACGAGGAATCAGGGTCGGGTTCACGCGAATGTTCGCGCCGCTCTCACCCTCACGCTCACAAATAGCCAGCAGCTTGATGACGTAACCATCAGCATCCGCGGCAGCAACATCATCAGCGGTGATGGAAGTAATGCCCTCGGTGTGCACGTCATCAATAGTGAACGTCGAGTGGAACGCCAAAGAAGCAACAATCGCAGCCTTCGACGCGGCGTCGTGGCCCTCAACGTCAGCGGTCGGGTCAGCCTCCGCGTAGCCGAGCTTCTGAGCCTCAGCCAGCGCGTCCGAGAAGGATGCGCCGGTGGTGTCCATCTGGTCAAGAATGTAGTTGGTGGTGCCGTTCATGATGCCCAGAACGCGGGTCACACGGTCACCAGCCAGGGAGTCACGCAAGGGGCGCAGAATCGGGATAGCACCCGCAACAGCAGCCTCGTAGGAGAGCTGAGCACCGGACTCATCAGCGGCAGCCTGTAGCTCCACGCCGTGCTTAGCCAGCAGCGCCTTGTTGCCGGAGACCACGGACTTACCCGCCGTCAGAGCACGCAGAATGCGAGTGCGAGCCGGCTCAATACCGCCGGTCAGCTCGATGACCACATCCGCTGCATCGATGAGAGCGTCAGCATCGGTGGTGTACAGCGAGGGGTCCGCATTCCAGTGGCGGGATGCATTAGTATCGCGCACAGCAATACCGATCAATTCCACGGGCGCGCCAATGCGCTTTTCAAGGACGGCGTTATCCTCTACCAGGATGCGAGCAGCCTGGGAACCGACATTACCGGCACCAAGCAGTGCTACTTTGATCTTTTCAGCCACGATAGTCTCTTTCTACGGTCTGTTCCGGGTTTGCCCCGGTATCTCTTCGGGCTACGGCGTGGATGCGGCGCAGAGCACGCACTCAACAACCACTTTATCAAGAGGCGGGGACGGCTCAGCAGCCTCAAGCTGCGACTTTTACTCTCTGAGATGAGGTATCCCTCACAGTTATGAGGTGAACCTTATCTTCTGTCATGTTGTAAACGCGCAAAATCGTGAAGACCCCGCCCGCGACCGCCACCTCACGGCGTCCATTGCAGAGACGGGAACTTCACGGTTTTTCATGATGTCAGAATGGGTTCTTAGATATCCGTTCTTAGATATCCGAACCCATATCCAGCGCCAGCATATCCTCCTCGCACTGACGGCGAATCATCACACGAGAAGGCTGACCCTGCGCGGTCGCAATCACCGGCGGGCGAGTCAAGAAGTTATAGTTCGAACCCAGCACATAGCAGTACGCGCCGGTCGCCGGAACCGCCAGAATATCTCCAGCCTGCAGGTCAGCAGGCAGGTAGCAGTAACGAACCACCACATCGCCAGACTCGCAGTGCTTACCCACCACGCGAGAGAGCACCTGCTCCCCCACCGGGGCACGATTAGCCAGAGTCACCGAATAATCCGATTCGTACAGCACCGGGCGGGCGTTATCGCTCATACCGCCGTCCACCGAAACGTAGCGGCGCACGCGAATCTCGCCGTTCTCATCCTCAATGCTCACGTTCTTATTGGTGCCCACCGTGTACAGGGTCGCACCCGAAGGACCAGAAATAGAACGGCCCGGCTCGAACGACATGTGCGGAATCGCCATGCCCAGGCGCTCGCAGGTTGCCGCGACGGAAGCGGCAATCGACTCGGTCACCTCGGTAATCGAGCGGGGGTGATCCGCCTCGGTGTAGCCGATGCCGTAGCCGCCACCCAAATCCAGCTCCGGCAGGGTCACGCCCAGGTCACGGTTGAGGCGGTTCATGAACTCCAGGGCGGTAGTAGCCGCCTGCTCGAAGCCTTCCGCCTCAAAAATCTGCGAACCAATATGGCAGTGAATACCGCGGAAATCCAGGGAATCGGTCGCATTCAGAATCGCGGCAGCCAGAGCCGCGTAAGAATCGGTAGACTCAACACCCCAGTGCTCCAGCTCCTCCTCTTCCAGACCGGCGAGCGCGGCGGTGCCGGGCTGCAGGGACATGCCGAACTTCTGGTCCTCGTGCGCGGTCGCAATGGACTCGTGGGTCGAGGCATGCACACCGGGGGTGATGCGAATCAGCACCGGAACCGGGGCGTACGGCTCCTCGCCCTCTGCCACACGCTCGGCGGCAAGCTCGGCGTACACGCGCTCAATGAGCTTGAGCTCGTCCACCGAGTCAACCACCACACGACCCAGGCCGTTGCGGATCGCGCGGGCAATCTCAGCCTCCGACTTGTTGTTACCGTGCAGGGCGATGTTCGCACCCGGCACCTGCGCGCGCAGAGCCAACGCCAACTCACCACCGGAGGCGGTATCCAGGCACAGGCCCTCCTCGGTCGCCCAACGCGCCACAGCGGTGGACAGGAACGACTTACCGGCGTAGTAGACGCTCACCTGCGCGCCGTGCTCGGCGAAAGCCTGTTCAAAAGCGGTGCGGTAGGCGCGGGCGCGGGTGCGGAAGGTCGTCTCGGAGAAGACGTACTGCGGGGTTTCGTGCTCAGCAACCAGGTCGCTGACGGTCACGCCGTCAATGCAGAGCTCGCCCTGCTCATTGCGGGTGAAGGAATCAGTCCAGATGGTGCGGGACAGTGCCTCGGGATGCTCGGGGTAGGTGAGCCATTCGGGGGCGTAGAGGGCGCGGGCTTCGCTCATCGTATCTCTTTCGGTAACTATCGTTGAGTATCTTTGAGGGCAATGCGTTCAACCCCCGCCCCGGTAGTACCGGGTCGGGGGTTGAAACGAGAGTATTACATGCGCTCGGGTGCGCTCACACCCAGCAGGTTCAGGCCGTTAGCCAGCACCTGCTGTGCTGCATTGTTCAGCAGCAGGCGGGTACGGTGCAGGTCGGTGACCTCTTCGTCCGCCTTGGGGGCGACGCGGGAGACACCGTACCAGCTGTGGTACGCCGAAGCGAGCTGCTCCAGGTAGCGGTTCACGCGGTGCGGCTCGTAGAACTTCGCGGCATCACGCACAGCAGCGGGGAACTGGCCGAGTACAGCCAGCAGCTCGCCGTCAGCAGCCGAGTCGAGCAGGGAGGTGTCCACGCCGTCCTCAACCTTCACGCCAGCCTCCGCGGCGTTACGTGCCACAGCGGCGGTACGTGCGTGAGCGTACTGCACGTAGTAGACCGGGTTCTCGTTGCTCTTGGAAGTCAGCAGGCCCAGGTCAATGTCGATGGGGGTGTCCACCGAGTAGCGGGTCAGCTCGTAGCGGGCTGCGTCAACGCCCACAGCCTCGACCAGGTCCTCGAGGGTGACCACGGTGCCGGCACGCTTGGACATGCGGACGGGCTTGCCGTCCTTGACCAGGTTCACCAGCTGACCGATCATGACCTCAATCTGGTCGGCGCGGTAGCCAAGAATCTGGGCGATAGCCTTCAGACGGCCCACGTAGCCGTTGTGGTCAGCACCGAGCATGTAGATCGCCACGTCGGAGGGGTTTACTGCGCGGGTCATCTTGTCCTGGTAGTAGGCGATATCGCCCGCTACGTAGGCGTGGTTGCCGTCAGACTTGATGACCACGCGGTCCTTGTCATCGCCGTAGTCGGTGGTGCGCATCCACCATGCGCCGTCAGCCTCGAAGAGCTGACCGTTCTCACGCATGGTGTCGAGCAGGGCGTCCACCTTGCCGCCTTCGAACACGGAGTTCTCGTGGAAGAACACGTCGAAGTGGGTGCCGAATGCCGCCAGGGACTCCTTGATCTGATCGAACATCAGGTGAGTACCGATTTCGCGGAAAATCTCTTCGGGGTTCTCAGCCTCAAGCGCGTCGGGGCGCTGAGCCAGAATCTGGTCCTTAATGTCAACAATGTACGCTCCAGCGTAGCCGTCCTCGGGGGTCTCCTCGCCGCGGGCAGCGGCAATCAGAGAGCGCACGAAACGGTCAATCTGGGTGCCGTGGTCGTTGAAGTAGTATTCACGCACGACGTTAGCGCCCTCAGCCTCAAGGACGCGGGCGAGCGCATCACCGACGGCAGCCCAGCGGGTACCACCCAGGTGGATGGGGCCGGTGGGGTTCGCGGAGACGAACTCAAGGTTAATGGTCTTACCGGCGAACTTGTCGCTGCGGCCGTATGCTTCGCCAGCCTCAACGATGGTGGCGGCAAGCTCACCAGCGGCTGCGGCGTCCAGGGTGATGTTCAGGAAGCCGGGGCCAGCAATATCTACGGATGCGACACCGGGGATGGCACCAATCTTCTCTGCCAGAAGAGCTGCTGCCTCACGCGGGTTCTTGCCCACCTTCTTGGCGAGCTGCAGAGCGACGTTGGTTGCCCAGTCGCCGTGTTCGCGGGACTTGGGGCGCTCCACTCGGACGGCGGGCAGTTCAGCGCCCTCCACGAGGGTCAGCTGGCCGGAGGAAATGGTTTCTTCAAGGGCAAGCGCAATGGCTTCGGAGAGTTCTTCAGGAGTCATAACAAACTATTCTAGCAAGCCTTGGCAGGTACCTGACCCTTTATCTAGTGCTTATCTGATACCATAGGTGGGTTGCCTCTGTAGCTCAGCGGATTAGAGCACCAGTTTCCGGTACTGGGGGTCGAAGGTTCGAATCCTTTCAGGGGCACGATGTTCTTATTCGAGAGGGAACACGGGAGCCGATATCCGAGGCGTATTGTTCGGGTATCGGCTCCTTTTTATTTAACAACTCAACTTTATTGAGCCGCTCACCCTGTTGTGCATAAAGCCTGCGCCGGGCGACCGTTCCCGCCACCTCCCTCTTCAACCTCAGACTTCAACCTCAGGCTTCAACCTCAGAGGGTGGACACTACCCGCCTACCTGTTGTGGCAACGCTAACAGCCTTGAGAGAATGGGAAAACGCGCACACCCGTCACATCAGCACGGCTTCAAGCCACAACAGCGGAGGTAACCCGATGACCACCATGCGCCAGATTCAGCTCACCGAATGGGGCGACGAAAGCGTTCTGCACGAAGCAAACGTACCTATCCCCTCGCCGGTGCGCGGTCACGTGCTCATCAAGACGGTTGCCGCCGGTGTCAACCCGATTGATCTGACCACCCGCAAGGGTCTGGGTCCCGCCGCTCAGCTGGCAGATCCGTCGTACAAGCCCTTCGTTCCCGGCTGGGATGTTGCCGGCACGGTGGTTGCTACCGCCGGCGACTACACGGGTTTCAAGGTGGGCGACGGCGTATTTGGTCTTGTTTCTTTTCCCTCCCCCGCCGGTGCGTACGCCGAGTATGTTCTCGCCCCGGCGCATCAGCTGGTGAAGGTGCCCGCCGATGTTCCCTGCGCGCAATTGGGTGGCGCTCCCCTGGCGGCACTGACCGCATACCAGGCGCTCTTCGAAGTGGCGCGGTTGAAGGAAGGCGAGCGCGTACTCATTCACGCCGGTGCCGGAGGCGTCGGTCACCTCGCCGTTCAGCTGGCGGCGCAGGCTGGCGCTCAGGTTTTTGCGACCGCCTCCGCCGCGAACCACGAGTTTGTGCGCTCGTTGGGTGCCCAGCCTATTGATTACCGCACCGAGGATTTCCGCGCCGTACTGGGCCAGACCATGGACGTGGTACTCAATTCCACCGGCCAGCAGACTTTCCTCGATTCGCTGGAGGTGCTGGTTCCCGGCGGTCGTATTGTCACCCTGACCAGCCCCGACCCGCTGGATGTGGCGCGTGAGCGCGGCTTCGAGGCGCAGTGGCTGACGGTTCACCCGGACCGCACGCAGATGCAGGAGATTGCCCGCCTCATGTCCTTGGGCCTGTTGAAGGTACATGTGGATCAGGTGCTTGATTTTTCGCAGGCTGCGCAGGCTCATGCCCTGGTTGCGACGGGTCGCACCCGAGGCAAGATCGTACTGGTTCCCTAACAAGGTACTGATTCATGCAGACTTCTGAGAACGCGCCGAAGGTTGAGGGCGCATTGAACGCTGAGGACTCGCCGAACACTGAGGGCGTGCCGAATGTAGAGAGCGCGCCGACCGTTGAGAGCACCGAGTACCGCTCCGGTTTTTACCGCGAGGCGGGCTTTTACGATGCCCACTCGCTACCCGACTACGGCGCGCAGTCACCGGTAACTCGCGAGGCGTTCGCCTACGATTTCTTCCCCGCGACCGGGGATATCTCTTCCCCCGCGCCGCTGCTGGTGTGGGTTCACGGTGGCGCCTGGCGCTTCGGCACCAACCAGGCCCTACGCGACACTATCCTGCGCACCCCTGGCGGGGAGCAGCCCAATACCCAGGCGCTCATGCGCGCCGCTTTTCAGCAGGCAGGCTGGGCGGTCGCGTCCATCAACTACCGGTATTCGCATCAGGCACTCTTCCCGGGCGCCCTGCACGATGTGAAGGAGGCGGTGCGTTTCTTCCGCGCCAACGCGCACGAATTCGGTATTGACCGGCAACGCATTGCGGTAGCGGGCGGAAGCGCCGGCGGGCACCTGAGCATGATGGTTGCGCATACGGGAGATTCCGCCGCCGGTGACGGTAGCGGTGGGGATCCTGCGAGCGCACCCGGACACGCCGAGCACGACGAATACTTTGAAGGCAGGGCGGCGAGCGCCTACCCGTCCCATAGTTCGCAGGTGGCGGCGGCGGCTTCGTTTTACGGGGTCAGCGACTTGAGGACCATCTTCACCGACCGCCCCCTGGCTGGCTACGCTCTCGACCACCCCGAGGATGACGGCGCCGAATGGCGACTGTTGGGAAGCACCCACCCCGTCCCCGCTGACGTGTCTACTATCGACGCTTCCAAGGGTGAGCGGGCGGTTCCGGGTGTCTGCATCGAGCGCGCCCAAAAGAACTGGGAGCGCGCGCATCCTATTGATGCGGTACGCCCCCAGAAACGAGTGAATAAGGTCGAAAGTGCCTCTGCACCGGGTGCGAGCGGCGGTGCCACTCCCCTCATGCTCGTGCACGGTATTAGTGATTCGTGTGTGCCGTACCAGCAATCGGCGCGGGTGTATCAGGCGCTGCGCACACGGCAGGTGCCTACCGATTTGGTGCTGGTTCCGGATGCCGAACACGGGGATTCGCGCTGTTTTAGCCCCGATATTGTTCAGCAGATGCTGCTATTTCTCAACCGCACTGTTCAGTTCAACCGCAACGTGTAGCTCAACCGCGCTGTGTAGCTTGAGCGGTTCGACAGGTTAGCGAGGTTAGCGAACGCGGCGGTTCACGTATTCGTGCTCAAGGCGGTAGCATTCGAGGTCATCAAAAGCAACGCGACGGTGCGTGTTAATGCGCTCGAACGGAATATCTCCGCGCTCCAGCAGGCGAACAACGGTCGGGCGGGATACGCCCAGGTAGTCTGCCGCCTCCTGCGTGGTCATGAGGCGGTCCTGGCGTACCACACAGACATCCTTACGGTCGGCGAATGCGCGCGCTACGGAGGTGAGGGGTCCGTACATTTCGGGAGAAATCTGTACGCGCTCGCCGTCGCCGGTGACCAGGTAGAGGGTTTCTTCGGCGCTGAGGCGGTCGAAGTGGGTGCGCAGACTCGCGTGAACGAGGGCTTGGAAGAGTTCTTCGCAGCGGTGGTGAATTTCTTCGTGCTGTCCGTCTTCGTAGCAATCCAACACTGCAACACGTGTTGCCGGGTACGTCTTTGGTGATGGCATAGTCACTCCTTCGTTACTGTGTTATTCACCACTGTAGCAGTTGAACGAAACTATCGAAAGAAAGTTAAGAAGCGCAGTTAATTCGCATCTACGGCGCATAAAATTCAGATGAATAATTATTAATTCTATAGATGGCATTTGATGTCATTTATTGTACATTAACTACTCTCCTGGGGTCAGTATTCCACCACCGCCCACCCCTGGGTTACCGCGAACAAACCCAAATATGACAAACAAAGCACACCCCAAGCCCACCGCGGGCAAGGCGAGTACACTGGATAGGATATGTCTGAGCAGAAATCCACGAAGAAACACGCAGATACTTCTAAGGCCCCCCGCACCGCCCCCACCATGGCGAGCATGGCCGCCGCAATCCATGCGGCAAAGGTACGATCCTCCGAAAAAATCGGTGAAAAAACCGCAGATAAAACTACTGAGAACAACGCGGTAAAAAACGGCGCACAGAAGAGCGGCGCCCCAAAGAAGGGCGCACAGAAGAACAGTGCCCAGAAGAATAACGCAGACCGCAAGAACTCCTCCCGCGGCGCCTCCGAACGCAACTCCAACGCCTCCCGCTCCAACCGACGCGCAGGCGCCAACAACCGCGCCCGCAAGCAGGGCAACCAGCAGGGCGGCAACAAGGGCGAGCAGCAGAACCGCCCGGCACCGCGCCGCTACGAGCCCTTCATTCCCGAGGTCATCACCTACCCCGAAGAGCTGCCCGTCAGCGAACGCCGCGAAGACATCATGAACGCGATCCGCGACAACCAGGTTGTCATCATCGCGGGTGAAACCGGTTCCGGTAAAACCACCCAGATCCCCAAAATGTGCCTCGACCTGGGCCTGGGAGAGAAGGGTCTCATCGGCCACACCCAGCCGCGCCGACTCGCCGCACGCTCCGTCGCCGAACGCATCGCCGAAGAACTCGGCCAGAAAATCGGCGAAACCGTCGGCTACCAGGTTCGATTCACCTCTGAAGTAGGCGAACACAGCGCTATCAAGCTCATGACCGACGGCATTCTGCTCGCCGAAATCCAGAACGACAAGCTGCTGCGCCGCTACTCCACCCTCATCATTGACGAGGCGCACGAACGCAGCCTGAACATTGACTTCATCCTCGGCTACCTCAAGCGCATCCTGCCGCAGCGCCCGGATCTGAAGGTCATCATCACCTCCGCGACCATCGACCCGGAGCGTTTCGCACGCCACTTCTCCCCCAGCTACGTGCCGGGCAAGGGCATCGTCGACGAAAACCTCAGCGCCGAAGAACGCGAAATCGCCGAAGCAATCCTGCCCGACGACGCGCCGCCCATCATTGAGGTGTCCGGCCGAACCTACCCCGTGGAAATCCGCTACCGCCCGCTCGACGAGGAAGACTACCTCAGCGATGACGAAATCGAAGACGACCACGACCCCACCGACGGCATCCTCGACGCCATCAAGGAGCTCTCCAAGGAGGCACCCGGAGATATCCTCATCTTCTTCTCCGGCGAACGCGAAATCCGCGACGCCAAGGACGCCATCGAGGCAATGGTTCTCAAGTCGCCGCGCCTGAACTACGAAGTGCTGCCCCTGTACGCGCGCCTTTCGCTCGCCGAACAGCACCGCGTGTTCTCCCCCGGATCGCGCCCGCGCATCGTGCTCGCCACGAACGTTGCCGAAACCTCGCTGACCGTGCCCGGCATCAAGTACGTCATCGACACCGGCACCGCACGCATCTCCCGCTACTCGGCACGCACCAAGGTTCAGCGCCTGCCCATCGAACGCATCTCGCAGGCAAGCGCCAACCAGCGCTCCGGTCGATGCGGCCGCGTCAGCGACGGCATCGCGATCCGCCTCTACTCCGAGGAAGACTTCAACTCGCGCCCCGAGTTCACCGACCCCGAAATTCTGCGCACCAACCTCGCAGCCGTCATCCTGCAGATGATCGCAATCGGCGTGGTCCGCGAACCCGGTGACATCTCCCGCTTCCCGTTCGTGCAGCCGCCCGCATCTCGCGCCATCAACGACGGCGTGAACCTGCTGCGCGAACTTGGCGCGCTTACCGAACGCCCACGACAGCCCCGCAAAGGCCGCGGCAATAGCGCAACCCTCACCGCCATCGGCCGAGCCATGGCGGCATTCCCCGTGGACCCGCGCCTGGCCCGCATGATTATCGAGGGTGGCCGCCGCAACTGCGCCAAGGAAATGATGGTGCTCGCCGCCGCCCTGACCATCCAGGACCCGCGCGAACGCCCCGCCGACGTGCGCGCCGAAGCAGACGCCATGCACGCCCGCTTCGTCGACGACACCTCCGACTTCTCCTCCTTCCTGCTGCTCTGGGACTACATCAACGAGCAGCAGGCGGCGCTGTCCTCCTCGCAGCTACGCAAAATGTGCCACCGCGAATACATCAACTACCTGCGCATCCGCGAATGGCAGGACCTCTTCGCCCAGCTACGCGAAATGGGACGCACCGCCAATATTCACGCCAGCGGCGGCAGGGACATCAACGCCTCCGCCCACGAAATCGACATCCACAAGAGCCTGCTCTCCGGCCTGCTCTCGCACGTAGGCGTCAAGGAAGAACGCGAAAAGGACTCCAAGGGACGCAACCGCGGCCCCCGCGAATACCTCGGCGCACGCGGCACCAAGTTCGCAATCTTCCCCGGCTCCGGCCTGTTCAAAAAGAGCCCCGACTGGGTGCTCTCCGCCGAACTCGTCGAAACCTCCCGCCTGTGGGCGCGCACCAACGCCTCCATCGACCCGCAGTGGATCGAAGAAATCGGCAAGCACCTCATCAGCGTGCAATACTCCGAACCGCACTGGTCCCTCAGCTCCGGCGCGGCAGTCGCCTACGCCAAGGGCACCCTCTTCGGCCTGACCATCTACGCCGACCGCCCCGTACAGTACGCCCGCGTGGACACCGCCGCAGCCCGCGAACTGTTCATCCAGTCCGCCCTCGTCGAAGGCCAATGGCACACCCAGCACAAGTTCTACCTGCGCAACCAGCGCGCCCTCGCCGAAGTCGAAGAACTCGAAGCACGCCTGCGCCGCCGCGACCTGCGCGTAGACGACTCCGTACTCTTCGCCTTCTACGACGCACGCATCCCCGCCCACGTGACGGATGTGCGCGCCTTCGACAAGTGGTGGAAGCAGGCACGTCTCGAAGACGACAACTACCTGGACTTCAACCCCGAAAAGCTCATCAACGAGGAAGCCGCCGACTACGACGACTCCCAGTTCCCCCGCCAGTGGGTGCAGCGCACCGACAGCGGCGAACTGACCCTCGACCTGCGCTACGAATACGCCCCCACCGCCGGCATCGGAGGCGCACGCACCGACGCCGCCAAGCGCGACGGTGTGGCCGTGCAGGTGCCGATTCTCTTCCTCAACCAGCTGAGCCCCGAACCGTTCCGCTGGCAGATCCCCGGCCTGCGCCACGAGCTCGTCACCGCGCTCATCAAATCACTCCCCAAGGCGATTCGACGCAACTTCGTACCCGCACCCGACGTAGCACGCGCCGCCTGCGCCGCCCTGGAAGAGGACTACTCCCCCGCAACCGACGAGCTCATCCCCTCCCTGGCACTCGTACTACGCCGCCTGCGCGGCGTCGTTGTCGAGCCCGAAGCCTTCAACTGGGACGCCGTGCCCGAACACCTGAAAATGGGATTCCAGGTGCGCAACGCACGCAACAAAATCCTGGGCGAAGGCAAGGACCTGCGCGCCCTGCAGCAGCAGCTCCACAAGGAGATTCGCGGCGCCCTCGCCGACTCGCTCGGCGCATCCGACGACACCATGGCAAAAATGGTGGCACTCGCGCAGGGTAGCTCGGATGGCTCGGGTAACTCGGGCAGCTCCGCGGCTTCTGCCAAGAAGGGCGCGAAGAAGGCTCAGAGCGGCACCACCCAGGTAGCCGATGCGCACGGTTCGCAGGTACGCGAAATCAGCGGCCTCACCGAATTCCCCGCCGATCTCTTCCCCAACGGAGAGATCCCCCGCAAGGTACAGCGCATCATCGCAACCCAAGCGGTCAACGGCTACCCCGCCCTCGTCGACGAAGAAACCAGCGTGGGCCTGCGCATCTTCCCCACCGAAGCCGAACAGCTCCACGCACAGCGCCGCGGCATCATCCGCCTGCTCCAGCTGCAGGTGCCCTCGCCCGTACGCTACGTGAGCGAACACCTCTCCCACAAGGAGAAAATCGTCTTCACGCAGAACCCGCACGGCTCCATCGACGAACTCATCCGCGACTGCACCGTCGCGGCACTCGACCACCTCGTGCCGCACACGCCCATCTTCACGCACGCCGAATACAGCGAACTCTACGAGCACGTGCGTGCCGAACTCATCGAGACGGTCTTCGACGTCACCAAGCTCGTCGCCGAAATCCTCTCCGAAGCCACCGCGCTGAAGAAGGCAATCAAAAAGGCAACCTCGCTGACGACCATGCACGCCGTCTCCGACGTAAAGGCACAGATGGAGAACCTCGTCTACCCCGGATTCGTGGCGAAAACCGGCTACGACCAGCTGGTTCACATCCCGCGCTACCTCAAGGCCGCCCAGGTGCGCCTGACGAAGCTCGGCCCGAACCTGCACCGCGACAACCAGCTCATGCTCACCGTGCAGGACCTGGAAGACTCCTACGATAACGCGGTCAAGTCGCTACCGGCAGGCACCATCGTGCCGGATGCGCTCCGCCGCGTGAACTGGATGATTGAGGAGCTGCGCGTCAGCTTCTTCGCCCAGGAGCTTGGTACCGCCTACACGGTATCTGAGAAGCGCATTGCGAAGGCTCAGCGTGAGGCGCTGGACGCTATCAAGCGCTAATTCCGGGAATACAGTTAGTTGCGGACGGCGGTACTCGTCCTCGCTCCTACTCAGGTGTAGGTGCGCCGCATGTTTCCTCCGCGCCTACGCAGGGGCACCCGTCACCCGGACGCTCCGTCCTCTCCTTGCTTCGCTGCGGAGAGCGTCCGGGGTGACACCCTGAGGGCGCTTCCGGAAAACACGGCTGCACCTGCAGCACAAGCAAAGAGCCCCCACACGAGGTAATCGTGTGGGGGCTCTTTGCCGTTCACAGCGCAAGCTAAGCCGGGAACCTAGCGCGGAAAGGCGGTGTCGTCCGTAGCGACATCAGGGTGCCCGAGCTCTGCGAGGGCGGGTGCCCCTGTAGGAGCGAGGACGAACACCGCCTCTCAGCGGGAGAAGCGTTTAGGCAGCCGCCTCGCAGAAAGTTACCGTCACCGAACCGTTACCGCGCTCGCGCATCCACTGCGGCGCGTTCTCAGCCGAAACAATCGCACCCTCGCTCACCGACGGTGCAATGTACGAGCCGCCCGCGCCACCGGCGCCGCCCTGCATCGTGTAGCCGATACCCTGACGCACGCCAGTCGGGCTGTTCAGCCACTTCTGAGTCAGCACAATCGAGGAGACAGACTGTGCCGCACCGGAACCGCCACCACCGTAGCCTGCGCCGCCACCGCCGGACACCACGGACTGGTAGCCGTTGAAGTTCTGCGCGTACGCGCCCTCGTCGTTGTAGACGTCCAGGTCCCAGCTGCGGTCCTCGTAGGTGCCCTTCTCGTGCACGCTGGCGGGGTTCTCATCCAGCTGGTAGGAGTACGCGCCCGCACCATCGCCGCCGTTGCCCGCGAAGCCACTCGTGCCCGCGTTACCGGCAACAAACTGGCTGAACAGCACCTGGTTGTTGGTGGTTTCAAAGCCAATGATGGGGCCGCTTGCCGGCAGGGTGCCCGCCGCGCCACCGGCACCGCCTACGCCCGCTGCGCCACCGAAACCGGAGTTGTAAGTCAGCACCTTGGAGCGTTCAGCGTTGTAGACTTCGTAGCCGGGGGTGCCGTTGGAGCCTGCCGCCGCGGAGGCGCTACCCGCCGCGTCGAACTGCGGGGATGCGTCCGAACCGAGGGGTGCCACACCGGCATCGATCTGGCCGTTGAAGTTGGAGTACCAGGGGTCTGCGTAGGACACGCCGGAGGTGGTCATGCCCGCGCCGCCACCGCCGCCTGCTGCAGCTACAACGACGCCGTCGATGAGCAGTGCGGAGGAGCCGCCGCCGGATGCAGCGTACGCCTGGGTCTTGGAGTTTGCCGAGTCCGCGTACTTGGCGTCGACCTGCGCGGTGATGGTGGCGGGGATGGTGTAGGCGGGTACGGAGCCGCCGTTGCCGTAGCCTTCACCGCCTGCGGTGGGGGTGAGGGAGCCGTCACCGATACCGCCTGCCGCGGCGATAATCTGCACGGTGGAGCCGGGGGTGACGGGGATGATGCCGGTGACCTTCGCGCCGGAGCCGGCGGGGGTCATGCGGTTGTTGGTGCCGCCCGCGCCGCCGACCAGTTCAAAGCGGAGCTTGTAGACGTTGTTGGGGACGGCGAAGCTCTGCACGGTTTTGGCGCCTTCGTCGGTGCCGGAGATGTTGTACGCCGGGTGTGCGGCGAGCGTGCAGTCTGCGGAGACGGACGCTGCGTAGGAGGGGATGGTTGCGGAAGCGGCAACGACGGGTGCCGCCCAGGCTGCACCAGCGACGAGCTTGCGGCGAGTCAGGGAAGTAGACATGGTATGCCCTTTATTCAGGTGGGGTGATGTGTTTGCGGTGCGGAAGCGGGAGCCTGAAAGTCTGTGCCTCTGCGCCGAGGAAAAGCATACCTTGAACCTCAGCTTTAACATAAATCCCTGGCTAATGCACAGCAGGGGAACCCATGGATACCTCGCGCCGCTCCCATCCTGCGCTCCTGCAGGGGAACCCACCGCACCCGGACGCTCCGCTCTTCCTTGCTTCACTGCGGAGAGCGCCCGGGCGGGCACCCTGATGTCGCTTTCGGAAGGTGCGGCTTTATGCGAGCCGCAGGTTCCGTCCACGCACGCAACGCCAGCAGAGGGTCTGCAGATTATCGGGCTCGTTATTGCCGCCTTCGGATAGCGGGACCTTGTGGACAACCTCTAGGATGAGGATTCGTTCACGCATGATGGAGTTGCCGCATCCGGGGTTTTGGCAGGTGTAGTTGTCGCGTTCTTTGATGCGTTGGCGTAGCTGGGCGGTCATGAGGGTGCGTTCGCCGCCTTCGGGCCATGCCCAGCGGATTTTGCGTTCGAGGGTTTCGGAGAGCGCGTCGAGGGTTGGGGTGTCGAGGGTGACGGTGACGGCGCGGTTTTCTTTGCCGCCGGGCGAGGTGTATTCGAAGCGGTAGACGGGGTACGGCACGGTCAGCCCCACGTGGTAGACGTTGAGTTTGTTCCAGAACTCGTCGGCGTAGTGTTTGGTGATGAACTGGGGTGGGTTGATGTGTGCGATCATGTCGTCTTCGCGGCGTCGCACGTTGTCGACGGCGGTTTCGAGGCGCGCGATATCGTCGGAGAGGCGCTGTACGTCTTTGAGGGTTTGCAGGTCGGCTTCGATGTGGAAGTATTTGGTGAGGCTGCCGATGGGGTCCTGCTCGGCTTCGAGAACGACCTGTTGGGAGGCCTTGTAGACGTGAGGGTGGCGTTCTTCAGGCTTCTTCTGCAACAGCGTCTTCCAGGTTTTGGGCTGCTGAACTTCGACGGTGGCGAGGTGGCTGTACATGCCGTTGGTGGAGGTGCCGAGTTCGTAGATTCCGCGGGCGTGGATATCGTGTACGTAGCTGGCGATTTCGTTGTATTCGCTGGCGAGTGTGGCGGTGCGTTGGCGGTGCGTCTGGAATTCGGGGGATGCGAAGTACCGGTTTTTGCGGATGGTCAGGACAATGCCCACGATGACTACGATGATGACGACGCCGAGGATGACGTACCAGAGGGAGAAGGCGAAGCATACGGCGAAGAAGACGCCGAACCCTTTGAGGAAGGATTTCACGGGTGTTCCTTTGCGATACGGCGGTGTATCTGTGAGTGTAGATTTCCTCCATTAGGGTATCGGAGGTAGGTTCGGCTGACAAAGCCGACTCGGCGGAGCCAGCAAAAGATTGAGAAGGCGACAGCCCCTCCCCCTCCAGTTCGTTATACCGGTATCGCGCACCCAAGCCCGCACCTACTGACCCGAGGTCGAGTGTTTTACCTACGAGGCGGAGGGATGGTGTCCTCCGTCGTGACATCGGGGACGCGGAGCGGGGCGAGCGTCACAAAACAGGCTTGGCAGAGCCAGCAAAAGGTTGAGAAGGCGACAGCCCCCTCCCCCTCCAGTTCGTTATGCCGGTATCGCGCACCCAAGCCCTGAACTTACGAATCTGAGGCTGAGTGTCTTACATAGGAAACAGAGGGATGGTGTCCTCCGTCGTGACATCAGGGTGCCCGAAGCGAAGCGAGGGCG
>NZ_KV814378.1:280609-384217 GCF_001813895.1 Rothia sp. HMSC071C12
CGAAGCGAGGGCGGGTCCCCTGTAGGAACAAGGAGGGCACCATCCCTCCGCAAACCAAGAAAATGAAAACATAAACACAAAAGCCCTTAGCTCGAAAGCTAAGGGCTTTATCTGTGCGCGATACTGGGATCGAACCAGTGACCTCTTCCGTGTCAGGGAAGCGCGCTACCGCTGCGCCAATCGCGCTCACAAAACAGTTGTTTTGTTGCGAGGTGAGGACGGGATTCGAACCCGCGTACACGGCTTTGCAGGCCGCTGCCTAACCACTCGACCACCTCACCGCATACGCTCCACGAGGGAACGCGTTCGAACTCTTGGAGTCCTTACGAGCGGTTGACGAGACTTGAACTCGCGACATCCACCTTGGCAAGGTGGTGCTCTACCAACTGAGCTACAACCGCATATCAGCGTATTCAATTTGAATCATTCCGTTGGAGTTTTTCGCTCCGTCGTGCTGACAGGTAAATACTATACGGGGTTTTTGAGTGTTTGCCAAATCCTTTGTAGATCATATTGTGTTCCGCGTGTTTCCGGGGCAGAACGGGGTATTTGGGCTCGTTTTTGAGGTGCGCGAGCAAAATTTATTTTCATGGTGCCGGTCACATTTTTGGGGTTTTGGGGTGGTTACTGTTCCCGTGAGGGCAGCGGCGGGCACACGATGTCCGCGAAACGTCCACAAAATTTTTCACAAGGACACGAAAAGGAGGGGCGGGGAGCCAGGTTCCCCGCCCCTCCCCTATGAAATCCGCATCAGAAATCCGCACCGGCAAATACGCCAGGCTCATGTTTTTCTGGAATCTTTTTAGAGCTCTTCGAAGAAGAGGCGTTCGTAGACCTTGCGGGCGTTGCGGGTTTGGCGCAGGTAGTCCTCTTCGAGGGCGCGTGCGCTACCGGCGGGGTATCCGCACCAGCGGGCGATTGCTTCCAGGTCGGCGCGTCCCGAGGGTAGAGTGTCGGATTGGCGCACGCCGCGCAGTACGTTGCCGCCGCGAATCTTTGTGGCGAGTAGCCAGGCGCCGCTGAGAATTTCAGCGTCCGCGGCCTCGACCAGCCCCGCTTCAACCGCGGCGTTTAGCGCCTTCAGGGTGGAGGTGGTGCGCAACCCCGGCACGGCGTGCGCGTGGCGCAGCTGTACGAGCTGGACGAGCCATTCCACGTCGGATAGTCCGCCGCGGCCGAGCTTGAGCTGGCGGGTGCGGTCGGCACCGTGTGGCATGCGTTCGTTTTCAACGCGCGCTTTCATGCGGCGAATCTGCTGCACCTGTTCGGGCGTGAAAGTTGCCGGGTAGCGGTACGGGTCGATGAGCTCCACGAAAGCCTCGCCGAGCGCCTCGTCGCCCGCGATGGGGCGGGCGCGGGTGAGCGCCTGGAACTCCCAGGTTTCCGCCCAGCGTTCGTAGTAGGAGCGGTAGGAGTCCAGCGAGCGCACGATAGCGCCCTGCTTGCCTTCGGGGCGCAGGTCGGCGTCCACTTCGAGGGGCCGTTCGGCGCGAATGGCGGGTTTGACGGGCTGTTTGAGGAGCGTCAGGGTGCGGTTGACGATGCGTGCCGCCTGTTCCTGTGCGGTGTCTTCGTCGGCCCCGTCGAGGGGTTCGTGGACGAACATGACGTCCGCGTCGGAGCCGAAGCCGTTCTCGGCGCCGCCGAGGCGGCCCATGCCGATGACGGCGATGCGGGTGAGCAGCTTCTCCCCCGCTACCGCCTCAGCTTCGGCGGGTTCGGCGCCTTCCGGTGCCGTCTGGAGTTCACGCAGGGCAATCTGTAGCGCCGCACCGATTGTGCACTCGTCGATGGCGGCAAGACCGGCGCAGGTGTCCTCAATGTCGACGATGCCCAGGGTCCAGCCCATGGCGGTGCGCAGGGTTTCGCGGCGGCGCAGGTAGCGCACGGCGCGCATCGCCTCGGCGGCGTCCGCGTGGCGTGCCAGCAGGGAGGAAATTTCGGAGGCGAGCGCTTCTTCCCCCAGCGGTTTGAGGTCGGCAACCTTGTCCAGCCAGGCGATGGAGGCGGAAGCGTCCTCGAGCAGGTCGGTCATGGGGCGTGAGCTGGAGAGCAGCTGGCTGAGGCGTTCGGCGGCTGCGGGCGAGTCGCGGAGCATGCGCAGGTACCAGCTGGTGCTGCCGAGCGATTCGGAGACGATGCGGAATCCGAGCAGACCGGCGTCCGCGTCCACGCCGCGGGCGAACCAGCCCAGTAGCACGGGCATGAGGTGCCGCTGAATGTCTGCGCTACGGGAAAGTCCCGTGGTGAGTGCCTTGATGTGGCGCATGGCGCCGCGCGGGTCGCGGTAGCCCAGCGCCGCAAGACGGTCCTGTGCCGCCTGTTCGCTGAGCACCACTTCGTCGCGGCTGAGCGTGGAGACAGCGGCGAGTAGCGGGCGGAAGAAGATTCGCTCGTGCAGAGAACGGACATTCCGTTTAATTTTCTGCCACGCCTTCAGCATCTGCTCGGCGGAGAGCGTGCCGTTGCGTTCCGGGGAGAGAATCGAGCGGGCAAGAGCGCGCTGTTCGGCTTCCTTCTCGGGCATCAGGTGGGTGCGGCGCAGCTGCTGCAACTGGATGCGGTGCTCGAGCACGCGCAGCTTCTTGTAGTCGCGGCTGAATGCTTCGGCGTCGGTGCGGCTAATGTAGCTGACGGCGGTCAGCGCCGCGAGGGAATCCACGGTGGATTTGGTGCGCACAGCGGGGTCGGTTCGACCGTGCACGAGCTGCAGCAGCTGCACGGTGAACTCAATATCGCGCAGGCCGCCCGGACCCAGCTTAATCTGGCGGTCCACCTGGTTCGAGGGAATATTGTCGGTCACCCGGGCGCGCATCGCCTGCACGGATTCCACGAAGGATTCACGGGCGGCGGACTCCCACACGAAGGGGTCAATGGCGCGGGCGTAGCGGGCACCCAGCTGCGCCGAACCGGCGATGGGGCGCGCCTTGAGCAGCGCCTGGAACTCCCAGTTTTCCGCCCAGCGCTTGTAGTACTGAACGTAGGATTCGACGGTGCGAACGAGCGGGCCGTCCTTGCCTTCGGGTCGCAGGTTCGCGTCGACTTCCCAGAGGGCGGGTTCGGGTGCGGGGCCCATGATGGCGCGGGTGAGGGCGTGCACGAGCTCCGTGCCGATGGTGGAACATTCGTTCTCGGTGAGCTTGAGCGGGGTGCTCTCCCCTTCTGCCCCGGCATGAGGCGCGGCGCCAGCGGTGGCGGGTTCCACGGGCGCAACCACGTACACCACGTCAACGTCAGAGATGTAGTTCAGCTCGCGGGCACCGCACTTACCCATACCGATAATCGCCAAGTCCAGGGCGTCTACGGCTTCGCCTCGGCGAGGAGCCGCCAGGCCGGGGCCCAGCCCCTCCGCCACTTCGGTGCGGGCAATGGCGAGTGCACCCTCCAGCGCGGCGGCAGCCAAATCGGCGAGGTGACGACCGATGGTGGGCATCATTTCGACCGGGTCTTCACAGCACACGTCGAGCAGGGCGATGCGCGCCAGGGCGGCGCGGTAGGCGACGCGCAGGGTCACGTAGCCGTCTTTGCCGGTCTGCTCGGCGGCAGCGCGCGGACGCTCCGCGTGGGGGTCGGCACCGAGGGCGGTGAGGATGTCACGGCGGTAGGGGGTGTCCAGCGGTGCGATGGGGGTCAGGAATTCCCCGTCGGTTTCCGGCAGAATCGACGCCGGGTGCTGGGAGCGAATCAGCGCGCTCTCAGCCGGGTACACCTGCGTGTCGAAGAGCGGGTCAATGTGTTCGGGGCGGCGGTAGAGAAAATCGCCAATCGCCTGGGATGCGCCGAGCAGGCGGTACATGCCGAATTCTTTGTCGCCGCGGTTGGCGCGTTCGGCGACCGCCGGGTGCTTCTCGATGAGGCGCACGAGGGCGGGCAGGGCAATATCCGGTGAGGGCGCGAGGCGCAGCCCGGCAAAGAGCGCATCCTGCGAGACGTGCTTCAGTTCGGGTGCGTTGAGCCAGCGTTCTGCCTTGGACGGGTCGTGGAAGCCGGTGGCGATCATGCGGGTGCGCAGGCGTAGCTGGGCTTTGCGTTCGGCTTCGGCGCGTTGCTCGTCGTCGAGCGCATCGGGGGCGATGTCGGTCAGCGGCTTGGGTTCTTTGGCGGGGTCAACAATGCGGATGAGCCCGGTGACCGGGTAGTGAGAGCTGTCAGTCATAGCGTGAGAACTGTGGGTAGAGAGTATAAATTTCGGCGGGATAAAAAGCGATGCTGATACACCTGTGGGCGGTACCCGCCGGCGTGTTACCGGTAGCGGGTACCGCCCTGAGGCTGTCAGCGCTCACTCATCCTGTGAGGAGGTGAGAGGATCCAGCCGTTAGAGGATTCCGAGGTTGTGCTTGAGCTCGTAGGGGGTCACCTGAGCCTGGTACTGGTCCCAGTCGGCGCGCTTATTGCGCAGGAACTGCTCGAAGACCTGCTCGCCCAGAACCTCCGCCATGAACTCGGATTCTTCGGTGATATTGATGGCTTCACGCAGGGACGCGGGCAGCGGGTTGTAGCCCATGGCGCGGCGTTCGGCGTTGGTCATGGCGGCGAGGTCTTCGGTCACGGCGGGCATGAGCGGGTACTCGTTTTCGATGCCCTTCAGGCCTGCTGCGAGAATCACCGCGTAGGCGAGGTACGGGTTCGATGCTGAGTCCAGGCCGCGGTACTCGATGCGGGCGGACTGCATCTTGTTCGGCTTGTACAGAGGCACACGCACGAGGGCGGAGCGGTTGTTGTGGCCCCAGGAGACGTAGGAGGGTGCCTCGCCGCCGCCCCAGAGGCGCTTGTAGGAGTTGATGAACTGGTTGGTGACCGCGGTGAATTCGGGGGCGTGCTTGAGCACACCGGCGATGAAGTGGCGCGCGGTCTTGGACAGCTGGTATTCGGCGCCGGCTTCGAAGAATGCGTTGGTGTCGCCTTCGAAGAGGGAGAAGTGGGTGTGCATGCCGCTGCCGGCGTACTTGGTGAAGGGCTTGGGCATGAAGGTTGCGTACATGCCCAGCGAGTAGGCGACTTCCTTGATGACGGTGCGGAAGGTCATGACGTTGTCGGCGGTCTGCAGGGCGTCGGCGTGGCGCAGGTCGATTTCATTCTGGCCGGGGCCGGTTTCGTGGTGGCTGAATTCGACGGAGATGCCAACTTCTTCGAGCATGGTCACTGCCTTGCGGCGGAAGTCCTGCACGATGCCGCCGGGGGTGTGGTCGAAGTAGGATTCGTAGTCCACGGGCACGGGGAATCCGTCGGCGCCGAGCTTGGAGGATTCGAGCAGATAGAACTCAATTTCGGGCGAGGTGTAGCAGGTGAAGCCCATCTCCGCAGCTTTGTTGAGTACGCGCTTGAGCACGCCGCGGGTGTCGGATGCGCTGATTTCACCGTCGGGGGTGAGTACGTCACAGAACATGCGGGAGGTGATGTCTTCTTCACCGCGCCAGGGCAGGATCTGGAATGTGGAGGGGTCCGGCTGCAGCAACATGTCGGATTCGTAGATGCGGGAGAAACCCTCAATCGAGGAGCCGTCAAAGCCTAGGCCCTCATCGAAGGCGCTTTCTACTTCAGCCGGTGCGAGCGCAACGGATTTGAGGGTGCCGACCACGTCGGTGAACCAGAGGCGGATGAAGCGGATGTCGCGCTCTTCGATGGTGCGCAGTACGAATTCCTGTTGGCGGTCCATGAGTTGCCCTCTCGGTGCGGGCGCGCATCCGCGTGGTACCCGTCTGTGGGTGGCGGAGGCGCGCTAAATTTGCTGCCGAGGTGAAGAAGACCCTGTTGCGGAAGGTCCTGCGTGTCCCTTGGGCTTCCAAGGGGTTGCGGCGGGTTGTGTACCAGCGGTGCTGGCGCCTCCTTGCCCCGGCGTGTGTCCTGTTGTTATCTAGCCTATCGGGTTCTGCTGTGTGGCGGGTGGGTGGGAGGTTTCGTTTGTGTAAATTCTCTTTTCGTGTGCCGCGGTAGCTCAGATTCTGGGCGGTATCGGGGCCGCTCCCCCGCTTTCTGCGGTGCGGGTTGTGTTCAGATACCTAGCATATGGTTGTGTTCAGATACCTGGCAGATGACGGTTCGCGGGGCGTGTTCGGGGGCGCCTTGCGATAATGGGGGTATGCTACATTCCGTTCTTCTCTCATCAGCTTCGCAGGCGCTACCCGCACAGGTGGCGCCCGCACAGATTCCTCTAGCGGCAAGCACACTGGTTGCTGCTGACCCCACCGGGCTTGAGTGGCTGCTACTTATTGCTGCCCCCATTGTTTTCTTGGTGTTGTATCTGGTCTGTCTTTTTGCGGTTGCGGTCTTTGGCCCGACCGTCATGAAGAATAACAAGACCGGTGGTGCGACCTACCTGCTGGACCGCCCCTCCCGAGTGGCGTTTAGGGTTCGCACTTTGGCGTTGTGGGCGCTGGTTGGTGCGTTTGTGGAGTTCATCTGGACCGGTTACACGGGCCGTTTGGGGTCGAGCGCGGCTATTCCGGTCATTATTTTTAGTTGGTCGTGGAAGTACACGTTCTTCTTCCTGCCGCTTCAGGTAATTCGTTCCTGGTACGTTCACGCAAGCCGCGGCAAGTATGATGCGCTGTCGGCTGAGGGTGCTCAGCGCCGTGAGAAGCTGAACCGTAAGAGCGCTTACGAGGTGTCGAAGATGATGCAGCGTAACCCGCAGCAGTTCGCCATGAATAAGGAGCTGCATACGCTGGCGCGCGGCCAGAAGATTGCGGGTGTGCGTCCGTTCCAGCACCTTGACGAAGCGGGCAAGAAGCGCCGCACGAACTATACGGTGGAGCTGGCTGTGGCGCTCATGCAGGCGCGTGCCATGAACCCCGGCAAGCTTCCGTCGGAGGCGTTCGGTGAGAGCATCCTGGGTATGGGTGTTGGCATTACGTCTGATCGGGCGGTGGAGCAGACCTGGTTGACTCTGTGCACGGAGCGTGTCAACGCGCCGGATGCGCCGAACTACCCGGATTCGCTGTATCCGGTGGCGGCTCGTTTTTCGCTGTTTACCACGATGTCGCTGTTGCAGCCGGTGATGGGTCGCCCCTATTCGCCGTTTACTGCGCCGGATGCGCGCCGTTTCGTGCCCCGTGATTTCTCGGCGGATACTGTGCTGTTGAAGACTGAGGAGCTGGGCAAGAAGGCTTTGGCGCAGAGCGCTATTTTCCATCAGATTCATGAGCGTCTTCTGCCGTTGCATCGGCAGCAGCCTCAGCTGGTGGATGGCCGCGCCCTGGCGTATTGCGGTGCTCTGCTGGTAAGCGTGGCGAAGGCGGAGGCGGAGAGCCAGCGGTTGACGCACCAGATTCTGGCGACGGCTGCTTCTGAGCGTGGCATCCTGTCTTTTGGCGTGTTCTCGCAGGTGTCTGAGGATTATCAGTGCGTTCAGCGTCTGCTGAATCTGATGGTGAAGGCTACCGCCGACGTTGAGCGTTTCATCAACGCGGTGGAGGCGCTGGTGCAGATGCATTCTGGTCCGGTGCAGCCTTCCGGCATTGCGTACGAGAAGGTGCAGATGGAGTACATCGCTGCTCTTCTGGACGTTATTGTCTTCTCCTCGCACGCCCCACTTGCCGGTTCTATTCAGGCGTCTTACGCCCTGCTGAAGGCAGACTATGAGGCGTTTACTTTCAACACCACCGATGAGCTGAGCCGCAGCTATTGGCTGCAGTACGCGAAGAACGCGGTGAATGCCTGCGATACGGGCCTGTCCCAGGGCTATGAGGGGTTCTTCGATAACGATGCGGCGCTCCCTGCGTGGGAGTCCTACGCGGAGGACGTCGTGAAGGAAGTCTGCACCTATTCGATCATGCAGCTGTACTGGGATGCGCTGGTGCAGCAGGCGCTCATTCAGCGCGATTTGCCGCGTGAGTTTAGTGATGCTTCTTCCGCTATTCCGGAGCTGATGAATAAGAACGCTGCTGCGTCGTTCCCGACCTACTACATTAACCTCATCTGGAACTAGGTTCGGGCTGAGCGGTACGCCAGGTTGGAGCCGTGCAGGGTTAGAATAGTCAGCATGACTACTGAGCGTTCTTCCGAGATCTCTTCGCCCTACGCGGCGCAGCCTGCCGCTACCTCCGCGGCTGCTCCCGTGCCTGTTTCTACTGAGAAGCCTTTTGACCTGGATACCGTCAAGAAGGTGCGTACCGTTCACCTGGCGCAGGCTAAGGCGACCGGGCAGAAGTTCTCCATGCTCACCTGCTATGACGCCCTGACTGCGCAGATTTTTGATCGCGCGGGCATCGACATGCTGCTGGTGGGCGATTCTGCGGCGAACGTGGTACTCGGTTACGAGTCGACCCTGACCATCACCCTGGATGAGATGATTCCGCTGGTTGCGGCGGTTTCTCGCGGTGCCTCCCGCGCCATGGTGGTTGCTGACCTGCCGTTCGGCTCCTATGAGCAGTCGCCGCAGCAGGCGGTTGCGAGCGCTGTTCGTCTGATGAAGGAGGGCGGCGCGCACGCGGTCAAGATTGAGGCGGATGCTTCGATGGCCGAGTGGGTTCGTGCCCTGGTGCGTACCGGTATTCCGGTGGTGGCGCATGTTGGTTTCACCCCGCAGTCGGAGCATGCCCTGGGTGGCTTCCGCGTGCAGGGTCGTGGCGAGGCTGCCGAGCGTGTTCGTGAGGATGCGGTGGCTCTGGCTGAGGCTGGTGCGTTCTGCGTGCTCATGGAGATGGTGACTACCGAGACCGCACGCCGTGTGGATGAGGCTGTGGGTACTGTGCCGACGATTGGTATTGGTGCCTCGAATGTGACGACCGGTCAGGTGCTGGTCTGGCAGGACATGATGGGTGTTCGTTCCGGTCGCGTGCCGCGTTTTGTGAAGCAGTTTGCGCAGGTCGGTCAGGTCATGGAGGACGCTGCGCGTGCTTATCGTGAGCAGGTTCGTTCGGGTGAGTTCCCGGCGGCTGAGCACACTTTTGAGTAGGCTTTAGGCTGAGAAGAAAGCTCAAGAAGAAAGCCTGAGAAAAACTTGATGAAGAAAGACCCCCGTATCCGGTGTTCCGGGTGCGGGGGTCTTCTGTGTCTCAAACTTTTTGTGGTGTTGGTAGCCTCAAACAACGCCGGGAGCGTTGAATCTTTAGCTCCAGTCGCTGTCCTTATCCCAAGCTTCGTTGCGTTCGCGGGCGCGGTCCATGGCGTGTGCCGCCTCCTCGTAGGTTTTGAAGGGGCCCCACAGGGAGGTGACGGCGCTCTGCTGGCCGCGCTCAACCTCGCCGGTTTTGAGGTTGTACCAGTACTCTTCGGGATGCGGGCTGGTGGCTTCGGTCGCGGAGTTCAGGGTCTTTTCGACCGCCGATTCGATGGCTTCGCTCAGGCGGTTTTTCTTCTCACTCATGGGTTCTCCTTCGACGGTGAGGGGCTGGTGTTTCTAGTTTCTCACGCACATAGGTTCGTGGCAACGAGGCGGGCAGAGCTTCTCACGGCGCTCCCCCTCCAGGGTCTTCCGCCTCTGCCTTCCGCTGCGCACAGTTTTGCCGCTGGGGTGCATGAAATTTTATTCACAATCTGGGAAAAAGGTACGGCTTATGTATCCGCCGCTTTTTAGCGCCCCCGCAAGGGACACAACCCGCCCACGCCCGGTAAGATGAAACTATGTCTTCAACCAAAACGAATACTTCGCACAATCTTCCTGCAGAGCCCGGTCGAGCACCCGTGGGTTGCCTGACTCCCGGACGCATCACCCCCATGCGCACGGTCCCCTCGCACATTGTTCGCCCCGAGTACGTGGGTAAGCCCACCGCCAACGAGGGTAACGACTCGAACATGTACACCCCCGAGGAAGTTGAGCGGGTTCGCGCAGCCGGCAAGATTGCGGCAGGCGCCATCGTTGAAGCATCCAAGATTTGCGTACCCGGCACCACCACCGACGAGATTGACGTGCTGGTCCACGAGTACATTTGCGACCACGGCGCGTACCCCTCCACCGTGGATTACCGCGGCTACCCCAAGTCCGTGTGCACCTCCCTGAACGAGGTCATCTGCCACGGCATCCCGGATTCCACCGTGCTGGAGGACGGCGACATCCTCAACCTGGACGTCACCGCATACCTGGACGGCATGCACGGCGACACCAACAAGACCCTGCTCGTCGGCAACGTGGACGAAGAGTCCCGCCTGCTGGTTGAGCGCACCGAAGAGTCCCTGAACCGTGCGATTAAGGCTGTGAAGCCGGGCCGCCAGATCAACGTGATTGGTCGCGTCATTGAGAAGTATGCGGCACGTTTCGGTTACGGCGTGGTTCGCGACTACACCGGTCACGGTGTGGGTCGTGAGTTCCACTCGGGCCTCATCATCCCCCACTACGATGCGGCACCCGCCTACGACACTGAGATCCGTGAGGGCATGATTTTCACAATCGAGCCCATGCTGACCCTCGGCACCATCGAATGGGACCTGTGGGACGACGACTGGACTGTGGTCACCCGCGACCGCAAGCGCACCGCGCAGTTCGAGCACACCCTCGTGGTGACCGCTGACGGCGCGGACATCCTGACCCTGCCCTAAGCGCAGCCCTCTGGGTTTCCTACTTGTGCAGGTATTGTGCAGGTACGAGCCCAGCACCTCACTTTTATATCAGTTCACCCACTAACAAACCCGCCCACTCCCCTCAGTTACACGGCAGTAGGCGGGGCGAAAGAGAGAAAACCATGAGCGATTACGCAGAACCCGGCGTCATCACCGAACTGCCCGCCCCCACCCCCAAGGACCTGCAGATTGGTGTGGACATTGGAGGCACCGGCATTAAGGGCGGCATCGTTGACCTGCGCACCGGTAACCTCGTGTCCGACCGCTTCCGCATCGACACCCCCAAGCCCGCAACCCCCGCCGCTGTGGCTGAGGTTGTACGCCGCGTAGTCGACGAGCTGCAGGGCCGCGAACTGGCACCGGACCCCGAGTCCGCTGTCGGCATCGACTTCCCCGCAGTGGTGAAGAACGGCATGGTCTTCTCCGCAGCGAACGTGGACGACTCCTGGATTAACACCGACCTGGAGCAGGTCATGAGCGAGGCGCTGGGCGGCCGTACCGTCTACGGCCTCAACGACGCTGACGCAGCGGGCCTGGCTGAGGCAACCTACGGTCAGGGCCGTAACCGTGACGGCCTGATCGCTGTCATCACCCTGGGTACCGGCATCGGCTCCGCCCTCATCAACGACGGCGTGCTGATCCCGAACACCGAGCTGGGTCATCTGGAGCTCGACGGCCACAACGCCGAGTCTCAGGCTTCTGCCCGTGCCCGCGAGGTGCACGAGCTGTCCTGGAAGAAGTACGGCAAGCGCCTGTACCGCTACTTCGAGCACGTTCAGATGCTCTTCTCCCCCGACCTGTTCATCATTGGCGGCGGTATCTCCAAGAACCCGGAGAAGTTCATGCCCTACTTTGAGGATCAGATTCGTACCCCCATGGTCATGGCTGCCCTGCGTAACAACGCGGGTATTGTGGGTGCGGCACTGTGGGCTGGCGGCATGTTGCAGGAACGCAAGCGCCGCGGCGAAGCGTAAAGTATAGCTACAGCTAAAGGGGCTGTTCCTGAGAGAGATATCTCGGGAACAGCCCCTTTCTGTATGCCAGCGCTCATCTATAGCGGCTACCGGCGCTGAGTTAGTTACTGGGCTAGCTAGTTACTAATCTAGCTAGTTACTGGGCGATGCGGTCCTCACGCAGACGCGCAATCGCCTCCTCAAAGTCTTCAAGGTTCTCAAACGCCTGGTACACGCTCGCAAAACGCAGGTAGGCGACCGCATCCAGCTTCGACAGCGGCTCCAGGATAGTCAGACCCACCTCGTGCGCGTTAATCTCCGCCAGACCGCGAGCACGAATCAGCTCCTCAACCTCCTGGGCGAGCTTCGCCAAATCGTCCTCACCCACGGGGCGGCCCTGGCATGCCTTACGCACGCCGGCGGCAATCTTCGAACGGTCGAAGGGCTCGGTCACGCCGGAACGCTTAATCACCGAAATGGTGGTGGTTTCAACGGTCGTGAAGCGGCGAGCGCAGGAGGTGCACTGGCGGCGGCGGCGAATTGCGGCGCCGTCATCGGTGGTGCGGGAATCCACCACGCGCGAGTCGGTGTGCTTGCAATAGGGGCAGTACATTCGTTTCTCCTTGGCTGGGCGCTAGCGCCCGCGTATACAGCGCTCAAGAATATTTATACCTATTCTACCGTGATATAGAGCGGATACACCGTATGTTGTGAGTGAATATACGCTCAGGGTGGACTCTGCTATGCAGAATCCACCCTGTCATTCCCCTCAGCGGGGGGGGTGTGCGTTGTTAGCGTCGAATGCAGCTCGGACCGAAAATCGTCTTGATTTCACCGAAGAGGCTCGGGTTCGGTTCCACGCGCACGCTCGGGTCCAGCAGCACCAGCTGCTCCTTATCGCGGGTGCGCACGAGCATGCGCACATCCGCGGTGCCCTTGTGGTCGCGCAGGGTCTCCTTCAGCTCCTTCAGGTTCGCCTCGGTCACCAGGTACTCGGGTACCACGATAGTGATGGGTGCGGCGCGGCCGTCATCGCTGATTTCCAGGATCTGCAGTTCCTGCGCGCTCATGTTCACGCTGCCGTCGTCGCGGCGCTGCACGCGGCCACGAATCGAGCAGATGAGGTCGTCCGCCAGGGCGGCGCCCATCGTCTCGTAGGCGCGGGAGAAGAACATGACCGTAATGGTTGCGCCCGAGGGGTCTTCCAGCTCCACGGAGGCGTACTGGTTACCGCTGGACTTGGCGATACGGCGCGAAACGCCGGTGAGCATGCCCGCAACGGTGACGGTTTCGCCGTCGCGCATGTGCGAATCTTCACCAATGATGTCGTGCACCGAATGGCTTGCGGCATCCGAGAGCGCACGCTCCAGGCCGCGCAGCGGGTGGTCCGAAACGTACAGGCCCAGCATGTCACGCTCAAAGTTCAGCTTCTCACGGCGGTCCCACTCGGGCACGTCGGGGATGGTCACCGTCAGCTCATCACCCAGGGCGTCATCCATGCCGAGGGAACCGAAGAGGTCGAACTGACCCGCCGCTTCCTTACGCTTGACCGCCACGGCTGCGTCCACTGCCGCCTCGTGAATGAGGGACAGCGAACGGCGGGTGTGGCCCAGGTCGTCGAAAGCGCCCGCCTTAATGAGCGACTCGATAGTGCGCTTATTGCACACCTGCAGCGGCACCTTCTTCAGGAAGTCGTTGAAGGACTCGTAGCGGCCCTTCTCCTTGCGGGCGGCAATCATGCCTTCGACCACGTTCGCGCCCACGTTACGGATTGCGCCCATGCCGAAGCGGATGTCCTCACCCACGGGGGCGAAGGTCAGGGTGGACTCGTTCACGTCCGGCGCGAGCACGGTAATGCCCATGGCGCGGCACTCGTTCAGGTACAGCGCGAGCTTGTCCTTGTTATCGCCCACGCTGGTCAGCAGCGCAGCCATGTACTCCTGCGGGTAATGCGCCTTCAGGTACGCCGTCCAGTACGACACCAGACCGTACGCAGCCGTGTGTGCCTTGTTGAACGCGTAGTCAGAGAACGGCAGCAGAATATCCCAGAGCGCCTTAATAGCGCCCTCAGAGTAGCCGTTAGAAATCATGCCGTCGTGGAAAGTAGCGTACTGCTTATCCAGCTCCGCCTTCTTCTTCTTACCCATCGCACGGCGCAGCAAGTCTGCCTCACCCAGAGTGTAGTTCGCGACCTTCTGAGCAATCGCCATAACCTGCTCCTGATACACGATCAGGCCGTAGGTGGTGTCCAGAATATCCTTCAGCGGTTCTTCCAGCTCGGGGTGAATCGGCTCGATCTCCTGCTTACCGTTCTTACGCAGAGCGTAGTTGGTGTGCGAGTTCGCGCCCATCGGGCCCGGACGGTACAGCGCCAACACTGCCGAAATGTGCTCGAACTCCTCAGGCTCCATGAGCTTGAGCAGCGAGCGCATCGGGCCGCCATCGAGCTGGAACACGCCGAGGGTGTCACCGCGCGCCAGCAGACGGTACGATTCCGGATCGTCCAAAGACAGGGATTCCAGGTCCAGGTCGATGCCTCGGTTGACCTTAATGTTCTCCACCGCATCGGAGATGATGGTGAGGTTACGCAGACCCAGGAAGTCCATTTTGATCAGGCCCAGGCCCTCACAGGTGGGGTAATCGAACTGGGTAATGACCTGGCCGTCAGCCTCGCGGCGCATCACGGGAATCACATCCACCAGATTCTTGCTGGACATAATCACGCCCGCAGCGTGCACGCCCCACTGACGTTTCAGACCCTCCAGGCCCTTCGCGGTTTCAAACACCTGGCCGTAAATCTTATCGACCGGGTCCTCGATGAGGGCGCGCAAATCTGCCGCCTCGGCGTAACGCTTATCCTCTTCGTTGTACACGTTCGCCAGGGCGATGTTCTTACCCATGACGTCCGGCGGCATCGCCTTGGTGAGGCGCTCGCCGACCGAGTACGGCTGGTCCATCACGCGGGAGGCGTCCTTGAGCGCCTGCTTCGCCTTAATGGTGCCGAAGGTGACAATCTGCGCGACCTTCTCTTCACCGTACTTTTCGGTCACGTAGTCGATGACTTCGCCGCGGCGACGATCGTCAAAGTCCACATCGAAGTCGGGCATGGAGACGCGGTCGGGGTTGAGGAATCGCTCGAAGATCAGGTCGTGGTCGAGCGGGTTCAGATCGGTAATGCGCATCGCGTACGCCACCATCGAGCCTGCACCGGAGCCACGGCCCGGGCCCACGCGAATACCGTTGCGCTTAGCCCAGTTGATAAAGTCGGCGACCACGAGGAAGTAGCCGGGGAAGCCCATGGAGGTAATAACCCCCACCTCGTACTCTGCCTGCTTGCGCACAGTGTCGGGAACGCCCTGCGGGAAGCGGTAGTGCAGGCCCTTCTCGACCTCCTTCACGAACCAAGATTCCTCGTTTTCGCCCTCGGGCACGGGGAAGTTCGGCATGTAGTTCGCCTTGGTGTTGAACTCCACGTTGCAGCGTTCAGCGATTTCGAGGGTGTTCTCGCACGCGCCGGGAATGTCGCCGAACAGGGCGTACATTTCTTCAGCCGAGCGCAGGTAGAAGTTATCCGCGTCGAACTTGAAGCGCTTGGGGTCGGTGAGGGTCGAGCCGGACTGCACGCACAGCAGCGCCGCGTGGGCGGTGTGGTCTTCCTGGCGGGTGTAGTGCAGGTCGTTGGTGGCGACGAAGGGCAGGTTCAGCTTCTTGGCGAGGCGGTGCAGGTCCTCCTGGACGTTGCGTTCAATGTCCAGGCCGTGGTCCATGACCTCGCAGTAGAAGTTATCCTTACCGAAAATATCGCGGAATTCGCTCGCCGCCTGGACCGCCTCGTCAAACTGACCCAGGCGCAGGCGCGTCTGAACCTCACCGGAGGGGCAGCCGGTGGTCGCAATCAGGCCCTTCGAGTAGGTCTGCAGCACCTCGCGGTCCATACGCGGCTTGTACAGCTGACCTTCCAGCGACGCAATCGAGGAGGCACGGAACAGGTTGTGCATGCCCTCGGTGGTTTCAGCCCACATGGTCATGTGGGTGTACGCGCCACCACCGGAGACGTCATCGCGGGAGCCGTCGCCCCAGCGCACACGCGAACGGTCGGTGCGGTGCGTGCCGGGGGTCAGGTACGCCTCCACACCAATGATGGGCTTGATGTCGTGCGCTTTAGCCTGGCGCCAGAAGTCGAAGGCACCAAAGAGGAAGCCGTGGTCACTGGTCGCCATGGACTTCATGCCGAGTTCTTTAGCGTGGGTGAACAGGTCACCCAGGCGCGCGGCACCGTCGAGCATGGAGTACTCGGTGTGCACATGCAGGTGCGTAAATTCTTTGGTTGCCACGGGAATCTCCTGGAGGTGTGGGCTGGAGGATGGGCGGTGAATGTGAAGCTGTGTGCGACGGCCCGCGGGCGGCTATAGTTGCCGAGCTGTCTAGCCGAGCTGAGCTGTCTAGCCAAGCTGAGCTGTCTAGCCAAGCTGAGCTGTTTAGCCGAGCTGAACCTTACCCTCGCGCAGAGCGGTCAGCGCGTAGGACAGGTCGAGCGGGTACTCGCTGGTGAAGGTCACGCGCTCGCCGGTGCCGGGGTGGTCGAAGCCCAGGCGGTGCGCGTGCAGCCACTGGCGGGTCAGACCCAGTTCGGCGCTAAAGCGCGGGTCGGCGCCGTAGGTCAGGTCGCCGCAGCAGGGGTGGCGCAGCGCGGAGAAGTGCACACGAATCTGGTGGGTGCGCCCGGTTTCCAGGTGCACCTCCACCAGGGATGCGGGGCCGAAGGCTTCGAGCACATCGTAGTGGGTGATGGAGTTGCGTCCGTCTTCAACCACGGCGAACTTCCATTCGTTGCCGGGGTGGCGGCCGATGGGTGCGTCAATGGTGCCGCGTAGCGGGTCGGGCAGGCCCTGCACGAGGGTGTGGTAGACCTTGTCCACGGTGCGTTCCTTGAAGGCTCGCTTGAGTTCGGTGTAGGCGCGTTCGCTGCGGGCTACGACCATCAAGCCGCTGGTGCCCACGTCCAGGCGGTGCACAATGCCCTGGCGCTCTGCCGCGCCGGAGGTGGCAACCGAAATGCCCTCGCCCATGAGCGCGGAGATGACGGTGGGACCGTGCCAGCCGGGTGAGGGGTGTGCCGCCACGCCCGCGGGCTTGTCCACCACAACGATGTCCTCGTCCAGGTGCACGATGCGGAAGCCGTCCACCTTCTCGGGGCGGATGTCCGCCAGATCGCGCGGTGCGGGTGCATCGACGACGACCTCATCGCCTGCGGAAAGCTTGTAGGACTTGCCAATCTTCACGGTCTTGCCGTTGTTGGTCACGGTCACGTGGCCGTCACGAATCCACCCGGAGGTGCGGGTGCGCGGCGCGTCGAGGGCACCGGCGAGCGCGGCGTCCAGACGCATACCGGCGAGCGCGCCTTCAACGGTGAATTCGGCGCGGATGCGTGCCGTATCTTCGGCGGCGTTGGTGGTTTCGCTCATGCGGCTCTCCTTCGGGTGGTGTTTGCTTAGGTTGTCTGTGTGAGGGGTCGTCTGTGTGAGAACGTCTTAGTAGGCACGTGTGTCGGCAACGTAACCGTCGGCGCGTATGCCGGAACGGGGAGCTACTTGGCGCTCTTCTCTGCCGCATTCTTGTCGTCAGCCTGCACACGGGTTCCGTTGAGGTTCAGGCCCTTGAAGTTCAGCAGAACGATGAACGCCATGCACACGCAGATTGCAGAGTCTGCAATATTGAAAATCGCGAAGTTCGGCACGGAAATAAAATCAACCACGTGACCGGAGCCGAAGCCGGGCTCACGGAAGAGACGGTCAAAAAGGTTGCCGCAGATACCGCCAAGCAGTCCGCCTAGCGCGAGGGTCCAGGACAGGGCGCGGGTGCGGCGCAGCAGGTAGAGCACCACGGCTGCGGCGGCGACCATGACGAGGGTGAAGACCCAGGTGACGTTCTCGCCCATGCTGAATGCGGCGCCGGAGTTACGGATCGAGTACCACCACAGAAGCCCGTCAATGACGGTGATGCGCTCCCCCAACTGCATCTGAGTGACGACCAGGTATTTGGTGCCCTGATCGATAGCGAACACGACGGCGGCGAGCACGAGCGCGAGGATGCCGGCGGAGCGAGCCGAGAGGATGCGCACGCGGCGACCAGTAGATTCTTCGGCGGCGTTATCGGCTACCTGTGCGACTGAGGATTCAGCAGTCTTGGGGGTGTTGGTCATAGCTCTCCTCTAGTCTGTGCCGGTTGCTGCGGTCTGTTCCGGTTGTTGCGCCTACGGTGCGCCGGCCCTATGGCGCGGAGGCCCCATGGTACGGAGGCCCCATGGTACGGAGGCGGAGTGCGCTCGCGTTCGATAGTGCCCCTCTAGCTTAGCAAATAGGGGTAGCGCATCGAGTATTCGGCGGTGATGTGGCGGGTGCTCTCCCCCGCTTTGCACGCTGGGTTTTTAGGCCGTGCCGGGCGGGCATGAGAATACCGCCCGGTTCTTTCGATCTTCCCCGGTGAATAGCGGTGGAAGAGAAAGAATCCGGGCGGCATACGCTTCAAAGCGTCGTTAGCTTATTTAGGCACGCTGATTTATGCGGAAGCCTCGATGGACTTGAGGTTCTTCAGCTCCTGAACCTGTGCATCCAGGTGCTGCAGCAGCTTGGAGCGGTAACGGCTCTCGAAGCCGCGCAGAGCCTCAACAGCGATCTCCAGCTCTTCCTTCTCGTCGGTGAGGCGAGAGAGAACCTCTTCGCGCTGCTGCTGAGCTTCGCTCACCATAGCGTCTGCCTTCCTCTCTGCCTCTTCAATCAGTTCAGCCTTAGCCTTCTCGCCCTGTGCCACGTAGTCGTCGTGAACCTTCTGTGCCATAGCAAGCAGTGCTGCTGCATCCTGAGGTGCTGCTGCCGGCGCTGCCGAGGACTGTGCGGGTGCCACAGCCGCTGCGGGGGAATCGGGAGCGTTTGCGGAGAGCTGCTCGACCTGACGCTCCAGAGCGTCACGCTCGGAGTACAGTGCGCGCAGTTCGACAACGAGCTCGTCCAGGAAGTCGTCGACCTCGTTGCGGTCGTAACCGGACTCTTCGGTGACGATCTTGAAGCTCTTAGTGATCAGGTCTTCGGGGGTGATTGCCATGGGCTTCTCCTCTGGGTATCCCTACGGGGTTTGGTGGTGATGTTGAGTGCCGCGGATTCACCAGCCAGATAGGGCGTGGCCCCAATATTTTAGGGTCCCGATGATTCAGGGCATGGTTATGCCGCGATGCAGTCGTTGGCACCAATTCTACTATTCTTTGGTTTCTGTGCCCGGTTATACGTCGGTTGAATCGTAAAATATTCGCTCTGCGCAAGGGTGGGATTCACCACGCGCTGCGTTTATCCCTATCCCCGCCGTAATCAAGCTCGATATCTGCTCGCGGGTGCATTTCGCATGATTCGACGCCGGCTGTATTCGTCTCTCCCCCCTCGCGGGAGGTTCTTCTCGGCCCAGAAATTGGGTACAGAAAACCCCGCCAGCACGTCATCCCATGTCAGGATGCCAAGCGCAAGCGGGGCTCTCATGCCTAGTTCTCGTATCTCTCCGATGGAGGGGCTACGTTAGGACAGCTTCGCGGTAATCGTCATCATGATGTTCAGCAGGAAAGACAGCAGAACAATCAGAATCAGAAAACCGGTATCCAACGCAACGTTACCCACACGCACCGGCGGAATCAGACGACGCAACAGGTTCATCGGCCAGTCCGTCACCGCGTACACGCCACTGGCGAAGAGCAACACAATGCCCTTGGGGCGCCACTCCGGAGCGAACATGCGTACCCAGTCAAAGAGCATGCGCAGCAGCATGGAGACGTAGAGAACGTACAGAATAATCGTAATGAGGGCGAAAATATAACCCATCTATCAGTCCTTAGCCCTGGTCGAAGGGGAATTCGCCGTCGGTCTCAAAGCCGGCGGGAACCTCGGAGTTAGCCACGCCCAGAACCTCCAGGTTGGAGGGGGTCAGCAGGAACACCTTAGCGGTGACGCGCTCAATGCGGCCCTCCAGTGCGAATGCCAGACCGGATGCGAAGTCCACCAGGCGCTTTGCGTCTGCGTCGGGCATTTCTTCCACGTTCATAATCACGGGGATGTTCTCGCGGAATGCCTCACCAATGATCTTTGCGTCATTGTAGGAGCGGGGGTGGATAGTGGTGATACGACGCAATTCGTCCTCTTCTTCCTCGTAACCGTAGGTGTATCCGTTGGTTTCTTCGGGCTCGTAGCCCTGTTCGTAGTAGCCGTCGTTGGAGTACGTATCGGCGTACTGCTCGGTGTATTCGGTATTCGGCACCGGGGTGTCCTCCCAATTGTCTGCGCTGGCGTCGTCCCAAGTCTGTTCGGTTTCCGCCAGATCAGCTGTGGTTTCAGGTGTATGAGCGGTGGCGTGTGCCGCTGCATCTACGGCTGCTCGTCCGTCGGCAGGTTCTTCTGCGTCCAGATACTCGGTTTCTGTACCGTCATCGTAGCTATCAGCCTGCAGGTACTCTTCCTGTTCAGTATAGGCGGGTTCGTCCTGCAGGTGGTAGGTTTCGCCCTGAGACCCGGCATGCGACTCGGCGACGCTGTACTGTGCCGAGCCGGGCAGTGCTGAGAGCCTGTTGGCGCTATCGGTCTTCTGTGCTGTAGCAGCCTGCCCTGCGGAGGCGTTCGCCTCCTTGCGGGTGTCAGCCTGCACAGCCTGCGGGGATTCTTCCGACGTCGCCTCGGCGTCCTGGTATCGTTCCAGGCCGAGGAAACCCGCCAGACGGCTTTGCTTCGCCATGATTCTCTCGCTGTTCTTTGCTTGTGGTGTACAGGGTCTGCCGTGGTGCTTCGTCAGAAGGTGTGTGCGTGACGGTACGTCATGCACCGGCATGTATATATTACCAGCGCCCACCCCGCGCGGGTGGTCAGGGCACCGATGATTATGCCGCCGCCAGCAGACCCATCAGCTGAAAAGACTAACGGCTAAAGGGCCTAGAGCGCCGGGCGCTTACCCATGATGTCGCTACCCACGCGCACGCAGGTTGAACCCCAACGCACCGCCGCCTCCAGGTCGCCGCTCATGCCGGCGGAAATCTCGGTCGCGTGCGGCACCTGCTCACGCACCAGCGACGCCAAGCCGTACAGCTTCTCGAACGCCTCGTCCGGGTTCATGCCCAGCGGCGCCACCGCCATCACGCCACCGCAACGCAGGTGCTCGTGGTTCTCAATGCGCTCCACAAGCTCCAGCAGCTCGGATGCACTCGTACCGCCGCGCGCGCCCTCGGCAGCGTGGCCAGCGGTCGCGACCTCCGCCAGGGACACCTGCACCAGGCAGGTCAGCGCACCCTGCTCCGCCGCGGCGGGTGCGGGCGCTTCCCCCACCTCAAAGCGGGAGAGCTGGTTCGCGTACGCCTTCGCTAGGGCGTCCGCCAGGGAGGGGCGGTCCACCGAATGCACGCTGGAGGCGTACTTGACCACGGACTTCGCCTTATTCGTCTGCAACTGGCCGATAAACGCCCAGTGCGGGGGCTGCACCTCACGCTGGGCGCAGTAGGCGGCAAGCTCACGAGCCTTCGCGCTCGCCTCCTGGTCACGGTTCTCACCGAAGAGGGTCACTCCCCCATCCAGCAGCGCCGCCGCGTCGGAGGCGGGGAAGAACTTCGTGACCGTCACCAGCTGCACCGGGGCGCTCACCTCGGTACGCACGGCGCTATGGTCCTGTTCTGCGGCGCGGATACGCTCAAGCACGCGGCGGTAGTTCTGCAGCAGCTGCTCGGCGCGTTCGGGAGTGTACTGCAGGTTCTCTTCTGTGTTCATTTCAGGCATCTCTTCTCTCCTTCAGCGGCTCTCGTCTTTAGCGGCTCTATATTTAGCAGCTCTAGGCGGCGGGCTCCGCCGTCTTCTCAAGCCAGACCAGACCCGCAATGCGACCCGGCTTCTCACCGCGGTTCGTGAACCCGCGATGCGAATACACCTCAGGCTCCTCAAAGGTGCACTGGGCGCAATCCATGCTCACCTGCACCCCTGCCTCTTCCAGCACGGCGCGGGCGCCTGCGGGCAGGTCCAGTCCGGGGGTCTGCTGACTGGTCACCGAATGCACCTGCGGAATCAGCTCGGTGGATTTGGCGCGCATCGCCTCGGGCACCTCGTAGCAGCTACCGCAGATGCTCGGACCCAGCCAGGCGGTAATTTTCTCCGCGCCAAGCTGACGCATCCGTTGCACGGTCTGCTGGAGCACACCGTCGAGCAGGCCTCGGCGGCCAGCGTGAGCCACCGCCAGGATTGGTTGCCAGTTCGCGACCCGCTCACCCACAAGCACCACGGGGATGCAGTCCGCCACCATAATCGCCAGGGGCACGCCCTCGGTGCTAATCGCCGCATCGGCTACCGGAGAGTTCTCAAGCACCGCGCGGCCACGCTCAGAGGTACGCTCCTCGGGGGCGCCGGGGGCGTAGGATTCCACCGCATAGTCTTCCGGGTAGGCAATCTGCACGCCGTGCACCTGGTTCAGGTAGAAGAACGGCTCGGTACCCAGCGCCTCCTCCAGGGCGGCACGGTGGTTGAGGGTGCGCACCAGGGAGGCATCCATACCGCCACCGAGCTCATCGTCCACGTGCAGACCCAGGTTGCCCGCCGCGCGGGAGGTGAAACCCACCCGCACACGCCAAGAGCCCAAGGTGCGGGTATCGGCAGCAGCAAGTAGCGGAGTTTTGGGAGCGTCGCTCATCATCTATTCCTTCATCAGGTGTCAGCAGGTATAACGGCGGGTATAGCAAAGGGGAGCCGAGAACAGCACAATGTGCTTGTTTCTCAGCTCCCCTATAGCTTCATAAGACTCTCAGCCGTGCAACGCCTAGGCGTTCACAGCCGGGCAGACTACTTCAGGAAGTCAGGGACATCCAGGGTGTCGCGGCGAGCCGGAGCTTCCTCCACAACCGGGGGAAGGTCAACGTCGAAGCCAGCAGCGCCGGTGGAAGCCGGAGCAGCAGCGGGTGCGTTGTAGCCGTAGCCGTTAGCAGCCGGAGCAGCGGTGGAACCGCCGAAGGATGCCTGGGTGCGCTGAGCCTGAGTAGCAGCAGCAGTGGAAGCGTTGGAGTTGGTCTCCGGGTTCACTGCGTCGAAGCCAGCAGCAATCACGGTCACGCGAGCCTCATCGCCCAGTGCGTCGTCAATAACAGCACCGAAGATGATGTTTGCGTCGGGGTGAGCAACTTCCTGAACCAGGCGTGCAGCCTCGTTGATCTCGAACAGACCCAGGTCGGAGCCACCCTGAATGGACAGCAGAACGCCGTGTGCACCGTCGATGGATGCTTCCAGCAGCGGCGAAGCGATAGCCAGCTCAGCTGCCTTCACGGCACGGTCCTCACCGGTTGCCGAGCCGATGCCCATCAGAGCCGAACCTGCACCCTGCATGACGGACTTAACGTCAGCGAAGTCAAGGTTGATCAGGCCGGGGGTGGTGATCAGGTCGGTAATGCCCTGCACACCGGAGAGCAGAACCTGGTCAGCGGACTTGAATGCGTCCAGCATGGAGACGTTGCGATCCGAAATCGACAGCAGTCGGTCGTTCGGAATAACGATCAGGGTATCAACCTCATCGCGCAGAGCAGCGATACCGGTCTCAGCCTGGTTGGAGCGGCGACGACCCTCGAAGGTGAAGGGGCGGGTCACCACACCAATGGTCAGAGCGCCGAGGGAGCGGGCAATACGTGCCACGACGGGTGCGCCACCGGTACCGGTGCCACCGCCCTCACCTGCGGTCACAAAGACCATGTCTGCGCCCTTGAGGACTTCCTCAATTTCCTGCGCGTGATCCTCGGCTGCCTGACGGCCAACCTCGGGGTTTGCGCCCGCGCCAAGACCGCGGGTCAGCTCACGACCAACGTCCAGCTTAACGTCTGCATCGGACATGAGCAGAGCCTGAGCGTCAGTGTTGATAGCAATGAACTCAACGCCGCGCAGACCAACCTCAATCATGCGGTTGACTGCGTTGACGCCACCGCCGCCGATACCAACGACCTTGATGACTGCCAAGTAGTTCTGGGGAGTTCCAGCGTCCATGTATTCCTCGATTGTTCCGTGTTCCAGCTTCGGAAGACCCGCAGCTTAATCTAAGCCTGAAGGTTTCCTCTAAAGAATGACTTTATCTGCTAGGATACCAAACTGTTTTTGTTGGTTCCTAGTCACACAGCGCAATTACCCCCTCTTTTTGCGGATTTCACACAAAAAGGGAGGATAAAGCGCCTGAATGGTTCCCCCTAACGGGTCACCGGTACGCGCGGGGCAGACACGTCGTAGACGGCCACCTTCTGCGTCTGCGCCTCAGAGGAGTTCTCCTCCTGAGCACGCTTGGCAATAGCCTGGCGCAGGGAGAGAAGGACCTTAGCCTTCAACTCGCTCTCTTCAGCGGTTCCCCACTGCACCGTAGTATTATCCCTCAAGGTTAGAGTGATACTTGAGGTTGAGGTAGCGCTGGCTTCCTTAACCTGAGCTAGAAGTTCAGAGGGCATCGCCGAAAGCGCCGTAGAAATAGTGTGGAATTCAGCCGAAGTCTGCGGGTCATCACCGCTGAAACGCACCAGCGGCACCGAGGTATCGGGCTGAGTTGCCGACTCCAGCAGGCTCACACCATCACTATCAACAGTATGGTACGTATCGCCCTGCTTCACAACCGCAACCGCGGTACGCTCCTTCAGAGTCACCACCAGCTCATGCGGCGGGCGGCTCTCCACCTGCACGCTACGAATCACGTTATCCTGCCCGATCAGCTCACGCACCTTCTTCTCGTCGATGCGAGTGAGCGGAACACCGCGCAGGGGCTCCAGCTTCTGCTCCACCTGAGTGGTCTCCAGTAGGGATGCGCCGCGCACCGTAATCTTCTGAGTCGCCAACAGGGGCGAGAAGAAGACCAGCACCACATACAGCACCGCGATAATAGCCAGTGCCGAAGCGGTGTACAGCAGCTTACGGGCACGAGTCAGAGGCGCACGCTCCTTACGGGGGCGTTCCTCAGCACGCAGGCCGTCCAGGCCCGGATCCTGACGCAGACGCTCACGCTGAGCCTGGCGGCTCGCACGCTCACGCTCCTTCTCAATCTCCGCGGCACGCTGCTGCTCACGCTCGGCACGCCAACGACCAAAACGGCTCGTGGGGCGAGGCTCTTCAGCAGCCTTCTCCCCCGCCTTATCAGTGCTCTTGTCGGCGCTTTCCTCAGCCTTCTGGGCGGCAGGCTCTTCGCGAGAGCCGGCAGCATCTGACTGGGCAGATGCCTTACCGGAGGCGGACGCAGACTTCTTGCTGGCGCCCTTATCGCTATCCTTGCCGGTGCTCTTCTCAGGCTGAGCAGAGGCACTCTGAGCAGACGTTGCCTTAGACGAAGAATCCTCAAACGCCTCAACATCAAACAGCTCGGGGGCATGCTCAACCTCAGACACGGTGCGACCGGTCATCAGAGCCGAACGCACCGAATCTTTCAGAGACTGCGCCGAAGAATGCACCGCCGCAGCGCTCTTACGAGACGAAGAATCAGCACCGTGCTGAGCGGAAGCCTTATGCGCCACGGGCTTACGCGGCGCATGGCGAACAGAGCTCGAAGACTGAGTAGCGGCTGCCTGGGCCGAGCCCTCGGAAGCGGTCGCCTTGGCGGGCTTCACCGCCTCCGCAGACTTCGTAGCCTCCGCAGCCTTGGTCGTCTTTGCCACCTGAGACTGGGCAGACTCAGCCTGCGCGGATTCGGCATGCTTAGCCTCAACCTGCGCATTCTCAGCTACCTGCTGGGCGCGCAAACGAGCACGCGAACGCGGAGCCTTCGGCGCGCGCGAGGAGGAATGCCCCTCCGAAGAGAGACCAGAACTCATCGGCACAGCCTAAGCCTCCGACTTCTTCGACTCGCCACCGTGACGAACCTGCAGGGACTCCAGCAGACGAGCACCCAAAGCGGTCACGTCACCGGCGCCAACGGTCATCACAATATCGCCGCTCTGAGCGCACGCCACGATATCCTCAATAGCGCCCTCAGCGGTGGCGTAACGAACCTCAGAGAAACCAGCACCGGTAATCAGCTCACTGGTCACGCCCTCAATCGGCAGCTCACGAGCCGGGTAAATATCCAGCACATGAGCGCGGTCAGCCATCGACAGAGCCTGCGCGAACTCCTTCGCGAACTCGCGAGTACGCGAGAACAGATGAGGCTGGAAAATCACGTACAGGTTGTGGCCATCAGCCACGGTACGACCGGTCTCCAAGGCACGGAACACCTCGGTCGGGTGGTGCGCATAGTCATCAAAGACCTTCACGCCGGCAACCTCACCGCGCAGAGTGAAGCGGCGGTCAGCACCCACGAACTCAGCCAGCGCGCGAGCAATATCGGCAGCCTCGTAACCAGAAATCAGTGCCGATGCAAAAGCCGCCGAAGCGTTCAGCTGGTTGTGGATACCGGGCACCTTCAGAGCAAGATCCTGCTCACCCTCATAACGCACACCACGGCATTCAAAAGACCAGGACAGGTGCGACGACGAGGAAGAACCAGCGCTGGTAATCTCGCTAATGCGCAGGTCAGCGTCCTCAGACTCACCGTAGGTCACCACGGGCACACCCGCCGCACGAGAACGAGCCGCAAGAGTAGCCGCGCCCGCATCATCAGCGCAGGTCACCACAACACCGTTAGGCGCCAGCGAACCCACAAAACGGTTGAACGCCTCAAAGACACGCTCATCGGTCTCATAGAAATCCAGGTGGTCCGGTTCAACGTTCGTCACCACAGCAATCGCCGGGCGGTAACGCACAAACGAACCGTCCGACTCATCAGCCTCAGCCACAAAAATCGACTCCGGGCCCTGAGCACCCAGGTGAGCGTTCGTGCCGCGACCAGCAATCACAGTACCCACCGCAAAGGACGGCTGAGCACCCAGCTGATCAAACATCACAGAAATCATGGAGCTGGTCGTGCTCTTACCGTGAGTACCGGCAACAGCAACCACCTGAGACTCACCCATCACAGCGGCAAGCGCCTCAGAACGATGCAGCACACGCAGACCCTGCGCGCGAGCGGCAACAAGCTCCGGGTTATCCTCACGAATCGCAGTAGAAATCACCACGGTATCAACATCCACAATGTTCTCAGCCTGCTGAGGAACACCCACACGAGCACCCGCAGCACGCAACGACTCAACAGTAGCCGACTCGGCACGGTCAGAACCGCTCACCGTCACACCAGCCTGCAGCATCAGAGCGGCAATAGCGCTCATACCCGCGCCACCAATACCGATGAAGTGCACACGGCCCAACTCGCTCATCTTCGCACGCTCAGGGAACGGCGGGTTCAGCGGTGCCGGCAACACCATCTCAAGATTCATCAATTCAGTCATTACTTCTCAGCTGCCTTCAATACTGCTTCAGCCATAACGCGCGCCGCGTCACGGATACCAAGTTCATACGCCGCAGCGCCCATACGCTCCAGCTCCTCCGGGTTCGCCATAAGAGCCGGAATCTCACGGGCAAACCACTCACCGGTGACCTCTGCATCCTTCACCAGCAGAGCCGCAGACGCCTCCACCAGAGAACGAGCATTCAGAGCCTGCTCACCATTACCAATGGGAAGCGGCACAAAAATCGCGGGAACACCCACCGCAGCAACCTCACTGACGGTCGCCGCGCCCGAACGCACCAGCAGAAGATCAGCGGCAGCATACACATCCTGCATGCCGTTGCTGAACTCAATCTGACGGTAATTCGGCGCGCTCAACGGCTCACCATTCTCATCCAGAACAGCCTTACCCTTACCGGTAATATGCAGAATCTGGAAGTCCCACTCAGCAAAGTGGTCACGGCACGCCGCCACCGCATTGTTCAGGCTCTGCGCGCCCAGCGAACCACCGGTCACAATCACGGTCGGCTTCTGCGGGTCCAGGCCCAGGTTACGGCGAGCCTTCGAACGGTGCGCCTCACGGTTCAGGTAGGCAATCTCATCCTTCATCGGCATGCCCACCAGGGTCGCGCGCGGGAACGGAGTATTAGGGAACGCAACACCGGTGAACTTCGCAAACGTGCCACCCAGGCGGTTCGCCAAACCGGGCTTCGCGTTCGCCTCATGAATCACCACGGGAATCTTAGCGCTCAACGCCGACAAATACGCAGGCGGGCACACGTAGCCGCCCACGCCAACGACCACATCCGCATCTACATCCTTGAGGATGCGGCGGGTCTTCGACAGGCCACCAAAGAACTTAGCGGGGAAAGCCAAAGCGGCACGGTTAATGCTACGAGGGAACGCCGCACGAGGAATGAACTCAATATCGAAACCAGCTGCCGGAACCAGCTCGGCTTCCATCTTGTCGGCGGTGCCCAGCATCAGAATCTTAGCATTCGGCTCAAGATCACGAACCGCACGCGCAATCGCGAGCATCGGATTAATATGACCGGCGGTGCCACCACCGGCGAAGACTATAGAGGGCGCCTTCTTCGTCATAGGTCTTTCTCCCAACACATCGGTACAGCATCATTTTACGCTATCGCACCTGTTCAAAAGAGCGCCCCCGCCATTGAGCTACAACTCAATAGCGAGGGCTTTATCTTATATTCAGCACATATTCATCACGGGTAGAGGTGCGAACCGCAGCTCACTTCCCCGATTGCCAGCCCCCGATATGCAGGCTTCGCGGAGCGGGTTCCGCGGGGTTTAGCCCTGCTTACGGGTGCCGCGCTGAGCCGAGTTCCGAGCCGCGCCCTGAGCCGGACGCTGCGCCTGCTGAGCGCTGTTCTTCGGAGCACCCTTGGCCTGAGTACCCTTTGCCTGAGTGCCCTGTCGCGGCGCTGCCTGACGTTGAGCGCCCTGTCGAGGATTACCCTGTCGCTGGGCACGACGCTGACGGTCCTCAGGATGCAACGGCTGCAGACCCGCAGGTAGCGAACCCGACGGACGGTGCTGTGCGCTACGGGGCTGAGCGCCACGAGGCTGCTGCACTCGCTTCTGAGTAGCAGGCTGCTGAGCAGTACGCGGCTGCACGGCGCGCTGCTGTACAGCTTGCTTCGGAGCCGCGGGCTTCTGACCTGCGGGCTTCGCAGCGGTAGCCTTCTGAGCGGGGCGAGTCTGCTGACCGGTACGAGGCTGAGCAGGAGCCTTCTGCGGAGCTACCTTCTGCGGTGCAGGCTTCTGCGGTGCAGGCTTCTGCGAGGCCTTCTGCTTCTGAGCTTCAGCCTTCTGCTCCGCCTTCACACGGGCAGCTTCCTCACGAGCCAGACGCGCCTCTTCTCGAGCCTGCGCCGCCTCCTGGCGAGCCTGTTCCTCCTCACGACGAGCCTGCTCCCGGGCCTGGCGCTCCTGCTCACGAGCCACACGAGACAACTCGCGCTGCTGATCCGGCGCAAAACCCAACCATCGGCGCAACGTGCTCTCCGGGCCGAAAACAACCTTCAAAGGATTATGTTCCTTCAACAGGTGACCACCGGCAGCCGCACGAGCTGCCTCTTCCTGATTCAGCACATCCTGCAACGGCGTACGACGCTGCCATTCAGCATTCTCACGACGAACCTCACGCGCGCTCTGGGTCTCAATATTCGACGGTTTCGTCGCGCCACGCAACGGAGTCTGCCGCGCAAACGCCAACAACAAACCCGCCGCAAACAACGAGGACAACAGCGACGAACCACCATAGGAGACAAACGGCAAAGGCACACCAATCACCGGCAGGATACGGGACACCATGCCCATATTGATAATCGCCTGAGAAGTCAGCCAAATCATGATGCCGCCCGTAGCCAAACGCACCAGCGGATCAGTAGTACGCAGCATAATACGAACCGCGCAGTACACCAGGCCCACATACAGCAGCAGAACCGCCAGCGTACCCAGCAGACCCAGCTCCTCACCAATAATGGCGAAAATATAGTCGTTATGCGCCTCAGCCAGGTAGTTATACTTCTGGCGCGACTGGCCCAGACCAACACCCAAGAAGCCACCGGTCGTCAGCGCCACCTCACCAGAATTTGCCTGGTCACAGTTAGCGTTCGTGCACGAACCCCAAATACCGAAAATACGAGCCACACGGTTCGCGCTACTGAGCACACCCACGAGCGCCAACACCGCAAACGCGCCGCCAATCTTCAGCAGCGAGCTGCGAGAAGCACCCGCCAGCCACATCATGCCCACAAAGATGAAGCCATACACCATGGCGGTACCCATGTCACCACCGAGCATAATCAGCAGCACCAGGGCACCCACACCATAAATCGAGGGGAACAGCGTGCGCCAAATACTACGAGAAATATCGCCGTGGCGGCTATACACCCACGCCAGCCACATAATAATCGCAAGCTTCGAAAACTCCGACGGCTGAATCTGCACCGGGCCGAGCTTCAACCAGTTACGGTTACCGTTCACCTCAACGCCAACGACCACCACAGCAAGCTGCATGACCAAGGCGGCAACCAGCATCGCGTACACCACAGACTTCTTGTGGTAATACCCAACAGGGATACGCGTAATACCCGCCATCGCAATCACGCCAAGAACCAAGAACATGACCTGAGACGAAACCTGCGAGAACGGCGACTGCCCCTGAGAAATCATGGTGACGCTCGACGCCGACAGCACCATAATGCAGCCAAAAATAGCCAGACCCAGGGTCGTGACCAGCAGCATCACCGGCACATCCCACAGGTCAGCCTTCAAACCACGACGGTACAGCCTATCGGCACGAGTACGGAACGGCGCAGAGAAATCCTCCAAACCGGCTCGCAAAGACGCCCAACGACCACTCGCGGTCGAACGCGCCGAAGAAGCCGAACGCTCCGAAGATGCGCTGGTACTCACATGCCCTCCTATAGGCCTCAACTGCCACGGATCCGTCGTGGCGAATACACGAAAAAGGTTCAGGGGTGGGACACCATTACCATCCCACCCCCGAGAAGAACCCTCAGAAAGCACCCCGGTCACCCAAGACACCCTCTACAGGCAATGTCCTAAGAGTCTGCCAGCTGGGCGGCAACAGCGTTCGCAAACGCATCACCGCGCACCGCATAATTCTTGAACTGGTCCATCGAAGCAGACGCGGGAGCCATCAGCACGGTATCGCCCGGATGCGCCAGCTCAGCAGCCTTCGCAACGGCCGCGTTCATCACGGCAATACCGTCCGAAGAATCAGCCACAGCGGCGGTCATATTGTAGGTCGGAACCTGCGGAGCATGGTTAGCCAACGCCGACTTCAGCGCCGCAGTATCAGTACCGATAATCAGCACAGCCTTCAGACGCTTAGCGTGAGCAGCAATCAGCTCATCGTACTCAACGCCCTTCGACAGGCCGCCAGCAATCCACACCAGCGAGGGGTAGCCGCTCATCGACGCGTTCGCAGCGTGAGGATTCGTAGCCTTCGAATCGTTCACCCACATGATGTCGTTCGCGTAGCCCACCAGCTGGTTGCGGTGCGCACCGGTCTTGAAAGAACGCAGGCCCGCGCCCACAGCCTTCGGGTCAATATCAGCCGCACGGCACAGCGCCGCAGCCGCCAGAGCGTTCTCCACGGTGTGCTTCGCGGGCATCTTACCGGGTGCCGGAGCCAGATCCTGCAGGACCGCCAGCTCGTACGCCTCGTTGTAGCGGTTCTTCAGGAAGGCGCGGTCCACCAGAATATCCTCAGCCAGGCCGAGCATCGACACGGAGGGCATCTCAGTGGAGCTGAAGCCAATCGCGCGAGCGCCCTCAATAACGTCCGCGTTCTCAACCATGCGCAGGGTGTCTACGTGGTCGGTGTTGAAGATGCAGGCGACCTGAGTGTGTTCGTACACGCGAGCCTTATCAGCCTTGTAGCCGTCGAAGGAGCCGTGCCAGTCCACGTGATCCTCAGCGATGTTCAGAACCACCGAAGCGTACGGGGACATCGAGTAGGTCCAGTGCAGCTGGAAGCTGGACAGCTCCACCGCGAAGAATTCATAGGGCTCATCGTCTGCAATGGCGTACACGATGGGCATGCCCACGTTACCCACCTGAATAGACTTCTTACCGGCAGCCTTCAGGATGGAATCGACCATGCCCACGGTGGTGGTCTTACCGTTCGTACCGGTCAGGCACAGCCACTTGGGAGTCGGGCGGTCGTTGCGCTCATTCAGGCGCCACGCCAGCTCCACATCGCCCCAAATCTGGATGCGACGCTCATACGCGTCCAGCATGACCGGGTGGTCGGGACGCACGCCCGGGGAGGTCACCACAAGCTCGGGTTCCTGACCGTCCACCGGGGGCAGTGCGCGCATGTGCTCGGGACCGAACAGGCCCTCAACGTTGCCGTAGGCGTTAGCGTACAGGTCGATGCGTTCACGCTTCTCCGGGGTATCAGCCCCGTCGATGACAACGATCTTCGCACCCAGCTGGGCGAGCACATCGGTCACAGCGTCGCCGCTGGTACCCATGCCCACCACGACCACGCGCAGGTTAGCCCAGGGCGCACCCCAGTGAGTCAGCTCCGCGAGGCGCTCGTTCTCATACACCGGGTTCACCGCAATAGCGGCGGCGTTCGCTTCAATGCGAGCTGTATCCGGCTGTTCATTAGTTGACATTAGTGAATCACTCCAGAAGTCTGCGAGAACCAGTCACCGAAGAACAGCGCCAGGGCAACGAGCACGCAGAGGGCGTTAACAACCCAGAGGCGGAACACGGAGTTCACTTCGCCGCTGCTGACGGTACCGGGGGCAATGCCTCGCTTATCAATTGAGTATTTGCCGTTGACGCCGACCTTCTCCATGTGGTGGTGGAAGGGGGTCATACGGAAGTAACGGTGCGCGTGCAGGGGCTTCTCCCCCGCTGCGACCGAACGCTTACGGCTGGTCTTGAACACGAACTTCTGCACAATCACAGAGAACACTTCCAGCACGGGAATCAGAGCGATGACCAGCAGAAGCAGCTCGGTGCGGGTGAACAGCGCGAAAGCAACCATTGCGCCACCGAGCGCCAGGGAACCGGAGTCGCCCATGAAGATCTGTGCCTTCGACACGTTCCACCAGAGGAAGCCAGCCAGCGAACCCACCAGGGATGCGGCAATCAGCGCCAGTGAACCGGGGTCGCGCACATCGTAGCAGGCGGTGCCAGCGCCAGCGGAGCAGGCGTGTACGTACTGCCAGATGCTGATGGTCAGGTAGCCGGAGAAGATGGTCATCATGATGCCGCCAGCCAGGCCGTCCAGACCATCGGTGAAGTTCACCGCGTTCGTACCGGACAGGGAGATGAGGGTAATCCAACCAACCAGCAGGATGGAACCGAAGACCGCGCCCGCCGCGAACAGGTCAATGGGCAGGTCACGTACGAAAGAGATGGCGGTCGACGCCGGACGAGCACCCGACTCATTCGGGAACTGGAACGCCAGGTACGCAAAGGGCAGGGTCACGCCCAGAAGACCAATGGTCTTCTGCTTCTCGGTCAGGCCCTCGTTGCCCTTATTGCGGAACTTCATGATGTCGTCCGCCGCGCCCACACCGAGCATGCCCAGGGTGAAGGCGATGGTCAGCCACGCGGTAGCGGTCGGTACCGGCGCGGTTCCGAAGAGCAGTGCGCTCACCGCCAGGGTCAAGAAGTAGGCGAGAATCGCCGCGGGGATGAAGATCAGACCCGCCATGGTGGGGGTGCCCGCCTTGTGCTGGTGGGCTGCCGGGCCTTCCTCACGGATGAGCTGGCCAAGGTTGAGGGCCGACATCTTCTTGATGAACACCGGCAGCGCGGTGAGGGAGATGAGGAATCCGAAGATTCCAGCAATCAGCACGGTAATCATAAAGCGCTACCCTTCGTTCGTGGTCTGTTCGGTCGAAGTACGGTCGCCCTTAGCGGTGCCGTCCAGGTGAGCGGCAAGGTGGTCGCTCAAATCGGTGGTTTCAACAAAGTCACCGGCAGAAAGCCAGGTCGGTGCCTGCTCTTCCTCAGCACCGAAGGTGTACTCGGCGAAAGCAACCTGGTCACCCAGAATGCCCAGCTTCGCGCCGTTCGAGGACTTGAAGAGCACAATGTCGCCGGGGCGAACCTCGGCACGCAGAATCTGCTCTGCCTCTTCCGGGGTCTTCACCCAGGTCGCCTCATTACCCCAGGAGCCTTCCAGATGAGCAGCATTGTAGATGGGCTTCGTCTCGTCGCCCACAGCAATCAGCTTGGAAATGTTCATGCGCACCACGAGGCGACCGATGCGGTCGTGCTCCTCCACGGAGGCGTCACCGAGCTCCAGCATGGCACCCAGAACAGCCCAGGTGCGGTGCGGCTGACCGGTTGCAGGGTCAACGGTGCGGCCCAGCTGCGCCAGGGTGCGCAGTGCCGCAGCCATCGACTCGGGGTTCGCGTTGTAGGCGTCGTTAATGACGGTCACGCCGTCAGCGCGGTCGGTGCGCGCCATACGCCACTTCGAAGCCGCCGCCGCCTTGTTGAGCGCGCGAGCAATCTTCTCACCCGAAATACCGCTGTTGTAGGCGATTGTCGCAGCAGCCAGCAGGTTGTGCACGTGGTGCTCACCGATCAGCTGCGAGGAAATCTCGTACTCGCTACCGTCGGGCAGGCGCAGAGTGAACTCGGGGCAGCCAGCGTCGGTGGTGCGCAGGTTCAGCGCCGCCACGTAGCATTCGTAGGGCTGGCCGTTCGCGTCGGTCTTCTCGCCCACGCCAAAGTAGGTAATGGGTGCAACCGAACGCGACGCCATGCGCAGCACGCGCTCATCGTCAGCGTTCAGCGCCAGGGAACCGGTCGGCTGAACGCCCTCAGCCAGCTCGCCCTTGGTGCGCTCAATATTGTCCACGCCGCCGAACTCGCCAGCGTGCGCGGTACCAACCTTCAGGATTGCACCGTGATCGGGGTGCGCAATATTCGCCAGGTACTCGATGTTGCCCACGTGGTCCGCACCCATCTCAATGACCAGGTAGCGGGTGGACTCATCCGCACGGAAAACGGTCAGGGGCACGCCCACCTCACTGTTGTAGGAGCCAACCGGCGCAACGGTCGGGCCCTCCGGGGTGAAAATGGCGGCCAGCAGGTCCTTGGTGGTGGTCTTACCGGCAGAACCGGTAATACCGACGACCGTCAGCTCGCCCTGAGCGCGCATCTGTTCAATCGAGTAGCGCGCCAAATCGCCCATCGCCAGCACCACATCGGGCACCTGGATGCTCGGGTAGGGCACGCCCTGCTCATCGAGTACTTCACGCTCGACCAGAGCCAGGGTCGCGCCCTTCTCAAAGGCCATGGGGATGAACCTGTGGCCGTCAGTGACCGCGCCGGGCTTCGCCACGAACAAGGTACCGGTCTGCACCTCACGGGAGTCGGTGGTGGCGAAGTCTGCGTACACCTGCTCCTCACGGCCCTCCAGGCCGATAGCGGTGCCGCCGGTTGCCTCAATAATCTGGGCGGCGCTGAGCTTAATCATTCTTCACCATACCTTCAGCGGTCTTAGAGTCACTTTCATCGAGCATGCGCTGGTAGTCAGGCAGGATCTCGAAACCGTGCGCACGCAGGGCACGGGCGGTTTCAACGCGGTCGTCCAGGGCGATATCCACGCCGTCAACATCCTGTTCGGTTTCGTGGCCGCGGCCAGCAATCAGGATGGCGTCGTGCTCGCCCGCCAGGGCAATTGCCGCATCAATAGCGGCGGCACGCGGAGAAATATTCAGGATCTGGGTGGCGCGGCGGTTCTCAGCCTTCTGCGCGCCCTCCTCAACGGCAGCACGAATCGGTTCGGGCGCCTCACCGTGCGGGTCGTCATCAGTCACAACCACAATATCTGCGTACTGTGCCGCAATCGCACCCATAATCGGGCGCTTGAGCTGGTCGCGCTCACCGGTCGCGCCGAAAACAATCATGACCTTGCCGTCGCCGGGGCGGTCCATCGCCTCCAGGGCGCGGGTCAGGCCATCAGGGTTGTGGGCAAAGTCCACAATCGCGTGCGGAGCCAAAGAAATCAGCTGCATACGACCCGGCACCACCGGAGTCAGAGCCGAACCGGACGCCAGCTCGGGCAGCAGGCGCTCACGCTCAGCGGAGTCAGTATCCAGGTACGCCATGAGAGCCGCCAGCGCAGCATTCGAAACGTTAAAGTCAGCGGGCAGACCGGTGTAGCATTCAACGCTCTCACCGGCGCCATTAGCCACGTGGAAGCGGTGGCCCAGGCCCTCACGCTGAACCTTCACCACAGCCCAGTCGCGGGCACCAAACTCTGCGGGCACCTCAGCCAGACCGGCACCGCGCGCAGTCACCAGACGGTGAACCTGCTCAGCACCCATCTGCTCGCAAGCAGCGGAGAACATCTTCTCGCTCCACTCGTCATCAGCAGTAATCACCGCAAGCTCAGCACGTTCGGGGGTGAACAGCTGCGCCTTCGACTCAAAGTAATGCTCCATGGTGCCGTGCAGATCCAGGTGGTCTTGGGTCAGGTTCGTGAAGCCAGCAACCGCATACTTCACACCGTCCACACGGTGGTAATCAATCGCGTGCGAGGACACCTCCATTGCGGCGCAACGCACCTGATGCTGACCCATAATCGTCAGCAGAGAATGCACGTGAGGAGACTCCGGGGTGGTCATCTTCGAAGGAACCGACACACCATCAATCAGAATCTGAATAGTGCCAATCAGACCCGTCTTCACACCCAGGCCGGTGCGGAACACCGACTCCAACATGTAGGTGGAGGTGGTCTTACCGTTCGTACCGGTCACCGCGTAACGGTGAGTAGCGGGGAACGAAGCCGAACCATAAATCAGCGCAGCCAACGGACCGACATACTCGCGCAGGTTCTCAGTCACCAGGACAGGCACCGGCGCCTCACCCAGCAGCTGCGCACCGGCAGCATCCGTCAAAATAGCGGAAGCACCCAGATTCAACGCGGCCTCAGCAAACTGCGCACCGTGCACCTTCGCACCGGGCAGAGCCACGTACAGGTCCTGCGGGCGAACACCTCGGGAGTCCATGCTAATACCGGTAACCTCAACAGAATCACCGGATTCAGAACCCTGAACGCCACTAGCCAGCTGGGAACTCACCTGAGCACCCAATCCCTGCAGATGTTCGCGAAGGTGCGCCAAACTCACCGGGCGCACAGAATTCGGGCGCAGAGTCTGAGCGTCGCCGCCCAGCAGGTTCTGGCCGGGTGCGTGAGATGCGGTATCCATCGTCCTTCTTTCCTCTCCGCTGTCCGAAGCGGTGAGCTCTGTATGGTCAATGCGCTCAAGGCACACAGGGTCATTCAATATTCTACGGGCTTTAGGCTTCGACAGGTGTTCAGTCCCGGGGCTTCTTCATCACGAATCAGCTACCGGAGCCCTCTCCCCCGCTCGCCTTTAGCTCGTCTTATTGGGGCTATCCTCAGCAAAAAGCGGAATCAACTCCGGTTCACCGGTAGAACGCGGCACATTATAGGTGTGCAGGGTCTTCTCCATAATCTTGGAGAACTCAGCCGTCGTACCGTTCGCACCCACGCTACCCTCAGGACGCTGCATGGTCACCGCCACCAAGAACTGAGGGTTCTCAATCGGCGCCACACCAATAAAGGAAGTCGTGTTGCCGTCGTAGCCGCCCTTCTCACTCGGAGTTTCCGCAGTACCGGTCTTACCGCCCACGCGGTAGCCGGTCACCTTCGCCGGACGGGCGTGGCCCTGCTCCACCACATTCTCCATGAGAGTCAGGCAGGAGGCGGCAGTCTGCTCGCTGACCATGCGTTCGCCAGGCTCCACGGCACGCTTATGTTCGGTGCCGTCCGCGTCAATAATTGCGTCCACAATACGCGGCTTCAGACGAACGCCCTTATTGCCCAGTGCCTGGAAAATCATAGCGGTCTGCAGCGGAGTCTGCGCAACACCCTGACCGAACAGCACCGTGTACTGCTGACGGCCGTCCCAATCACGCCAATCAGCGATTATACCCTGCTCCTCACCGGTCAACTCAATGCCGGTAAACTCGCCGACGCCGTACTTCTTCAACCAGTTGTAGCGCTCTTCCTTGCTGAGCTTCTGACCGACCAGCACCGTACCGGTGTTCATCGAGTCAGTAATAATGCCCGAGAAAGTACGCCGCTGCGCCCCGTGCTCAAACGCATCCTTGAAAGTCTGGCCGTCAATCGTAAGGGTCGCGGGCACGTCATACACGCTAGTCGGGGTGGTCAGGCCCTGCTCAATCAGCGCTGAAGAAGTCAGCATCTTCTCGGTCGAGCCGGGCTCCACACTCTGCGAAATAGCGCGCGGGGTCATGTCCGCCGTATCCTCAATGGTTGCCGCGCCCGGGTCCATCGTGGAGGAATCAGCGAGAGCCAAAATGGAGCCGTCACGCACATCCATAACAATGGCGGTACACCATTCAGCCTTCAGCTCCTCAGCGCGGGCACGTACCACCTGCTGCGCAAAATACTGCACATCACGGTTAATGGTCAGACGAATATTCTTACCGTCCACCGCCAGGCGCTGCTCTTCCTTAGCCACCGGAATACGCACACCATCAGCACTAATCTCGTAGGTGCGCTCACCGGGGGTACCGGCAAGCTCCTTCTCAAAGACACGCTCAATGCCCACCGAGAAGTTACGGGACACCGTGCCGCCCTTGCCGTTGCCGTCAGCCTCTTCAACAATGTTGTACTTGCCGACCACGGAGCCACCCACACTACCGTTGGGGTACAGGCGCTGGGAGAACGCCTCACCGTAGATGAAGGGCGCACCAAGGGCATCAATCTTATTGAAAATTTCCGGGGTGATATTTGCCTTAATCACCGAGTACTTGGAGGTGCCGTCCAGCTTGGACTTGATGAACTCGTCGGTAATGCCCGGGTCAACGGTCTTGAGAATATCGACCATCTCGTACACCAGCTGGTTGGGGGTGACCTCAATCTTCTGGGTGCGGTCCTCGTTGTAACGCTTGAAGGTCGCCACGGCACTCTGATCAGCGGTCAGGTTATAGCGCTGCACAGTACGCGCCATGACATTGCCGTTGATATCCAGAATCTGGCCACGCACAGCAGGCAGCACCTGGGAGCGCAAACGCTTCTGACGGGACGCATTCGCCACCGCACCGGGATCAAAGCCCTGGCGGATAAACAGATTCGCACCAATGACGCCCAGAGCACAGGTGGCAGCGGCGCCGGCGACAAAGCCACGGCGGGTCAGGTCCGGCTGACCGGATGCCGATTCGTTCGCGTTCTTACGCGCGTCGGAGCTCATGCGGTGGTCCTTTCGCTGGTCTGGTCTATCGGTGATGCTACGCATCCTGTGGTCAATGTTGTTTATCGTGCGGGCTGGCTTGCCGCGGGGCTAGCTGCGGGCTGCTGAGCGGCGCTCGGTGCGGCGGAAGCAACCGGGCTAGCAGGGGCGCTATTCGCCGGTGCGGGGTTGGCCTGCTGGGCGGGGTTAGCCTGCTGCGCGGGGCTTGCCGAGGCGCTTGCAGATGCCTTTGCCGTAGCGCTCGCCTGGCCGTGGCGCTGCTGAACGGACTTGTCCGCGTCCACAATGCTCTTGGCGTAGCTTTCGTTCGAGCCAGCTGCCGGAGGCGAAATCAGATTCTCCTGCTTGTTTCCCTCAGCACCGGTCGGGCTTGCCACCGGGGCGGGGGTGCCCTCAATCGTGGAGGACTGCAGGTTCAGGGTCGCCTGCGAAGAGCTCACGAACATGCCCAGAGTGCTTGCTCGAACAGCCAGGTCCTGCGGGGCTTCCTTGAAGCCAATCTCCTGTTGCAGCGCCTGGTTTTCCTGCACAAGCTGTTGCTCCTGCGCGCGCAGATCCACCATGTCGTACTGGCGGGTCACAATCAGCACGTTCAGCAGCAGAATAAAGACCAGGGTCAGCGGAATTGCCGCAAAAACAGCGAGCATGGTGGGCGGGCTGAGCTTGCGTGCTCGGCGGCGCACGGTCGAGAGCGGGTGACGCGACTTCGGCTTCTCCTCGCGGGTCTCTTCGGTGCGTGCTGCCGCACGAACGCTCGAGGGCACACGGCTCGCATTCGTCGAGGTTCGCTTACCGCCGTGCGAAGCCGCGGTGCTGACGGGGCGGACCACCGGCTGAGATGCAGTGACCGGCTCCAGACGCGCGGTGCGGGTACGACCGGAGTGAGCTCGGGTGGAGGCGCGGCTCGCCCCGGTGGAGCCGCCTGTAGAGGATGCGCGGGTAGAGCCAACGGCGCTGGGGGTACCGGCGGCAGGGCGCGAGGAACCGGCGCGTCGACTCCGCGGTGCGCCCTGTGTGCGGGTGGGGCGCTGGGATGCGTGCTGGGTGCTCACTCTTCTTCGCTTTCTGTCTTCTACTTGGCGGGGATGCGGATCTTCTCGGCGGCGCGCAGCTTGGCGCTGGCGGCGCGAGAGTTCTGTTCGATTTCCTCGTCGGTAGGCGGTTCGGCGCCGCGGGTAATGATTTTGACGGTGGGCTTGTGCTCTTCAAGCTCTACCGGGAAGCCCTTGGGCGCCTTGGAGGATGCTTCTGCGGTCAGTGCCCTCTTGACGATTTTGTCTTCGAGGCTGTGGTAGCTCATGGCGACGAATCGGCCGCCGAGGTTGAGCGCCTCCAGGGCTGCCGGTACGGCGCGTTCGAGGGCTTCCAGTTCGTGGTTCACTTCGATGCGCAACGCCTGGAAGGTGCGCTTGGCGGGGTGACCGCCGGTGCGCTGCGCGGCGACGGGCACAGCCTTCTGGATAATGCGCACGAGCTCACCGGTGGTTTCCAGGGGCGTGTTGGCGCGGGCGGTGCAGATGGCGCGGGCGATACGCGATGCGAACTTCTCTTCGCCCCAGTTGCGGATAATGCGGCGCAGCTGGTCTTCGCTGTATTCGTTGACGACGATGCGGGCGGTGAGCTCGTCTTCGGAGTTCATGCGCATGTCCAGGGGTGCGTCGTAGGAGTATGCGAAGCCGCGGGTGCGTTCGTCCAGCTGCATGGAGGAGACGCCCAGGTCCATCAGGATGCCGTCGATGCCCTGCACGCCGGCGGTTTCCATGGCGCGGTCAATTTCGTCGTAGACGGCGTGCACGGGTACGAAGCGGTCACCGAAGCGCGCCAGGCGTTCACCGGCGATGGCGTGCGCCTGCAGATCGCGGTCAATGCCGATGAGCACAAGGTTCTCGAAGCGTTCAAGCAACGCCTCGGAGTGGCCACCCATACCGAGGGTGCCATCAATAACGTAGGCGGTGCCGCGTTCCTCGACGGCGCGTTCAATGCCGGGTGCCAGCAGGTTAATGCAGCGGTCCAGCATCACGGGCACGTGGCGTTCACTCGCTTCACGCTGGGAGAGGTTCTCAATGGATGCGCCGGTCACCTTGGCGGCAGCGCCGGATGCGGTCGTACCGGTTTCGGGGGCGTGGTCTACGCTCATGGGTGCTCCTGTGAGAGTTTGTCCTGCGGGAAAGCTTACGGAAGAGTGGTGCGGTGGTGATAGAGAGATGCCGGGCGGTCGCCGCTACACCAGCAAAACTGGCTAGAGTAGCGGGCTGAACGGGTCCTCGTCGAGGGAGGCAAATTCAGCTTCGGTGCGGGCGAGGTATTCCTCCCAGGCGGCTGCATCCCAGATTTCTGCGCGGGTACCGGATCCGATGACGACGAGGTTGTCGGTCAGTCCTGCGTATTGGCGCAGTATCGGCGGGATGGTGATGCGTCCCTGCTTGTCGGGCAGTTCGTCTGAGGCTCCTGAGAGGAAGACTCGCAGGAAGTCTCGGGCGGCTCGTCCCGGCAGGGGCGCGGTGCGCATCCGTTCGTGGATGCGTTCAAATTCTGCGGCGGGGAAAACGTACAGGCATCGTTCTTGACCGCGGGTCAGAACGAGGCCTGCTGAGAGTTCCTCACGGAATTTGGCGGGAAGGATGATGCGTCCTTTGGCGTCCATTCGTGGTGAGTAGGTACCTAAGAACATTCACTTCACCTCCCCGATGTGTGCCCCTGATGTGTGCCGATGTGCTGAAGCCTGCGGGAGCGTGGTTGCTCCACACATCCTGTAGGTGCCGGTGGCGGGGTGTGCCGGGCCGACGCCTCCGCCGTCTGTTTGAGGGCACGGCGATAGGACTGACTTTCAGCTTTCCCCTCCACTTTACCCCACTTTCCACCACCTACCCCACCCGGCAGAGTATCTTTTAGTGTTTTTATGCTCTCTTCTGCATTTTTAACGCTGCCGCACAGCTTCTACACAGCTTCGGGTGTGTCCGCTCAGCGTAATACCCTCAGCATGCTTGCCATACCCCGGCTCAAGTAAAGGCTCAATAACAGAGCAAGCTTCAGGAATCGGCGTGACCCGTCTACCAGCTTTCATAAAGCATCCACGCTTCACTATTTCGGGCATAGAAAAAGCGGAAGGTAAGAGAATTCTTACCTTCCGCCTGTGAAGTCTTGATGAAGTCTTAAGACCCTAGAGAGTACGGATGCTCAGCCACGAGAAATACTAGCCGTAAGAAAAACTATTGCGCCAAAGCAGTACTAGAACTGGCCGTTATTGCGTTCGTCCCAGCGGTCCTCCAGACGATTCATGAAGGAGGAACGCTCCTTCTGCTCACGCTGACGCACGCGAGCTGCACCCTCTGCCTTACCGCCGAGGAAGGAATCTACCGGGGTCTTCTTGCTGGTGGTTGCGAAGTACACGCCACCTGCCGCGAAGAGGAAGCCGAAGACACCCAGCCAAATCATATTCGATGCAACCGCACCAATAATGATGCCCAGGCCAATAAGAACGAAGAGAATACCGAGAGCCAGGTGGCGAGCACTGAAAACCGGCGCGGTGTTGCCGGTTGAAGACATGGAGGAGGCAAAGTGCGGGTCCTCATTGCTCATGAGTTCTTCGAGCTGGTCCAGAACCTTCTGTTCACGCTCGGACAGTGCCATCGTTTTCTCCTTTGAGGTGTCGCTACTCAAGATGACGTCGGTATCAGCCGGGTTAGCTAGTGCATCAGCTGGCGCGGTGGGCGCTTCTTCCCGCTGGATGTTTCCGGTCGTATGTTTCCCATCGTACCGCGCGGGGTGGGGTTGGCGCATTCTTTTTTCGGACAGAAGCTCTTTATGACCTATTTTCGTCAATGCTCTTCTCGGGCGCGGTAACTCCGGAGGCTGGCTTGAGGCTTTCCTGTGAGTACTTACGGTGAATCGCGTCCATGACGTGCTCAACCTCGGACCATCTGCCGCTCTTCACGAGGCGGGCACCAGACCCCGAGTGAGCGCCAGCTCCCGAGCGAGTACCGTTCTGCGGGCTATTGTCCGCTCCCCCGCCTCCTTGTTGTGCGGAGGCGTTTTGTGCGGAGGCAGCTTGTGAGGAGGCTGTTTGTGAGGAGCGTGGGTTTGTCCCGATCTCAATGGAGTCGAAGAGGGTTTGTTGCACTCCGTCTTCTGCGCGGGCGAGTTTTTCGGCGCGCACTCCGATGAGCCGCAGGGCGCGTGGCGCCTCCTGACCCACCAGAATTTCATCGGCTCGCAGGGCTTCCAACGCCAGGGAGGCAATCTGTATGCCGGAGTCCACGGGCACGTTTAGTGGGATAGCGCGGGTGTGCGTTTCGAAGGTGCTGTAGCGGATTTTGAGGCTGAGCCCTCCGGCGAGTTTGCCAGCGGATCGCAGGCGCTTTCCCAGCTTGAGGCTCAGCTCCCGAATGGCAGCGCTCACCTCCTGGGCATCGGTCGTATCCGTCTCGAAGGTGTGCTCGCCACCCATGCTTTTCTCTTCACGTTCGGTGATTACGGGGCGTTCGTCAATGCCGCGCGCCATGGCCCAGAGGTGCTCGCCCTGAGCGGTACCGAAGCGTTCTTTGAGCCAGTCCAGGCTCATGGACCTCATCTGGGCGATGGTGTGAATACCGTATCGGGAGAGTTGCTCGGTACTTTTGGCACCCACTCCCCACAGGTCGGAGACTTTTCTCGGGTCAAGAAATTCTTGAACGCGCTCGGGCGGAATGACCCACAGCCCGTTGGGTTTACTACCGGTGGACGCCATTTTGGCGAGCAGCTTATTGGGCGCAACCCCCGCAGAGGAGGGCAGGGATAGCTCCTGCGCGATGCGGTCGCGAGCGCGCTGGGCCAGGGCGACGGGGTCTTGGCCGTGCAGGTAGGCGCCGGTGAGGTCTACGAAGGCTTCATCCACGCTGACCTGCTCAACGTAGGGGCTCAGGTCATGAAGGATTGCCATGACGGCGCGGGAGTAGTGCCGGTAGTCGCCGCGCAGCGGCAGGACGGTGGCGTTGGGGCTAAGGTTCCGGGCGCGACTGAGCGGCATTCCGGAGCGCACTCCGTGGGCGCGCGCCTCGTAGGAGGCGGAGCATACGACCGAGCGGGGGCCCAGGGGCGCCACGATAATGGGCTCGCCGCGCAGAGCGGGATTTTCGAGGAGTTCGACGTTGACGAAGAAGGCGTCCATGTCCAGGTGCATAATGACGCGGCCGTTCCTTACGCCACTATTCTTGCTGATTCGCATCTGCCCCATGTCGCCTCCTCTCATAACTTCTACGCCCACCTACCGAAAATATAGCACATTTCTACGAACAATAGGGGTAATATATCGTAAACGTGTTCGTAAATGCGTTCTCTTGGGCTTTTCTCCACTAAGCTAGAAGAAGTGCACACCGCACGGCATCAGGACCGTACATAGCGACCATCAGCGAGGATAGTATGACTCCCCCTTCTCCTTCCGGAGCCCCCACTCCCCAGGCGACCGAGAGCCTCACCGTAGCGGCACCGAATATCCCGGCGACTTCTGCGCACCTCGCTGAGCGTATTGCTGAAGAGCAGCGAGCCTACCTGTACGCTTTTGACACCCTCATGGCTGAGTTTTTTGCCCGCCAGCGCGAACTGCTCGAGGGTATTTCTCCCGAAACCCTGCCTCTGCTGGAGGCTATTGAGTCCCTCTCCACCGGAGGCAAACGCCTGCGTGCCCTGTTGAGCTACTGGGGTTGGCGCGGTGCCGGCGGTGCACCCGTAACCGAGAACCGCGCGTCCTGGTCTATTGTGAAGGCCGGCATGGCGGTGGAGCTGTTCCAGACCTCCGCACTGATTCACGACGACATTATCGACCGCTCCGATACCCGCCGCGGCGCTCCCTCCGTGCACAAGCGTTTCGAGGCAGCGCACGAGCAGAATAGTTGGCGCGGTGATGCTTTCAACTACGGTCTGACCGGCGGTATTCTTGCTGGAGATCTGACCCTGGCGTGGTCTGCCGAGGTTTTCGCGTCCCTGGGTGAGGGAGCGATTTATGGCGCCCCTGCGCGCACTATTTTTGACCGGATGCGCACCGAGGTTCTGGCGGGTCAGTATCTGGACGTCTACTCCGAGGTTCTCGAAACCGAGGACGCTCAGGCGGCTCTGCAGCGTGCCCTGAACGTGATTCGTTTCAAGTCCGCCAAGTACTCGTGCGAGCACCCCTTCACGATTGGTGGTGCTCTGGCTCTGCAGGCTGCCGCGATGGAGAACGGCACCGGTGCCGTGAGCGAGCAGCACCCGGTACTTGCCGGTTACCGTGCGTTCGGTCTGCCGCTGGGTGAGGGCTTCCAGCTACGTGATGACGAGCTGGGCGTCTTCGGCCAGCCGGAGGTGACCGGTAAGCCCGCTGGCGATGACCTGCGTGAGGGTAAGCGTACCGTGCTGGTGGCGCTCACCTCCGCTGCCCTGAACGAGCAGGATGCGGCGCTTCTGCACAATAGCTTGGGCGACCCCGAGCTGAGCGATGAGCAGGTGGAGCGCATCCGCGAGCTGATGGTTTCTTCGGGTGCTTTCGCCAAGCATGAGCAGCTGATTGAGCAGAAGTCTCAGGCTGTGTTTGAAGCGCTGGAGGCGATGAACCTGGACGAGCTGACGCATGCGGCACTGACCGATATTGTGGGCCGTGCGTTGCGTCGCAAGGCATAGATGCGCTACGTCGCAAGGCGTAGAGGTTCAACACAGTTAGAACGTTAAACAAGTTGAGGCGGCATACCGAAGTATGCCGCCTCAACATATTTAGCTATAGTACTGAGCCGCTATTACCAAGCTGGTATTACCAAGCCAGTGCCTGCGCACGGCGACGGATTTCAGTCTTACGACCGTCAATCAGTGCGTCGATGGGACGGCCGGGCAGGGAGTCGTCGTTGGTGTACAGCCACACGATAGCTTCTTCATCGCTGAAGCCGGAGTCCTTCAGGACAGCGAGGGTGCCCTTGAGGGATTCGAGTACTCGCGAACCGTTCATGAACAGTGCGGGTACCTTGCGCACGTTGGTTTCCGGGTCGCGCAGCGCGATGAGCGTACCGTCAGAAATCAGGTTGTGAACGCGGGTCACCTTCAGGTCGAGTGCCTGCGCAATTTCGGGGATGGTTACCCAATCGCCGACGAGGGCGAAGGTCTGAGCAATATTTTCGTTAGTCACCTTTTAAGAGTGCCAGAGCTGGCACGTATTTACCACTTTTGACCCGCATCTGGAGCGGGAGCTCTCCTGCGCACCTTTCCTTTTTGCGCGTTGCCGGCGGTTCTTAGGTTGGGTTCGGACCCGTCGGTGCTTCTTAAGAATTCGCTGAGTGTTCACCTGCTCGGCGCCCTTTGGCATCGCTTCTGCCCAGGTGGGCGGGCTAAAATGTTGAGACGTATGAATACTCCCAGCCCACGCCGAATTTCTCCTGTGAACCCTCGTTCTTCTGCAAATACTTCTGTTCCTCCCGCCACTCGTCCCGCTGCCCCGGATACCGCTATTGGTTCTTCGCAGTGGCTCAGTGGCGCCATTATTGAGGGTCACTACCAGGTGGGTTCGCTTATTGGCCGCGGCGGCATGAGCGAGGTGTATTATGCGCTGGACCTGTGGTCGAATAACCCGGTTGCGCTCAAGGTTCTCTCCCCCGCTCTGGCTGAGGATGCAGCGAACCGTCAGAAGTTCCACCGTGAGGAGCGCTCGATGCGCCAGGTGGGCGGCGGCGGACATACGGTGGGTGTGATTTCTTCGGGTACCGAATATTTTTCGGGCGAGATGGTCATGTACATCGTCTTGGAGTATGTGCACGGTTGCACCCTGAGCCAGCTGTTGCGTGTGCGTAATGCCCTGTCCCTGGGTGAGGCTCTGGATATTCTCATTCCGGTGGTGGAGGCGCTCTCGGAGGTACACGCTAACCGCTACCTGCACGGCGATATTAAGCCAGGCAATATTCTTCTCGACGCTAACGGTCAGGTGAAGCTCACGGACTTTGGTCTCTCCCGCCGTGACGATCAGGTGGATGCGGGCGCCCCCATGGGCACCCCCGCCTACGTAGCGCCGGAGGTTCTTGATCCGAAGGTGAAGGTCGGCGCGCAAGCCGATATTTTTGCGCTCGGCGTGATGATGTACCGCATGCTTTCAGGTCGTCTGCCCTTTGTTGGTCTGGAGAATGACCAGCAGGTGCTCTACCACAACGCGAATATTGAGATGCCCGCGCTGACCGATGTCGCACCGGGTGCGGACCGCGATATTGCGGGGCTGATTTCGTGGTGTACCCGCAAGCAGCCTCACGCCCGCCCAGAGGATGCGACCGAGCTGTTTACGGCCCTACTGGAGATTTCTGAGTCATTGGGTGAGCACGAGCGTGCTTGGCGCGCCCCCTCGTGCCCGGAGCCGGAGCTTCCCCTTTGGGAGGCTGTTGCCGATATTGCGGAGCGTAGCGGTGCCGCGCAGATGGTGCGTAACACCCCGATTAGTGCTTTTAGCGATGCCCGCGATTTGCTCGCCTACGATGTCTACTCCCCCGACAGCCTCGTGTACGATGCTTCGACGGCGGGTCAGGGCGTGCACCTTGCCGACGTAGATGCTGAGGACTCCGTGCTCAACCGCCAGGGCATTCCGCCTCTGGTGAGTTCTGCCTCCGATAATGACGATTCTGACACTGATCAGGAGCAGGAAGGCTCAAAGGGCAAATCCGGCAAGCGTGGTCTGGGCTCATTCATGAGCCGCCGTACCGCCGCGGCGAAGGGTCCGCTGACTCAGTCCGTTGGCATTGGCCCGCAGACGGAGCAGGAGTTCATCTCGGCTCATGGCGAGTACGCCCCAATCCATGCGGAGCGTTCGTTGAGTCCCTCCGGCACGCGTCGCTCGAAGTCTAAGGGGGCGGCGAGCGCGTCGGAGGCTTCACCGGCAGAGGAGGCCGCTTCTTCTCAGGAATCCGAGCAGTCTTCGCAGAAGGATCCTCGCCTGCCCGCCAAGCAGTTTAGGACCCCGCCCTCGGGTATGGCGGTGGGCGGTTGGGCTCTGGCGCTGATTCTGCTGGGCATGGGTTCGAGCTTTACCGGTTGGTGGCTTGCGACCTCACTGGTGCAGTCGCAGTGGTGGCGCAATATTGAGGCGTTCCTGACCTTCTAGTAGTGCTCCCCCCCTCGAGCACTCCGTCCTCGTCTGTGCACTCTGTCCTCGTCTGTGTGGTGCGCAGGTTAAACGTAATGCCCGGGTCTTCACTCACGATGAGTGAAGACCCGGGCATTGTTGTTTTTTCTGCTATTTCTCACCGACTAGTCCGGCGAGGCGCATGAACGTTTTATGCGCGGTTCTTGAGGTACTCGGAGACCAGGAACGCGATTTCCAGGGACTGCGAGTGGTTCAGACGCGGGTCGCACAGGGACTCGTAGCGGTCAGCCAGTGCTGCCTCGTCGATGGCGTCGGAGCCGCCCAGGCATTCGGTCACGTCGTCGCCGGTCATCTCCACGTGGATACCGCCGGGGAACGAGCCCAGAGCCTCGTGCACCTCGAAGAAGCCGCGAACCTCGTCGAGCACGTCGTCGAAGCGACGGGTCTTGTAGCCGGAGGGCACGGAGATGGTGTTGCCGTGCATCGGGTCGGTCACCCACACGACCTTCGCGCCCTCGGCCTGCACGCCTTCAACGATGGAGGGCAGCTTCTCGCGAATGTTCTTCGCGCCCATGCGGGTGATGAAGGTCAGGCGGCCGGGCTCGCGGTTCGGGTCGAGCTTGTCAATCAGTGCGAGTGCGTCCTCGGTGGTGGTGGTCGGGCCGAGCTTCACGCCGATGGGGTTGCGGACCTTGGAGAGGAAGTCCACGTGGGCGTCATCGATGCCGCGGGTGCGCTCACCAATCCACAGGAAGTGTGCGGAGGTGTCGTAGGGCAGGTGGGTGCGCGAATCGATGCGGGTCAGGGCGCGCTCGTAGTCCAGAACTAGTGCCTCGTGGCCGACGTACATGTCGGTGGTCTTGAGGGCCTCGAAGTTCACACCGCATGCTTCCATGAATTTGAGGGCGCGGCCGATTTCGTTAGCGGTCTTCTCGTAGCGCTCGTGGGCGGGGTTAGAGGTGAAGCCTCGGTTCCACTGGTGCACGGCGCGCAGGTCGGCGAAGCCGCCCTTGGTGAAGGCGCGCACCAGGTTCAGGGTGGATGCGCTGGTGTGGTAGCCGCGCAGCATGCGCTTGGGGTCGTGTACGCGGGCTTCGGGGGTGAAGTCGAAACCGTTGACGGTCTCGCCGCGGAAGGAGGGCAGGGTGACGTCGCCGCGGGTTTCCATGTCTGCGGAGCGCGGCTTGGAGAACTGGCCCGCCATGCGGCCCATCTTCACCACGGGCATGGAGGCGCCGTAGGTGAGCACTGCAGACATCTGCAGGATGGTCTTGATGCGGCCGGAGATCTTGTCGGCGGTTGCACCAGCGAAGGTTTCTGCGCAGTCGCCGCCCTGCAACAGGAATGCGCGGCCTTCAGCGACCTCACCGAGTGCCTGGCGCATGGCGTCGACCTCACCGGCGAAGACGAGCGGCGGTACCGAGTTCAGCTCGGCGATAGTGCTCTCAAAATCTTCGTGCTCGCTCCAGGTGGGCTGCTGGTCAATGTGCAGCTGACGCCAGGTGTCTAGGCCGTGGTCGGTGGCCTGCGAGGTGTTGAGGTTTTGATTGCTCATCTTCACTCCATCGGGATGGTCTTGTGCGTTTTCTGATTCAGCCGCGTTTCGGGTGCTCGGCGCGCCGTGTGCGGCGTGCTGGCTTGCGATTCTTCAGGCCGAATAGACCTAATTGTACTCTTGCTTGCTTCAACACCTAACCCTGCAGTCAGGTACATCTCACATGTTTAGATAGCGCCACCCGGTGTCGGCGCCACCCGGTGTCGGCGATACGCGGGTTGATGAGCACCGTTGCAGAGCCGCATACGAAAGGGCGGGATGCGGCATGTACCGCATCCCGCCCTCTGGCGTATGTGCGCATCTGGAGTATATGCGCACCCGAGGTGTTGTCTCAGGGTGCTGTCTCAATGCCTAGTGCTGCAGGTGTGCGACTGCCTCATCAGCGCTCATGTTTTTATCAGTCATGAGCTTCTTGACGCGGTCGGCGTACACGTCCACGTATTCCTGGCCGCTGAGGGCACGGATCTCGGAGCCAATACGGTCGGCGATTTCATGCTGAACGCGGTGGCTCAGGTCTGAGCCGTCGGTGTATTCCTCGAAGGTGAGGGGCTTACCGATAATGGTACGCACCTGGATGGGCTTGCCGTCATGGCGCAGACGGATACGGTTCGAGCCGGAGGGCTGAATCAGGTCGGTACCAATCTGTCCGACGGGCACTACGGGCACGCCTGCTTCAACTGCGAGGCGGGCGACACCGACCTTGGGGCGGTAGCCGCGTCCGTCGGGGCTACGGGTGCCTTCGGGGTAGATGCCGATGATGCCGCCGTCCTTGAGGACCTGCGCGCCGGCGTTAAGGGATTCCTGGCTCTTCTGGCCGCCGGAGCGGTCCATGGGAAGCTGGCCAACGCCGCGGAAGAATGCCGCCATGGCGCGGCCCTTCACGCCGGGGGTGGTGAAGTAGTCGCTCTTGGCGAGGAAGTTCACGGTGCGCGGCATGGCGAGAGGAATAAAAATGGAGTCGCAAAATGCCAGGTGGTTGCTGGCGACGATGTAGGGCCCCTCGGGCAGGTTTTCCAGGCCAACCACGTCGTGGTGGTACAGTCCCTGCAGCAGGGGTGAGCCAAGAACCTTGAGCGTTGAATAGAGGGCGGTGTTAGGCATTGGGGACTCCTCTCTGAATATTCCCGGGTCAATTCTATCTTGTCTGGAGCGTAGCGAGAGAACGCGCGATAATTAAAGAAAAGAGAACGATTTTTCTGCGCACCGGTGTATCGGGTGCGCTGGGGGCGATATACCAGCATCGGTGCTGTATCCGTGGTAGCCGGTCAGGGTACGCTATAGAGCCTCACCTGCGCTCATACTCGCGCAGGTTGGCGGAGGAGGACCATGAGCATTTTCGATAATTCGCTGGAACCGATTAAGAGGATTCGGCGCAAGGCTCGCGAGCGCAGGCTTCTTGCGACCCAAAATGTTAAGGAATCTTTGGCGCGTCGCCTCGGGGAAGAGCAGGATGCGTTCGACCACTCCCCTGTTTCTTTTGCCCCTGATTCGGTGCAGCATTCCGTGGGTATTTTGCTGGTGCATGGTTTTACGGGTTCGCCGCATAGCATGCGCCCGGTGGCTCAGCATTTTATGGAGCTCGGTTACGCGGTGGAGATGCCTGTGCTGACTGGGCACGCGACCCGTTGGCAGGATTTGCGTGATAGCACGTACCAGCAGTGGCTGGATTCTGCTGAGCGGGGGTACCGCCGCCTGGCTAATCAGGGCCTGCAGGTGGTGGTCATTGGCATGTCCATGGGCGGTACGGTTGCGACTCATCTGTCAGCGCGTCTGCCGGTGGCGGGTACGGTGCTGATTAACCCCTATATGGTGGATGTGAACCCGATGATGCGCCACGCCGGTAAGGTGTCGAAGGTTCTGCCGGTGCTCAAGGCGATTGGTTCCGATATTGCGGTTCCGGGCGTGAGTGAGGGCGCGTATTCTATCGTTCCGACCGCGGCGGTGCATCAGCTGCATCTTTTGGGTGCTGAGACTCGTGCTCTGATCCCGCAGTTGAAGTCGCCGATTCTGTATTTGCGTTCACTGGGCGATCATACTGTGTCGGATAGCTCCCACAAATATTTTCTCGAACATTGTTCAGTTCCTGTAGAATTTAGGTGGCTGACCCGCAGCTACCATGTGGCAACGCTCGACTACGACGCCGAGTATCTTCTCTCTACTGTTCAAGCTTTTGTCGCATCACTAAACCACTAAATTCTGAAGGTTCAGCGTACCAACCGGCGAATGCATCACCCGCCGAGGTGGGCAGAACATTCAGATAGCCATCACGGCACCTCGAACCATCGAGGGCGCCCCGCGGCACCGGATTCGCCACGGGCTCACGCCCTGATTTGAAAGGCGCATTATGAAAGTCTTCTCCACTCCCGCTGAGGTTCTTGTCGACCCCTCGCTGAACCTGACAAGCATTGTTGAGCGCCACCGTGCCGATAGCTCCAATCCGGTACTGTACCGCCGTCAGATGTCTCCGGGTAACTGGCAGCCGGTTCGCGCCCAGCAGTTCCACCAGATGGTGACCGACCTGGCTAAGGGCCTGATTGCCTCTGGTATCCGCCCGGGTGACCGTGTGGGTATTATGAGCCGCACCCGTTTTGAGTGGACTGTCATTGACTTCGCGATTTGGTACGCGGGCGCCATCTCCGTGCCGGTATATGAGACGAACGCTGCCGCCCAGGCTGCATGGGCGCTGTCCCATTCTGAGGCTGTCGCCATCTTCGTCGAGGATGAGAAGCTCCTGAATCGTGTGGCTGAGGCTGAAGAATACGCCGCTTCTACTTCTGAGCCGTTCCAGCTCAAGCACCGCTGGGTCATTGAGAACGGCGACCTTGATGCCCTCAGTGCTCGCGCCTCCGAGGTCAGCGATGAGCAGCTGGAGCAGGTACGTTCCGCAGCCGGTTGTGACGACCTCGCGACCATTGTGTACACCTCCGGCACGACCGGCCGCCCCAAGGGTTGCCCGCTCACCCACGGCAATTTCCTGAACCTGAGCGCCAACACGCGCTTCGTGGAAAGCGAAATTGCGAACCCCCGCAACTCGTCGATTCTCTTCCTGCCGCTGGCCCACGTGCTGGCTCGCCTGATTCAGGTGCTGGCCCTGGACGCCGGTGTGGTTATCGGCCACTCCCCGAACATTAAGAACCTCGCGGCCGACCTTGATAGCTTCAAGCCGACCATGCTGCTGGTGGTCCCCCGAGTCTTCGAGAAGGTGTATGAGGGGGCCAAGGCCAAGGCAGAGAAGGGCGGTTCTCTCAACAAAGCTCTTTTCGACCGCTCGGTGGACATCGCGATTGCCTGGTCGAAGGCGAAGGTCACCGGACATGTATCTTTCAAGCTCGCGGCGCAGTACGCCCTGTACGACCGTCTCGTGTACTCCAAGCTGCGTGCGGCTCTGGGCGGGCAGCTACACTACGCGGTCTCCGGCGGCGGTCCCCTCGGCGAGCGCCTGGCTCATTTCTTCCACGCGGTGGGTGTGCAGGTGGTTGAGGGTTACGGCCTGACCGAGACCTGCGCCCCGATTGCGGCTGGCCGCATCAACCCGTACCAGATTGGTATGATCGGCCCGCTCATCCCCGGTTCCGAAGGCTATATTGCTGAGGACGGCGAGCTTCTGGTTCGTGGCGTGGGCGTGATTAGCAGCTACTACAAGAACCCTGAAGAGGACGCTCAGGCGTTCACTGAGGACGGCTGGTTCCGCACCGGTGACCTGGCTCGTTTCGATGAGCGCGGCTACCTGAAGATTGTGGGCCGCAAGAAGGAAATCATTGTCACCGCCGGCGGTAAGAACGTGATTCCGGGTATTGCGGAGAGTCATCTGCGTACCTCTCCCCTGGTTTCTCAGGCGATGCTGGTTGGCGACGAGAAGCCGTTTATTGCGGCTCTGGTGACCCTGGATCCGGATACCCTACCCGAGCAGTTGGAGCACCTGGGTCTGCCCCGTTCACTCTCCATCCCGGAGGCTGCTGTTCACCCGGCGGTTCGTGCCGCAATTCAGAAGCTCGTGGACGAGGCGAACCAGCTGGTTTCCCGCGCCGAGGGTATTCGCGAGTTCCGCATCATGAACCGTGATCTGACCGAGGCGGACGGCTACCTGACTCCTTCGCAGAAGCTGCGCCGCGCGAAGATTCTGCAGGACTTCTCCTCCTACGTGGATGAGATGTACGGCAAGGTTTCTGATAGCACGTCGGATTCTTTGGCTCGTCTGCAGGAGTACGCGGCGGAGCAGTCTGAGAAGTTCGCTGAACTGCGTGAGCAGGCGGCAGAGCGTCTGCACGAGTACGCGGACCACCAGGCGGAGCGTCTTGCCGAGCTGCGTGAGCAGGCGGCTGAGAAGTTTGAGGAGCTGCGTGAACAGACCGCCGAGATGATGCAGAAGCCTCAGGAAGAGGAGGCTGAAGAGGTAAAAAAGGCTGAGAAGTCTTCCGCTAATGCTCCCGCTGAGAAGCCCGCGCAGACTGAGAAGAAGACTGTTGCAGAGCAGAACCCGCAGAAGTCTGACAGCGACAAGGCATAACCGGCTCTGGCCACCAATAACGAGAGGAGGGGGTCGTACCGCTTAGGTACGATCCCCTCCTCTCTGTTTGTTCGCTAGAAACCTCGATTTTCGGACGTTATCTAGCCGTCGTTAGATGGCGGGTTCTTAGTTTGCGGGCTCGTCGAATTCCAGACCGAGCAGCGCGTTCTCAACGATTTCGGTCAGTGCCGGGTGAATCCAGTACTGGCCGCGTGCGAGGGTGCGCGCATCCATGCCGAAGCTCATTGCCTGCAGGAGCGGCTGGATGAGCACGGAGGACTCTTCACCGACCAGGTGTGCACCGAGCAGCTCACCGTTGTCCTTACGGGCAATGAGCTTGCACAGGCCAATCTTGTCTTCCATTGCCCAGCCGTAGGCGGTGTCGCCAAAGTTCTGTGCCTTGACGGTGATCTCAAAGCCTTCACGCTCAGCGGCCTGGCGCGCCTGCTCTTCGGTCATGCCGACCACGGCAATCTGCGGGTTGCTGAAGACCGCGGCGGGTACGTAGCGGTGGTCGCTGGCACGCAGGTCCTCGGGGTGGCTGAGGTTGTGCTGCACAACGCGGGCCTCGTGGTTTGCCACGTGCTTGAGCTGGTAGCGGCTGGAGACGTCGCCGAGGGCGTAGACACCGGGTACGGGTGCACCGTTGTAGAGCACGCGCTGGTACTTATCGACGCTGAGCTGGCCGCCGTCCTGCACGTCGAAGTAGTTCTTCGCGTTGAGGGTGTCGGTGTTGGGGCGACGACCGGTTGCCACGAGCACAGCGTCTGCCGGGATTTCGAGCAGTTCTTCACCGTTCTCGGTAGTGTGCTTAGCTACGACGGTCACACTGCCGTCGGCGTTCTCACGGATTTCGGAGAGGGACGCATCCTTGACGATGTTCCACTGCTTGCTTGCGGCTTCTTCGAAGCGTGCCACGACCTCTTCGTCCACGCCACGTAGCAGGCGGGAGGAGCGGTTCAGCTGGGTTACTTCGGTACCGAATGCGGAGAAAACGTGGGAGAATTCTGCCGCAATCACGCCGCCGCCGATGACGACCATACGGGCGGGCAGCTCGTCCATGCGCATGACGTTGTCATTGGTGTAGACCTTGGAGGAGTCGATACCGGGTACGGGAGGCAGCACGGCGCGTGAACCTGCCGCAACAACAATCTGGCGGCCCTGCAGGCGGGTGCCGTCGGTCAGCTCGACGGTGTGGGAGCCGACGAAGCGCGCGTACTGGTCGTAGAAGTCGACGTTGGGCAGACCGGCACGCCAGTTGCGGCCGCCTTCAACAATCTGGTCAATGCGGGAGGCAAAGATACGGTCACGAATCTGCGCCCAGTGCACGGCGTCTACGTGTGCGTCGACGCCCAGGTGCTTGACCTCGCGGGTCTTCTGCGCGATGGTCGCCGGGTAGACGTACATTTTGGTGGGGATGCAGCCAACGTTCAGGCAGGTGCCGCCGAAGATACCGCCGTCGATGAGGGCGACCTTCTTGTCGTCCCATTCGGGGCCGATGAGGGTGTTGCCGGATCCGGAGCCGATGACGATGAGGTCGTACTGTGCTACGCCGTCAATGCGTTCTACGTTCTCGATGCTCATGTGGTCCTCTCGTTGATGATGTTGAGGCTGGGCTCGTTCCCAGCGTGCCCCTCGATGGCGGGGTTATTTCTGTTACTGCCACTATAACGCGTGGAGGCTACCGGCTATTCCCACTATCTAGTGTCAATGTTGACGGATATACGAAAGTGCGCCGTCCCAAAGAACACAGCGCTGAGAACACAGGGCTGAGAACACAGCGCTGAAAATACAGAGGTTCTTTGAGAAGACGCACTCAAGCGTTGAAACCTCAAGCGTTGAAACTATGTGAGCCCGCGGATTAGTGACGCGTAGATGTCTGCGCTTAGAGGTCTGCCATGAGCCCAGCCAGCAGGCGGGTGAAGTCAATGGCGGGATCAACCGACTCTTCGTCGGGCCAAAAATGAATCGGGTACGCCGCACCCTGGGCGCGTTGCAGCACGGGGCTTTCAGCGAGCACAGGATCTGCCACGAGCTCGCCGAAGAGGGAGCGCATTTCGTCGCGTCGGTAGCGGTGTTCGCTGTCGTTGGGGCGCATCTTGTTGATAACTACTCCCGCACCGTCAATGCTGATGCCGCTTTCCTGCTGAAAGCGCACGATGGCACGCAGGGTTCGTTCGGTGCCCGCTACAGAGAAAAGGGAAGGCTCAGCGACCGAGAGGATACGCTCACTCACCGCCCAGCCCATCGAAGACAGGGTTCCGAGGAACGGCGGGCAGTCAATCAGAATCACGTCGTAGGCGTCCGCTGCCGCCTCCACCATGCGCTTGAATCGGCGGATGAACGGCGCGGCTTCCTGCCGGTCCACGAGGGTGGAGCGCGCCGAGCCTCGCGCCACCTTCACGCTACCGGTGGTCACGGGGTTATTGGTCAGCAGGGTGGGTTTGCCGACGAGCGCGTTCCAGGAGGAGCTACCGGCTTCCTCCGCGAAGGCGCGCTCATTGGAGCTGGCAATCAGGGAGGCGACGTCGGGGATGGTTTCATCCACTGCCAGGCCGGTGCTGGCGTCGCCGTGGGGGTCGAGGTCAATAACAAGCGTGGAGAGTCCGCTGTGTAATGCCGCGGAGGCGAGCCCCAAAGTGATGGACGTTTTGCCAACGCCACCCTTGAGGCTGCTGATACTGACGATGCGGGGCATGCAGGTCCCTTTTATGAGTGAGGTGTAATGCCCCTTTATTTTAGCGAATCTTCGCTTTTCTTCTGGCTCTGACAGGGGTGTATCTTGAGTTTTTTCTCAAGTGAGCATTGAATATTCCCTCGCATTTAAAGCTTCAGCCCGCGCTCGCTACCCGATAGGTAGTGAGCGCGGGCTGATTCACGTTTTGTGTTTTATGCCTGTGCGCGGCGGGCACGGCGGGCGGCAAGTTCGTCGCCTTCGAAGTTTTCGTGCATCTCTTCGCCGGGCTGGCCGTTGAGGTTCATTTCGATTTCGCGCCAGACGCGGCCAATCGCGATACCGAAGACGCCCTGACCAGCCTGAACCAGGTCGATAACCTCGCTCGGGGAGGTGCATTCGTAGACGGTGGTACCGTCACTCATCAGGGTGATGTTCGCGAGGTCGTCAATGCCGCGGGTACGCAGATGCTCGATGGAGGTGCGAATCTGCTGCAGGGACACGCCGGTGTCGAGCAGTCGCTTCACAATCTTAAGCACGAGCACATCGCGGAAGCTGTAGAGGCGCTGGGTACCGGAGCCGGAGGCGCTACGCACGGTGGGTACAACCAGGTCGGTGCGTGCCCAGTAGTCGAGCTGACGGTAGGTGATGCCTGCTGCCTTGCAGGCGACGGCGCCACGGTAGCCGAGGTTTTCCTCGACGACAGAGACCGGGTCGGTGAAGAGTACGCCTTGTTCACCGCGCGGAGGCGGCGCTACGGGGAAGAGGGTGTCGAAGCCATCCAGGGGCTGGTCGAAGCCCTGGGGTGCCTCATGGGTGCCTGCGGCCTCGCCTGCATTTTCGGCTACCTGCTGCTCTAGCACGGTCCCTCCTTTTCGTTAACCCGTTTAATGCGATTCACCGCGCCCTATCAAATGTGGTCGACTTCGTTCCGGTGTAGCCCCGATTTTCGGGGTGAGATTCTAGGGCTAGGCCTTAGAATCTGCATCTATGATTCGCGTGGCTTCCCTCTGCGAGGTTAGCTACGCGGTTTTCAATACTACACATTGGCTCGACTATTCGGTTCGTAGAACACGATTCGATAGTGCGACCGATGCGCGATAGGCGCGGTTGTTCAATCTATTTTAACTGATAGAGGGCTCTACTTAAAATTGAACCCACCGGAGCGAACGATCTTTTCAGATTCATTCTTGCCTCATTAACGCCTCATAGGGGCGCTCCTCCTCCGCCGTTCCGTTCGCTTTTTCTGGGCGCCCATCCCACAGGGGAGTTTATACAGGGGGAGTTTAAAAAGTAAATGCGTACGGGCTGGTAGTCCGTACGCATTTACAGCTGAGTTAAGTGAATAGCCTTGGCAGGCCGGGAGCCCCCTGGTGAGAAAGCTCTTCGTGTTGGACGAAGGGGTAGAAATTCCGAGCGTGCCAGCGTCGGCCTCGTCCAAGTCTAGAGGCCTCTACCCGTTGGTGCGGGCAGGGACTATAGAGGGAAACACCGTGGTCAGCAGTGTATCCCGGAAGGAAAACCCCGTTCGGGGTGCGGTAGAACCGCAAAGATTGTGAAGGGTAGACGGTCCAGTCGCCTGTACCTTCGTTCGCCTACTCGTAGGTAGGCATTGCCGATTCGACGAGAGTTGCATGCAACTGCAGGCACAACTTGCGGATCTTGTCGGCTCGTTCCTGCGCCTGAGCCTGGGAGGCTGCGTCGCGGCGCGAGGCCAGCGGAGCCACTGCGATTTCCACGAGGGAAATTTCACGGTCTGCCGCAGACTTGAATGCGCGCAGATGGCGGGGCTGAATGCCGTGCTGGGTCAGCTCTGCGCTCACGCGGGCGATCAGCACGTCGTAATCGGTGTACTCTACGTCCGAGCCATCTTCGAGCAGTCCAAAGTCAATCAGCTCGCGAATCAGTTCGGGAGTGGTGTTAGCGTATTCTGCCAGCTCACGGAGGCTGTAGGTGCGGCCTTCCTGCTCGTCCGGTCCGAGGACGGTATCCAGGACGTCTTCACTTACGGTGGCGGGCATGGAGTTCAGCACGCGACCGGCTTCCAGATCCTCCAGATGCTGACGGATTACCTTGAGCGGCATGTAGTGATCGCGCTGCATAGTGAGGATGTAGCGCAGGCGCTCAATATCGGTCTGGGAGTACTTGCGGTAACCGGTTTCGGTGCGGCTGGGGTGCACCAGGCCGCGCTCCTCCAGGAAGCGAATCTTGGATGCGCTAATTCCGGGGAACTCCAGGTCGAGCTGACTAAGAACCTGACCGATGGTCCGGCTCTTAACGTCACGCGGGTTACGGTCAGAGTCGCCGTTCTCCACGTCCTCTAGTTGAACCTCAGCGTTAGTGAGGTTTTCATCGATGCGTGAGGTCATCTATGTCTTTCGGGTACTTGTTCAGCCGATGTCGATACGAGCCGAAGTTTGAGTGAGTGGCTCGTTCCCCCGGTCGGGGGTCTCGCTCCGTGCCGAACATCTTTGCTTAGTGTTGAGAGTGTGATAGATAAGTTTAGTTGTTTATCACGAAATGATAAACCGCAAACCTTCGAGACAATCTTATAGCCTCACAAGGCATTTTGCTATTTAGTTCGCCCTTTTCAGAGGCTTTTTGAACCCAAAAATAGCCACACAATCAAACATTAATCAGTAGAGACAGTACCAATTTTAGCAAAATTCCAATACTTCGAACACATATATCTCATATTGGACTGCTTTACGAGGAAAATTTTATCTTCTCGCGATAGTTGAAGTTTTCATCACATTTAACTTGAAAGAGGCCCCCACTAGGGGTTTAGTCATCCTTCAAGCCCCTTTAGTGAATTCCTGCACCTTCAAGACGAACCTTAAATGCGCCCAACTATTTGCGTTTGTGTGCATTTTAAAAGAAAAACGGCGAGACCAATCGGTCTCGCCGTTTCATCAGTACGTACCTCTTATCCGAGGCCTATAGAAGGTCTTAGAGTCTATCGACTTAGAGCTTGTCCAGCTCAGCCTTGTACGCCTCTGCATCCAGCAGGTTCGCCAGGTCATCAGCGTTCTCGGGGCGAATCTCAATGATCCAGCCCTCGCCGTAGGGATCGGAGTTAACCAGTGCGGGGTCATCCTCCAGGCCCTCGTTCACTGCGACAATCTCGCCCGCAATGGGAGCGAAAAGATCAGAGACAGACTTGGTGGACTCAATCTCACCGAAGCTATCCTCAGCAGCTACAGAGTCGCCGACAGAGGGAAGGTCGACGTAGACGACGTCACCCAGTGCATCCTGAGCGTGGTCGGTAATACCAACACGTACGGTGCCCTCGGCGGTGAGAGCGGAAACCCACTCGTGCTCAGAAGTGTACGAGAGTTCTGCGGGAACGTTGCTCATAGCAGCGGTGTCCTTTCAGTGTGTTCTTGCGTAGCGCGGACCGTCCCGCGCACGGTGTCGTTCCGTATGTGGGATGACGGAACGTCCTACACCAATTATCACATAAGAAGTAACGCGGGGCACGTCCAAACACCCCCGTACCACTTCTATGACACTATATTTTCCTTATCCTATCTAACCGCTCAACAAGCGCCCCTTCCCAAGGCCCTAGAAGCACCCCTATTACTCACCTCCAGCAGGGAGCCATCAGACACACCAAAAGGCTCAGGGCCCCACACCATGATGGTGCAGGGCCCTGAGCCTTAGGCTAGAGAGCTAAACTCTCACAGCGCCTTAGCGGGAAGAAATGACGCGCTCGGAGAAGCGGTTCGGGTTACCGAAACGGTGTGCGGTAATCGAAACAGCCTGCTCGCGGAGGAAGGGCAGCATCTCGATACGGCCAGCCTCGGTGACGGGTGCGAAGTACACTGCAACGTCCGGGCGACCACCCAGTGCGGTGTAGAGGGACTTCTCATCGTTACCGATGTAGCGGATACGGGTGCCTTCCAGCGGGGTACCAGCCAGTGCGCGAACCGGGGTCTTAGCGTTCGAAGCCAGGTACTCGCGGAACTGAGCGTCCGACTTGACTTCGTACTTGATGCCCTTGTTCTCGAGGACGCCACGGACGTCGACCGGCAGGTCCTTACCGACGGACAGAGCAACCGGTGCGTTAGCTGCCAGACCGGCGAGCACAACGCGCAGGGTCTCTGCTGCGGATGCGGACTCGTCTGCACGAACCAGAACCTGGGTGGGTACGTAGCGCAGGATGTTGCGCTCCACGCCCAGCTTCGAGGGATCGTGACCGAAGCCGAACTCGGTGTCCCAAGCGTGTGCGTCAGAGGAGACACCGCGCTTGATGAATGCGAAGTCCTCGCGCTTGCCCAGCTCGGAGTTCTCGATGGTAGCCAGGGTCTCGCGGACGGTCACGGACTGGGTGACAGCGGTTGCGGTTGCCTGTGCCGGCTCCCAATCGGACAGAGCGATCAGGTAGCTGGGGCCACCAGCCTTGGTACCGGAGCCAACGGTGGACTTCTTCCAACCACCGAAGGGCTGACGCTGAACGATTGCACCGGTAATTGCACGGTTGACGTACAGGTTACCTGCCTGCACCTTGGAGAGCCACAGCTCGAGCTCGTCAGCATCCAGCGAGTGCAGACCTGCAGTCAGACCGTAATCGGGTGCGTTCTGCAGCTCGATTGCCTCTTCCAGAGTGTCAGCGGTCATGATACCCAGGATGGGGCCGAAGTACTCGGTCATGTGGTACTCGGAACCGGGCTTGACGCCTTCGCGAACACCGGGGCTCCAGAGGCGACCGGTCTCGTCCAGTTCCTTGGGCTGAACGAGCCAGCGCTCACCCGGACCGAGGGTGGTCAGACCGCGCAGCAACTTCTCTTCCGGCTTCTGAACAACGGGGCCCATCTGGGACTCAATGTCCTGCGGGTGTGCCACGTGCAGCGAGTTGACGGAGTCAAGCAGCTGACGGCGGAAACGCTCAGACTGTGCCACGGAGCCAACCAGGATGACGGTCGAACCAGCGGAGCACTTCTGACCTGCGTGACCGAATGCCGAGTAGACGACGTCCTTGACGGCGAGGTCGATGTCAGCGTTCGGGGTGACGATGATCGAGTTCTTACCCGAGGTCTCACCGAACAGGGGCAGGTCATCACGCCAGGAGCGGAAGAGCTCAGCGGTCTCGTAGCCACCGGTCAGGATCAGGCGGTCAACCTCGGGGTGCGAGATGAGCAGCTTACCTGCAGCGCGGTCAACAACCTTGACGAGCTTCAGAACTTCCTTGGGAACGCCTGCATCCCACATGATCTCTGCGATCAGGGCACCGGTGCGAGCGGTGATGGTTGCGGGCTTGAAGATGACAGCAGAACCTGCAGCCAGACCTGCCAGAACACCACCGGCGGGGATAGCGGTCGGGAAGTTCCACGGGGGAACAACCAGGGTCAGGTCAACAGACTTGGGCTTTGCGCCGTCGATCTTCTCGAGGTCCTCAGCCAGCATTGCGTAGTAGTATGCGAAGTCGATTGCCTCGGAGACCTCGGTGTCGCCCTGCTCCAGGGTCTTGCCAGCCTCAGCTGCCATAACCTCCAGCAGGTCACCGCGGCGCAGTGCGATAGCCTTACCGACCTTGCGCAGAATCTCTGCACGCTCGTGGCCGGAGAGCTTGCCCCATGCCTTGCCAGCCTCTTCGGTTTCCTTGATCAGCTTCTCAGCCTCAGCCTCACTGGTCAGCTCGTTAGCCTTGAGGGTGTCGATGCCCAGCTTGGTGGTCTTGGAACGCTCGAGGATTGCGCGGCCCCACTCGCGGTTACCGGAGAGTGCGGGGTCGGTGTCGGGGGTGTTCTCGAAGCGGCCTGCCGGTACGAAGACGTTGTCCTCGTTCTCGGTCAGACGGTTCTGGGTGCGCTTGGATGCGGGAACCTCGTCGGTGACGGAGTTCAGTGCACGCATGAAGCGGTCCTCTTCGCGCTTGAAGATGGACTCGTCGGTTGCCAGGTCGAAGATACCGGACATGAAGTTCTCGGAGGAAGCGTTCTCCTCGAGACGACGGATCAGGTATGCGATAGCAACGTCGAATTCCTTGGGGTTCACGACGGGCACGTACAGCAGCAGGTGGCCAACGCGACGGCGGATGATCTCTGCCTGCTGCTCAGCCATACCAATCAGCATCTCGAACTCGACGCGGTCCTTCACGCCGCGGTCCTCGGACAGCAGCAGTGCGAAAGCAACGTCGAAGAGGTTGTGGCCTGCAATACCGAGGCGAACGTTCTTCACGTGCTCGGGGCGCAGTGCGTAGTCCAGAACGCGCTTGTAGTTGGTGTCAGCAGCCTGCTTGGTGTCCCAGGTGGTCAGCGGCCAGCCGTGCATAACAGCTTCGACGATTTCCATGGAGAGGTTTGCGCCCTTAACCAGGCGGACCTTGATGCCTGCGCCGCCAGCAGCAACGCGCTTTGCGGACCACTCCTGCAGGTGCTGCATTGCAGCCAGGGTGTCGGGCAGGTATGCCTGGAGCACGATACCGGCTTCCAGGTCCTTCAGGTGGGGCTGGTCCAGGATCTTGGTGAACACCTCAATGGTGAGGTCCAGGTCCTTGTACTCCTCCATGTCCAGGTTGATGAACTTCTTGGGGGAGCTGGATGCAGCCAGCTCGTACAGCGGGGTCAGGCGGCGAACAGCGGTCTCAACGACCTCGTCGAATGCCCAGTGCTGGTGGGGGCCGGAAACAGCGGACACCTTGATGGAGACGTAGTCAACGTCGTCACGTGCCAGCAGGCGCTTGGTCTCAGCCAGGCGGTGCTCTGCTTCCTTGTCACCCAGAACTGCCTCACCGAGCAGGTTGACGTTCAGGCGGTTACCGGTCTTGGTCAGCTCTGCAATTGCGTCGCCCAGCTTCTCCTCGGAAGCGTCGACGATCAGGTGACCAACCATCTCGCGCAGCACGCGGCGTGCAACGGGAACGGTGGGCCATGCGACCTTGCCAGCCAGCTTGCCACCGAAGCCAACAGCGGACTTCATGTACCAGGGCAGGAAGGAAGGTGCCAGGCCGGAAATGCGGGAGAGGTTGCGGCCGGAGACGTTGTCGTCTTCGGGGCGAATAACGCCATCAACAAAGCCGACGGTGAAGGGAAGACCATTGGGGTCCTTCAGAACACCGGCGAGCTGCTCAGCCGCGAAGGTGGGCTTGATCGACTGGGACTCGTTTACCCACTGGCGAACAAGCTGACGAGCTTCCAGAGCCATCTTCTGGTAGTGCTCAGATGCGAAAGGATGGGTCATCCTTGACTCCTAACTATCTCACTGTGTGCGGTGCACACCACGTTTGGCGATGTCTCTATTTCACCACAAAAGGGTAATAAATACCTCATTAGAAAAACTGAATGTTTTTTCCAAAATCCATTTAGTTTTTCTAAATGATTGTGCGGTGAGGTTTTCACCCCACGCCCCCTCCGAACCTCCTGTTCGAAGAGACAAGGTGAAGTTTGTAGCGACATCGCTATCCATCTCTCTCAGGCTAGCACTTTCAGAAAGCAAATACCGAACCGATTTCGTAACAATCGAACACTTCAAAACCATTCCCAAAAGCATCTTCGGCTCTAAGAATCATCACATTCAGCGCGAAAATACTCGCTACACAAGCCAACATGCCGGCACCCCACTTCAGGCGTCTCAAAAAGAGCCAGCCGGAAGCCCACGCGGTACCATAGACAAGAGTCCACGATGAGAGACGCACCACGGAAGAACTCAGAGGCACAATCTGCAGAACAACCGGGCGCGCCAGGGAGGAAACACATGTCAATCTACGACATCCGACGCATGCAAATGCTCCTCGAAATCCAAGAACGCGGCACCGTCATCGCTGCCGCAGAAGCGCTCAGCCTCACCCCCTCCGCCGTCTCCCAGCAGATTGCCACCCTCGAAAAAGAAACCGGCACCCCGCTTCTGCAGCGCATCGGCAGGCGCGTACAGCTCACCAGCGCCGGACTCATCATCGTCGACAGCGCCCGCAGCATCCTGCGCGAACTCGACCGCATGCAAACCTCCGTCGCCAACCTCACCGGCGAACCCGCAGGCATGGTCCGCCTCGCCATCTTCCAGTCCGCGGCCTTCGCACTGCTACCGGAAACCCTCAGCTACCTTGCCGAACACGCACCCTCACTCACCCTGCAGGTACTGCAAATCGACCCCGAAACCGGAACCTCCCTGACTCGAAGCCGCGAATACGACATGGTGCTCTCCGAAGCCTACCCGCACCACCACATCCCCGAATACCCCGAACTGCACTCCGAACTACTCACCGAAGACCCGCTCAGCCTGATTGTGCCCAGCACCTCCACCATCACCTCAATCGAGGAGGCGCACGCACTGCCCTGGGTTCTCGAAATGGAACAGAACACCTCCCGCAGCTGGGCGCTCAACCAGTGCCGCACCGCAGAATTCGAGCCGGTCATCCGTTACAGCGCCAATGACATGATTACGAACTCCAACCTCGTCAAAGCAGGATTCGCCGTCACCATCGTGCCCGGCTTCATCCTCTCCTCCCTCTCCACCACCGAGGGGCTACGCATCGTCGAGCTACCCGGCAAGCCCTGCCGCAAAATCTTTACCGCCGTACGCCGAGAGTCCGCCGCCAACCCCGCCATCGCCATGGTGCGCGAAGCACTGCACCACGCGGTGCAGGTTGCATTCGGCGAACACGACAGGAGCGAAACCGCATAAGAAAAATTAACTGCCAGCCACGCCAGCAGACTAGACAATGCAAAGGTCGGGGCCGTTCCCAGGAACGACTCCGACCTTTCAACATACCTTTTTGAACAGGCGCCTATATATAAGGTATAAAAACACACAACGGAGCCACTCCCCCGCCGCGCCCATCCTTCACTAGGCCATTTTTCACAAGGGCCAGCTCAACTGCTAGTTCAGCGAAGCAACCACAGCCGGGCTCTGCACTTCGTAGAACGAAGAGGACAAACCAGCCGCCGCCATATCCAGCACAGCGCTCACATGAACCTGCTTCAATGCAGAACCGGCAACACCCGAAGCCACCTGATAATTCAGCTGAACATCCAAGCGGTGACCGCGAGGAATAGCAGTGCGCAACTCCAGAACATTCTCGCTACCGGCACCAGCTTGACCGGTCTGCTCGCTACGGCGCACCGCATCAAGATTCAGAGCATCCACAGGAGCCACCAAAGCCGAAGCACCCAGACCGCCCGAAGGCAGCACCGCCTGACCCGAGGCAGCACGAAGAGTCACCGCAGGATTCAACAACAAACCAGTCTTCGGATCCTGCGCGCGAGCACGCACCATCAGGCGAGTACCCACCGGCAGCGTCGAATTGCCCTCATTAATAATGCTCAGGCGAGTCGGCAGATTCCGGAAAGCAACAGTACGCGCCGGCTGACTCTGCAAAGGCACAGCCTGCACACCGTTAGCAGCCTTCAACTCCAGGCGGATGCACGACTCGTTATAGCGCATCGGAACCTGCACCAGCGCAGAACTCGCCGCGCCACCGTTCTGTCCACCACTGTGCTGTCCACCGCCGTGCTGACCGCGCTGCCCGCCACGCTGTCCGCCAGGGCGCTGGGTCACAGGGGTCATGCGAGCGCGCTTACCGCCCGAACGAGTTGCCGCCTCCGCAGCGCTCACGCCGCCAGCCACCAGGGCAGCCGAAGCGCCCGCAACCTTCAACGCGGTACGGCGAGAAGCGTTCATCAGATTATTCTTAGTCATTTTCTACTCCCCTAAGCCTTCGCGATACGGTACACGCCGCTAATCGTGCCCTGCCACCAGGTGCCGTAACGGTCAATCGTGCCCACCATCTGCAGGGTGTCACCACCGCCAAGCAGCAGGCTCACATGCTGAGGCAGGCGCTGTTCGTGCATCGTCTTACCGGTTTCCATGTCCAGCGCGACAGCCCAGGCGTAAGCGCCATTCGCCAAACCAGCCGGGCCGCGGCGACGCTCACAGGTGTAAATTAGACCGTCAGCGGTGGAATAGCGAGGAACAGCCGAAGAGTACACGTCCTTACGGTCCCAGATCTTACGCAGACCGCGGTCGGTAATATCCCAACGCTCCATACCGGGAGCAAAAAGCGCATTCGCAGGAACCGACGGGCCGGCACCCTCAGGGTACTTCGGGTAGGGGTAGCCGTAGGTGCTTGCACCGACCATCGTGTTACCCACACCGATCATGGAGTTCTCAGTGCCAGAGGTACCGGCAGTAAACAAGCCGGCGCTACCGACCTTCGCACCGTTATCGGTGCGGTACACAATGACCGATTCCTGAATATCAGAGTTATCGGTCAGCATCACGTAATCTGAACCGTTCGGGCCAAAGAACGTCGGGGAGGCGCCGGAACCCCACGCGAGCTTACCGGGCTTGCGGGCGCTACCTCGGTCGTACGCATGCCACCACTTGAGGGTGGGCGCGCCGGTTGCGGTTGCGTTCAGCATATAAATAGCGTGGGAAGTCACCACGCTCACGCCCTGCGGGCACGCCGAAATCGAGTTATCGATACGTTCACCCGCAATCGACGCCTTATTCAGGCGCATCGAGCGAATCGTGCCGCGGGCAGAATCAATCACCGCAATGTAGCCGTTCTTCGTCGCAACCCAAATGCGCCCGGACCAGTCGGGTACCAGACCAACCACAGCATCGTTAGCGCTCTGGGCGAGCATGCGGCTCAGGTCAATACGCTCATCAACTCGGATGCTGCGACCGTCAGCAGAGTGGGAGAGGCGCAACAGGCACTGAGAGCCATCCACCAGAACCATTCGGTCCTGCGCGTCAAGGTAGGCGTACACGCCACCGAGCAGTGCGCCCTTCGGGATGTCCAGGTGGGAGAGCTCGCGGCCGGTATGCGGGTCAAGGATAGAGAGCTTCGGGGTGATGAACTCGCCGTGGGCGAAGACCTGGGTGCAGAGCACCTGAATGAAGCCGTCGCGTCCGGCAAGGATTGTCGGGCAGGCGCCGCCGAGCTTCGTGCCGGTAATCTTCCAATTGCCTGCGCCGGGACCGGCAAGAGGAGTAGCATCGGAAGACTGGGCATCACCGTGCATGGTGGTAATGCCGGGTGCGCCCAGGTGCGGATTCGCCTGGGCGTTATAGGTGGGGGTCATGGTTGATTCTTTCTAACGGTGAGTGGCGCACACCTTCAAAGGAGTGCACTAATATGCGCTTTCACATGCGCAAACGTTTCACATTGTAGGATCAGAAAGCAGTTTTTGACGACACTAAAGGGCACCTTGAAACATCCTTCAGGCGGCGCTTGAGAGCATCACCCAGAAAGCTCTCAGCACTACCCTTTCAGATTCAAAGTGCCCCTATTAGCCCATAGCCACGGACCTTATACCCGCGAACCTCATGCCCGCGGCGATTATTTTTAGCTACTTCTCCATGAGCGCCTTTGCCAGAGCATCATCAAGAACCAAGTCAGTAATCGCACCCGTACGCAACGCACCACGCAAAGCACGCACACGGTGAGTACCGGACGCGACGCAAATACGGCGCGGAATACGAGCCAGCTCCTTCGGAGTCGGACCGGATGCACGCTTATTCAGCTCCAAATCAGCCCAGGAGCCGTCCTCACGCAGAAGAATCGTACACATATCCCCCACAACGCCCAGCTCACGCAGCTGACGCTGCTCCTGCGCCTCAAAATAGCCACCCGAATACACGTGAGAAGGGATAGGTCCACCAAAAGCGCCCACACCAAAAATAGCGAGGTCAACATTCTGCTGGGCATGCAGATTCTTCTGCACGCTACGCTCACGCCACATGGCGGTCTTGGTGTCCGCATAGTCAAAGAACGCGGGAACCGGGAAGTGAATCGTCTGCGCATCGTAAGCGCTCACCAGCTGCCCCAGCAGAGAACCCAGGTACGGAATACCGGAATGGTGAGCGTTACCGGCGCCGTTCATCTGCACGACAGTCACGCCTTTCAGAGGACGACGCGGCAGATGACGAGAAATCTCAGTCATCGTTGAACCCCACGCCACACCCAGGCTCGTGCCGTTATCAATCAGGGAATCAAGTAGCGCCGCTGCGGTGCGGGATACCTGGCTCATGCGAGCAATCGGGGTGGCATCCGAACGGACATTCACGAGGGTAACGCGCACCTTATAGCGCTCACCGATGCGGCGCTCAAGCTCGCTGCGGGCACGGAAGGAATCATCTAGACGGATCTGCACCATGCCGCTTTCACGAGCACTTTTAAGCAGACGTGACACAGTGGCTCGAGAGACCCCCAGACGAGCCGCGATAGCATCCATCGTCATGTTGTGGATGTAGTACAGCTGCGCTGCCTCATAGGTATGGTTAGCGCGTTCGTTCATCTGCCACAGACCCCCAGTGAAAATCCGTTCATACTGCTTGGTTATTATTTCACCATTGGGTTTTACTAAATGCAAGATGAAACCCCCACGCCGCACAAGCGGCAATACAGGAAAGAGCAGTACATGAGCTCCCAGCACATTGCACAGCAGTCTCAGCTGACCGCCGAGTCCCGCGCCAAGGCGCTCAAGAGCATGGTCAACGAAGAACTCGACATCTTGGTCGTCGGCGGCGGCATCACCGGTGCAGGCATTGCCCTCGACGCAGCAACCCGCGGTCTGCGCACCGGTATCGTCGAAGCAGGCGACTGGGCTGCAGGCACCAGCGCATGGTCCTCCAAGCTCGTTCACGGCGGCCTGCGCTACCTCTACAACCTCGACTTCAAGCTCGTGACCGAAGCACTGACCGAGCGCGGCCTGCTGCTGAACAAGATCGCACCCCACCTGGTGCACGCACAGCCCTTCCTGTGGCCCCTGAAGATGCCCGTCATCGAGCGCGCATACTCCGCAATCGGCATCGGCATGTACGACACCCTCGCATTCCTCGGTTCCCGCGGCAACAAGGGCGTCCCCTCCCAGCGTCACTTCACCAAGACCGGCACCAAGACCGTCTTCCCCGACATCAAGGACTCCGCATTCAGCGGCGCAATCCAGTTCTACGACGCACGCGTTGACGACGCACGCCTCGTCATCGACGTCGTCCGCACCGCTGCAGGCTACGGCGCACTGGCTGCATCCCGCACCCAGGTTGTCGGCTTCACCAAGGACGCATCCGGCCGCGTCATCGGCGCAGAGCTGGCAGACCTGGAGACCGGTGAGCGCCTGAACGTACGCGCAAAGCACGTCATCAACGCAACCGGCGTGTGGACCGAAGAGTCCGAGTCCCTGGCTAACCCCGATGCAGGCCTGGAGGTTCTGGCATCCAAGGGTATCCACATCGTGGTTCCCCGCGACCGCATCAACGCAACCAGCGGTATCTTCACCAAGACCGAGAAGTCCGTTCTCTTCATCATCCCCTGGCAGCGTTACTGGATCATCGGCACCACCGACACCCCCTACTCCGAGGACCGCGAGCGCCCCGTCGCAACCAGCAAGGACATCGACTACGTGCTGATGCAGGCTAACAAGCTGATCGCTAACCCGCTGACCCGCGAGGATATCATCGGCACCTACACCGGCCTGCGCCCGCTGCTGCAGCCCAAGGTCAAGGACGGCGCAGCATCCACCAAGGTTTCCCGCGAGCACACCGTGACCGAGGTTGCCCCCGGCATGAGCGCAATCGCAGGCGGCAAGCTCACCACCTACCGTGTGATGGCTGCCGACGCTGTGGACTTCGCACTGGGCGAGCAGGCTAAGCAGAACCCCTCCGTAACCGCAACCATCGGCCTGGTTGGTGCTGAAGGCTACCACGCAATCGCCGCTAACCGGGCACGCTACGCAGAGCGTTACGGCTGGGATGAGGACCGTATCACCCACCTGCTCGAGCGTTACGGCGCGCAGATTGAAGACCTCGGCGCTCTCATCGACGCTGACCCCTCTCTCGGTGCTCCCCTGGCTAAGGCACCCCAGTTCCTGCGTGCAGACGTTGTCTTCGCTGTCCGCTACGAAGGTGCCCTGCACCTGGAGGACGTTCTGGTCCGCCGCGTACGCCTCGACCTCGAGCAGCGCGACCGCGGCCTGGCAGCAGCAGACGAGATTCTCGACATCCTGCGTGCCGAGCTCGGCTGGGACGATAAGAAGGTCAAGGAGGAACTCGACCTCTACGCCGCACGCGTGCAGGCTATCCGCGAGGCGGAGTCCACCTCCACCGACGCTGAGGCATCGGCAAAGATTGAGGCTGTCACCCCCGTGGCACCCCGTGTGAAGCTCTAATCCGTAGAGATTCCACGCACCTTTCGTGACCGGTTATCCGGTACGAACCGACCGTTCACCCCTCACCGAGCATGGATTATCTCATATTTTCGGTGAGGGGTGGACGAGAGGTTAAATAACCGTTTACGATAATCCCCTGCATAAGAAGCAGCGAGCTAAATACAGGGTTAACCCACTGGTACGATCTGCTTCTCATCCAAAAACATCTATCAATTTTTCGTAGCAATCCGCTACACATTTCAGCACAGCGTTGTGCCCCGATCCGCCCGTGCGGTGAGGATGCACGGGAACATGCAAGCAAAGGTTCGCTTGCCTTCCAGACGCTTCGTCTTCAAGGAGCAACAATGTCTCTTCTTGCTTCCGCAGGAACTGTACTTGCAGCCGGCTCTTCCGCTCTCGTGGATGCATCCGGCGCCCCCACCACCCTCGGAATCTTCGCTTCCGAGTTCTTCGGTACCTTCATCCTGATTCTGCTCGGTGCCGGCGTATGCGCCGCAGTGACCCTCAAGAAGTCCTACGCTAAGGACGCAGGCTGGGGTGTTATCACCTTCGGATGGGGTCTGGCAGTGTTCACCGCCGTGTACCTCTCCTTCCATTCCGGTGCACACCTGAACCCCGCAGTGACCGTCGGCCTGGCAACCGCAGGCCGCGACCTGGCAACCGGTGTTCCCGCAACCGCAGGCAACATCGCCCTGTACATCATCGCTCAGATGCTCGGCGCAATGGCCGGCGCAACCGCAGCCTACCTGACTTACAAGAAGCACTTCGATGAGGACCCGGGCGACCGCCTCGGCATCTTCGCAACCGGCCCCGCCATCAAGTCCTACGGCTGGAACTTGCTCACCGAGATTATCGGCACCTTCGTCCTGATTGGCTGGATCATCGCATCCGGTAAGACCCCCAGCGAGCTCGGCCCCCTGGCTGTTGCCCTGGTCGTTGTATCCATCAGTATGAACCTCGGTGGCGCAACCGGTTCCGCTATCAACCCCGCACGTGACCTCGGCCCCCGTATCGCCTACACCTTCCTGCCCATCCCCGGTAAGACCGGTTCCAACTGGTCTTACGCATGGGTTCCGGTTGTTGGCCCAATCATCGGCGCTATCCTCGCAGGCCTGATCGTTCCGGCAGTTCTGCCCCTCTAAACCTCTCTAATACCCCCGTTCTTTTGTTCTAAGGAAAAATCAATGACGACTTCTCTGCACTCCGCAACCCTCAACGTCGAGCGCAAGTACATCCTCTCCATCGACCAGGGCACCACCAGCTCCCGCGCGATCCTGTTCAACAAGGCGGGCGAGAACGTGGCTCAAGGCCAGCTCGAGCACGAGCAGATCTTCCCCAAGGCCGGCTGGGTCGAGCACAACGCAACCGAAATTTGGCAGAACGTCCGTAAGGTCGTAGCAATGGCTATGGCAAACGGCGAAGTCAACCACCACGAAATCGCTGCAGTCGGCATCACCAACCAGCGTGAAACCACCGTCGTGTGGGACAAGAACACCGGTGAGCCCGTCTACAACGCAATCGTCTGGCAGGACACCCGCACCCAGGAAATCGTTGAAGAGCTCGCAGGCGAAGAGGGCGTTGGCAAGTACCACGACATCGTCGGCCTGAACCTCTCCACCTACTTCTCCGGCCCCAAGATCAAGTGGATCCTGGACAACGTTGAAGGCGCACGCGAGCGCGCAGAACGCGGCGACCTGCTCTTCGGCAACACCGACACCTGGCTGGTCTGGAACCTGACCGGTGGTGTTGACGGCGGCGTTCACGTCACCGACGTAACCAACGCATCCCGTACCCTGCTGATGAACATCCGCACCCTCGAATGGGATCCGCAGATCGCTGCAGACATGGGCATCCCCATGAGCATGCTGCCCGAAATCAAGTCCTCCTCCGAGGTGTACGGCTTCGGCCGCGCAACCGGTCTGCTCAGCGGCACCCCCATCGCGGGTATCCTGGGCGATCAGCAGGCTGCAACCTTCGGTCAGGCTTGCTTCGAGAAGGGCATGGCGAAGAACACCTACGGTACCGGTAACTTCATGCTCATGAACACCGGCAACGAGCCCGTCTTCTCCAACAACGGTCTGCTGACCACCGTCGCATACAAGATTGGCGACGCAGCACCCGTCTACGCTCTGGAAGGCTCGGTCGCAATGAGCGGCTCCCTGATCCAGTGGCTGCGCGACAACCTGCGCATGATTGAACACGCTGCAGAATCTGAGGAACTGGCCACCTCCGTCAAGGACTCCGGCGGCTGCTACGTTGTTCCCGCATTCTCCGGCCTGTTCGCGCCTCACTGGCGTTCCGACGCTCGCGGCGTCATCGTTGGTCTGACCCGCTACGTGAACCGTGCACACATCGTGCGTGCGGCGCTGGAAGCAACCGCATTCCAGACCCGCGAGGTTCTGGACGCAATGAACGCTGACTCCGGTGTTGAGCTCTCCGAGTTGCGCGTGGACGGCGGCATGACCGCTAACGAGTTCCTCATGCAGTTCCAGGCTGACATCCTCGGCGTTCCCGTAATCCGCCCGAAGGTTGTTGAGACCACCGCTCTGGGCGCAGCATACGCTGCAGGTATCGCTGTTGGTTTCTGGAGCGGCGAGCAGGACGTTGTGGACAACTGGGCTGAGGACAAGCGCTGGCTGCCCTCCATGGAGCCCGCAGAGGTTGACCGCCAGTACCGCCTGTGGAAGAAGGCTGTCTCCCGCACCCTCGAGTGGGTTGACGAGGACGTTCCGACCGCCTAATCACAGCACCCGTTGCCTAACGGCACGGCCCGCGTACTAGCGACGCCCCGGCTGCTTCTCCCCCGCTATGGGGTTGAAGCAGCCGGGGCTTTTCGCTGTTTTATGACGCTCAATTCAGCGTTTATTGCGGCGTAATTTCTACAAAAATTAGTGCTGGGGTACCGTTGGTTTTTGTAAATTCGGTATCTTCCGCCGGTCACCTGGCGCGGTGTTGTTCGTGAGGTGTCAGTACCGCACAGGACGCGTACGCGACATATTCATGCGCTGTCCTGACAGGAGTCGACGGTTCGCGCTGATACTTTATTTACGTTCCCGTCCGCCACGGTGCTTCACGTACTGCGGCGGACGGACTTTTATCTCTTGTTACTAGGTTCTCTGCATTAACGATGAGTGGGGTTCGCTTTTCGTGTTGCAGTTCTCGCTGTAAAAATCACTGGTTTTATGCCCCTTGTTGAGATACCCGTTTACATGTTGTGTGGGGTTGGTCTAACAGCGTTTGTTTGCCTTTGATGTCCACTTCAAGCGCCGTATCATAGATATATAGGCTTATTGATTCTATTCTGGTCGCCGAAGATGGCGGTTGGTTATGCATCTGGCACCTTCCGGTGGTCGTGAGAACGGAGAGAGGCTCCGTTGGAAGGAGGGAGCGGGTTTCCCGCACCGATTATGGTTGATGTCCGTCGCCGCAAGCTTGCAATTATTGCTATGAACGTTTCGGTTCTTGCAGCTGCTCTCTCCTGGCTGTTGGTGCTCTTCTCTGTCATGTATTCTCCCGCAGCTGTACCGTGGGCTCTGGGCGTTGCTATCGTACTGACTGTGATTGGCGCCTACGCACTGTACCGCTACTACTCCAAGTACTCGCACGTGCTCCCGAACGAGGACCCGGATGCGCACGATGTGCTCGGTCACGACCTGCATTCGACTCACCTGCCGCATCTGCACCACACGGAGGGCAACGCTGATGGAGTAGCCGCTAAGTAGCGAGCTTCTTATCCCCTAGACAGCATAAATGTGCCGCCTCACCAATACCGGTGAGGCGGCACATTTACGTTATGGTCAGGGGCAGAGGCCGGCCCTGCACTCAAGATTATTTCTCAGCGGTCGGGTCAGTACTTTGACGCGCTTCAGCTTCGGCTCTGGCTAGTTCTATCTTTTTGTTCTTTTCGACGATCAGAGCGTTATATTTCCAACCGGGGATTCGTTCAACAAGCCACCCAACCCAGATGAGCGCAACGGTAATGAGAGCGACAGGAATCAGGTAAATAAGGGCTCTCGGGTCGCGGGTGTGGTCTGAGGTGCTCCCCGCGGTGAGTTCCCACAGCGCAAGGATTGGTACCGCCATTATAGGCATCACTATAAAAAGAATGAGGGCATAGTAAATGCCCATCTTACTGCCGGGTTTACCTCTATTCATACGAGCTTGGGTAACGGCTCTCTCCAGGCGTTTGTGTTCCTCTAAGGTTTCGCCGTCTAGAAGCGAAGCGTTAGGGATCTTGGCCATGACGTACCGTACGGCTTCTAAATCTGAGGGCGAGCAAATAAAGATATGTCCCTGGGACGTAACGGTATATTCTTTCGCAATGTCGAGGCACGCCTGCGCGTAACGGTTATTGAGCTCTCGGCTCTCTGGGTTTTCTTTGAGTTGCCGGCGGAGGTCTTTCAGGTCTTCCATGTTTCTCCTTGCAATTTCAGTCGTCGTTGAACCCATCGTTGAGGCACGAGAAACACAGGCCATCCCCTACCCGCTGCGGGGTGGAGAAGCCGGAGTATTGAATTGCGGTGTATCGGTGTGTACTTCACAGAATGCCAGCTCTTGGGGTTCAGGCAAAATTGACGGGGGCGTCCTAAGATGTTTCAACGGCGGTGCATACATCTCATATATAGCGGTTAGTTATAGACAAAACCCGCTACGGGTACGGTACGGAGGCGCCCCTCCCCTATGATGGTTGAAAGGGGTATTTACCCTTGCACCATCTGCAGTACACACCCACGAGCCTACGAGGAAGAGCATGACCAAAGCGACCGATTCGCCGCAGCCGCCGGAAGCGCTCGCGCGCTGGTACACGCGCTACGCAAGCCCCGTGGGCACTCTCTACATCGCCGCCCGCGCGGATGCGGTTGTCGGCATCTGGTACGAGGATCAGGCGCACTTCCCGCTCCCCCATGAGCTTGGTGGACTGATTGAGAATCCGGATGTCTATCTGCGGGAGCACGGCGTTGCAGATGGTGAAGAGCCAGCCGGTGAGTACGCTGCGGCACAGCTGCTGTCGCGTGCTGCGGCAGAGCTCTCCGAGTATTTTGAGCGCAAGCGCACTTCTTTTACGTTGCCGCTAGATCCTGAGGGCACCGATTTTCAGCTGATTGTGTGGGAGCATCTGAAGACTGTTCCTGCCGGGTACACCACCACTTACGGTGAGATTTCGCGTGCGGTTGGCCCCGGTGCTCCGGCGCAGGCGGTGGGTCAGGCGGTCGGCCGCAATAAGGTTTCTATTATGATTCCGTGTCACCGCGTTATTGGTGCTGATGGTAGTTTGACTGGCTACGCTGGCGGTGTTGAACGTAAGCAGTTCCTCCTCGATCTGGAGGAGCCGGAAGAGGTGCGGGAGGCGCGGCTCTTCTAGCGATGTCACCCGGCGGTGATTGAGACTTATCAGAGGGCGGAGCGTGCATCGGATGCGGGCTCCGCCCTCTGTCGTACCTGTTTTCGGTTTCGTTGCTCTGCACCACGACACATAATCGAATATACTTGCGATTTACTCACGCTAGGGCTAGTGTTTAAGTAGAACATGCTTCCGAAATACTCGGATGAGCACAGCAATCTCAGAGAAGAGAAACCGTGACCTCGCAACCTACTATTCCCGCCAACCCCCTCGAAAACACCCCGAGCTACCCCATGTGGGTGACCGATGAGCTTCTGCGCGATTACTACGACACCGAATGGGGCATACCCGTCACCGATGAGCGGGGACTCTTCGAAGCCCTGAGCCTCGAGGCTTTTCAGGTGGGCCTCTCCTGGCGCACGATTCTTGCCCGCCGTGAGGCATTTCGTTGCGCTTTCGAGGGGTTCGATCCCGAACGCGTGGCTGCTTTCACCGATCAGGATGTTGCGCGGCTCCTCCAAAACGAAGACATTATCCGTAACGAGCGGAAGATTCGCGCGGTCATCTCCAACGCGCGGCTGACCCTTCGGATGCGTGAGCTTGCCGCCACGCCGTATGACGCATCCGCGGAGGATATTAATCTTCCCCTCATTGCTCCGGCATCCATCTCAGCTAAGGCAGACAGTACCGAGGCGACAGCCGCACGCCGCCGTCGAGTTCGTACGCTAAGCGATGAAGACCTGGACCGGATGCGCGAGCGCACCCTATCCGACGGCACGCGTGTACCGGGCGGGCTACCGGCGTGGCTGTGGTCCTTCGCGCCGCACGAGACTATCGCGCCGCATACCCTGGAGGATATTCCTACCGATACACCCGAGTCCGCGCTTCTTGCCAAATCTTTTAAAGCTCTAGGAGGTGTGTTCTTGGGTCCGGTGACCGCCTATGCGCTTATGTGCGCGGTCGGTATGGTCAACGCGCACCTGGTGGACTCGCATCGGCGAGGCTGTTCGGGGCTCTTTACCTAAGCCCCCTCGCCCTAAGCTCCCCACGCTTGGCGTGCTTGCGTGCAAGGGCGCAGAAAAGCCGCGCGCCACTTCGTAGAAGTAAGCACGCGGCTTCTATACGTTGAGAGGTTCCGCCCTGAATTAGATCGCCACAGGGTTAGATCATCACGAAGAGGAAAATCAGCGCCAGCAGCGGCGGGGTCAGCTGAATCAGTGCCGGCTTGCGCTTATCCGGGGAGGTGAGGAACAGGTAGACACCGGCAATCGCCATGGAGCCCAGGCCTGCGAACATGAGCGCCACGCCCACCTGCGGGGAGCCGAACCAGAAAGCCAGCAGACCGGTTGCGGCGATCCAGGCGAGCATCAGGTTGTACAGGCCCTGGTTTGCCGCCATCTCTTTGGTAGACTCGGCGAATTCTTCGGTCATTCCGAAGGTTTCGCGGCCCTTGGGCTTAGTCCAGAGGAAGGATTCAATAATCCAGATGTAGACATGAATAGCAATTGCTACGAAGGCAAAGACAGTAGTAATCGTTGCGAGCGCCTGCATTGTTTCTCCTTGAGTAGTAGGTGTTCTATGAGGCACCTGCCCGGTCTTTCTTCTGGAGCACAATCTGTGGTGATGTGCAGAATCATGCGGGAGCAAGCACAAGAAGTAATTCTACGCCTCTTCCCGGTCTGTTGAAACTTCCCTGAATATGCGTGAAACCCCTCGATTCGTCTTCTGCAGAGAAAGTGCAGGGTTCTCCTCGAGGGGTTTCTTATGCGGGGTGACGCCGAATCCGGTATCGGCCTTTAGCCCATCATGAGCGACAGAGCGAAGGACCAGACGCAGACCAGGCCCAGCAGAATAGCGCTGTACTTGATGGACATGGAGGTAATCTTCGATTCCTCACCGGCGCTGTTTACTGCCGCCGCCGCGATTGCGATGGACTGCGGGGAGACGATCTTACCCATCACGCCACCGGCGGTGTTTGCGGCCACGAGCAGGGTCGGGTCAACAGCAATCTGGGCTGCGGTGGTGGACTGCAGACCCGCGAAGAGCACGTTAGCGTTCGTCACGGAGCCGGTCACGAACACACCAATCCAACCGATGATCGGGGACAGTAGCGGGAAGACCGGGCCGGCTGCTGCGAGCGCCAGAGCGATGGAGGTGGTCATACCGGCGTGGTTCATCACGTTTGCGACAGACATGACCAGGCAGATCATGAGGATCGGCATCTTCAGCTGGTTCCAGGTGCCGCCGAGTTCTTCGAAGGCTTCACCCCAGCTGATCTTCGATGTCAGGATGGTGATGAGTGCCGCCACCAGAATTGCAGTGCCGGATGCACCCAGGGTGTTCCAGGAGAAGATGGCGGTCACGGTCTTACCGGCACCGGTGGTGATGGCTTCGTGAATGCCGGGGATGGGGAATGCCAGGGTTGCAGCCCCCAGCGGACCGGTGGTTGCGAACACGGGCTTGAGCGCGGTGGACCAGAGCAGGATGGTTGCAGAGAGGAAGATGAAGGGGCTCCACGCCTTAACAATCTCAGCGCCGGTGTGCTTGACGCTCTGCTGAGCCTGAACTTCTTCGAGGGTCGGAGCGGTGGGTTCGCGGTAAATGTGCTTGGGCTGCCACTTCTGCATCACGAGTGCCAGTGCTACCAGGGACAGCAGCGGCGGGATGATGTCGACCAGTTCGGGAGAGCCGAGCAGCATCAGGATAGCTGCCTGACCGCCGGAGAAGATGACGCCGGTCATGAGCGCAACCAGGCCGACTTCGCGGATGCCACGCATACCGTCCTGGATCGCGACCATCAGCAGCGGCACGAAGGCGACGAAGATCTGCAGTACCGGAACCATGCCTGCGGACAGGTGTGCGGTGTCCAGGCCGCCGACCTTAGCTGCGGTGGTCACGGGGATACCGATAGCACCGTATGCGCCGGACGCGGCGTTAGCTACCAACGCCAGCATGGATGCCTTGAGGGGGTTGAAGCCCAGGGATACCAGCAGTGCCGCAGAGATAGCGATCGGGATGCCGAAGCCTGCTGCGCCTTCGATGAAGCCGCCGAAGCAGAATGCGATCAGCAGCACCTGGATGCGCTGGTCATTCGAGATGGAGGAGACGGAGGAACGCACGATGTCGAAGTTACCGGCGCGTACGGCGATGCGGTAGAGCCACACCGCCATGAGCACGATCCAGCCGATGGGCCATGCGCCCGAGAGGAAGCCGGAGAGGATGGAACCGGCACCTGCGGTGATGGGCAGGCCGAAGATGGCACAACCGATGATGAGGGTGGTGACGAGGGTCAGCAGTGCTGATTTGAGGCCGCTGAGTTTCAGGACGGTCAGGCCCAGCAGGAAGAGGATGATGGGTACTGCTGCGACCAGTGCGGAGAGCACCGGTGAGTTCAGCGGGTCGTAGGTTTGCTGCCACATTGGGGCGGGTGTTCCTTTCGGTCTGTGTGTATTAGCGGTCGCTTCTTCCGATACGGCTCCCGTGCTGTATGGAAGCGTTAGGCCGCATAAAAACCGATGGCCCCAGTCCTTGCGTCGTGGATGGGTCCATCGGTGAAGCGTGATGGTCTTTAGCTGCCGGGCGTTTGGTTGTATGACGTGGCGATATGCCGAGGCAATATACCGGGGCCATATACCGGGGCGCGGCGGCGGTGAGCGGGACTCTGTCCCTCTCACTAGGTGCTCTTGACTTTATCTGTCTAAGCTAACAGGTCTTCCTCGAGACTTCAGGATAGGGTGACCTTAAGTGTGCACAAATGAAACTTATGTGCATAATTGCGCTCCTTAGCCACAAACCTCCTCCCCAGCGCACAAACACAGACACGCAAAAGCCCCTCCTACCGAAGTAGAAGGGGCTTTCGCTCAACCGTGTCGCGGGCACCTTACCTTCAGAGAAGGTAGGTTACACGCATCGGGTTCTCACGCTGTTTAGAGGCCGACCAGAGACAGGACATAAACCCAAACACAGGTGACAGCCAGCAGAGCTGCACTGTACTTGATCGCCATGGAGGTAATCTTGGATTCCTCGCCTGCGCTGTTCACAGCAGCAGCTGCAATTGCGATGGACTGCGGGGAAACGATCTTCGCCATCACACCACCGGCGGTGTTAGATGCAACCAGCAGGGTCTGGCTGACGCCAATCTGCTGTGCGGTGGTAGCCTGCAGGCCAGCGAAGAGGATGTTGTTGTTCACCACAGAGCCGGTCACGAACACGCCAATCCAACCGATGATCGGGGACAGCAGCGGGAAGATAGCACCCACAGCGGCAACAGCCAGTGCGATGGAGGTAATCATACCCGCGTAGTTCATGACGTTAGCAACGGACATGACCAGGCAGATCATGAGGATCGGGGTCTGCAGCTGCTTCCAGGTGCCGCCGAGCTCCTCGATAGCCTCACCCCAGCTGATGGAGGAGGTCAGGATGGTAATGATGGTAGCCACCAGAATTGCGGTACCGGATGCGCCCACAATGTTCCAGGTGTAGGTCACGTCGATAGGCTTGGGGGTTGCAACAATCGGTGCCGCCTGCGAGATGCTCTGGTGCAGCCAGGGCAGGGGGAAGGAGATGTTGGTGAAGCCGAGCGCGCCCTTAGCAGCGAAGAGGGGCTTCAGAGCGGTGGACCAGAGCAGAATCACGACGGACAGGTAGACGAAGGGGCTCCAAGCCTTGAGGATTTCGCCGCTGGTGTGCTTGACGCTCTGCTGCGCCTGAACTTCTTCCAGGGAGGGAGCGGTGGGCTCGCGGAAGATGTGCTTGGGCTGCCACTTCTGCATGACCAGTGCCAGAGCGACCAGTGCCAGCAGCGGCGGGATGATGTCAACGAGCTCGGGGTTACCCAGGGTTGCGAGCAGAACGGACTGGCCACCGGAGTAGATAACGCCGACCATGAGAGCTACCAGACCGACTTCGCGGATACCGCGCAGACCGTCCTGAATAGCGACGAGCACCAGGGGGATCAGGCCTGCCATGATCTGGATAACCAGGACCATTTCGATGGACAGACCGTGCAGGTCCACGCCGCCGCGGGTTGCTGCGGTGGTCACGGGGATACCGATAGCGCCATATGCGCCGGAGCTCACGTTAGCAATCAGAGCGAACATTGCAGCCTTGAGCGGGTTGAAGCCCAGGGACACGAGCAGTGCAGCACAGATAGCAATCGGGATACCGAAGCCTGCAGCACCTTCAAGGAAGCCGCCGAAGCAGAATGCAATCAGCAGCATCTGGATGCGCTGGTCGGTAGAGATGGAGGAGATGGAGGAACGAACGATTTCGAAGCCGCCGGAACGCACGGAAATGCGGTAGAGCCACACTGCCATGAGAACGATCCAGCCGATGGGCCACATGCCCGAGAGGAAACCGTAGAGGATGGAGCCGGCACCTGCAGTGACGGGCATACCGAAGATAGCGCAACCGATGAGGAGAGCTAGAACGAGGGAGATAACGGCAGATTTAATACCGCTGAGCTTCAGGACGGTGAGGCCCAGAAGGAAGAAAATAATCGGGACTGCTGCTACGAGTGCGGAGAGTGCGCTCGAGTTCAGCGGGTCGTAGACTTGCTGCCACATGGTTTATTGTGTTCCTTTCCACGCCCACGGGGGCGGGATCGAGTTGTGCCGTAAAACCTTCCCAGCGACGCTTGTGGCGGCGTGTGTGCCGTGTGTTGCAGGTGCGTGCACCTAGCTGTTTTATGCGTTATGGGCGCTATCCTCTGGGGATATATGCCTTCACTTGGGTTCATGTTGGTTTTGCGGCTATGAAATTCAGTGTGTATGAAGTCGTGTTTTAGTCACAGAAACCTAAATATTCCTTGATTTGTCAAGGGAAATTCAGTGCCAAAGCTAAAATTTCTGACCGCTAAAACGTGATTCCTTGTGTACCCAATGTACCACTGAACACCCACAAAATCGGGCATATTCCAACATTTAGATCGAAGCTCATAATTGCACACTAACCTAAAGCCCACCCCGGTTTGAGGGCTTACCCAGCCTCCCTCCCCCGCTATTACAAGGGAACAAGGGCCCGCCAAAGCCCTGCCAGAGCATGCAGTGCCTCGGGAACATTCAAACCGACACAACCCAGCCCCGCACCATCAATCCCCGCAAACCCCTAAACGGCATACAAAAAAGCTCCGGAAGGAAAAACCTTCCGGAGCTTTATCTGTCGGGTTGACAGGATTTGAACCTGCGACCCCTTGACCCCCAGTCAAGTGCGCTACCAAGCTGCGCCACAACCCGATTCGTTATTCACGATATTGTTTTCAAGGTTTCCCCTGAACACTCGAATAACTATACCGGGCTTTTAACCCCCGCGCAAGCCAGATTCACCATTTTTAGAAAAAATCTTAAAAATCTTTTCCTCACGGATTTCCTTGCAGATTTTCCGTACAGAATCCAGCGCGCGGGGGCCAAACCTAACAAGAGCCAGCCTAGCAAGGGGCCAGCCCAGCAACACGGCATCAAGCAGACACCCCGCTACTAGCGGCGGCCGCCCTTACCCTTCTTAGCCTTCGCGCTCTGACGCTCACCCAGGGAGCGGCGCTCACGCACACGCATCGAAATCTCAATCGGAGTACCCGTGAAATCAAAAGTCTCACGCAGACGACGCATAATGAAGCGACGGTAACCCGGATCCAAGAAACCGGTAGTAAACAGCACGAACTTCGGCGGACGCGAAGACACCTGAGTACCGAAGAGAATACGCGGCTGCTTACCACCACGCAGCGGGTGCGGATGCGCGGCAACAATCTCGCCCAGGAACGCGTTCAGGCGACCGGTCGGAATACGCGAATCCCACGACTCCAGCGAGTGCTCCAGGGCGGGCACCAGCTTGTCCTTGTGCCAGCCGGTCTTCGCCGAAATGTTCACGCGAGGAGCCCACTGCACGTGCGCCAGGTCGCGCTCAATCTCGCGCTCAAGCATGTAGCGGCGGTCCTCATCGAGGGTATCCCACTTATTGAATGCCAGGACCATCGCACGACCCGAATCAATCACGGTCTGCACGATACGCACATCCTGCTCAGAGATCGGCTCGGAAACATCCAACAGCACCACGGCAACCTCAGAGCGCTCCAGAGCAGTCTGAGTACGCAGCGAAGAGTAGAACTCCGCACCCTTAGCCATGTGCTGGCGACGGCGAATACCCGCGGTATCCACAAAACGCCAAGGGTAGCCGCCCAGCTCAATAATCTCGTCAATCGGGTCACGAGTCGTACCAGCCAGGTCATTCACCACGGCACGCTCAGAACCAGCCAGCTTATTCAGCAGCGACGACTTACCCACGTTCGGGCGACCCACCAGAGCCACACGACGCGGGCCACCCAGCGCCTCCGGCTGAGCAAACTGCGAGTGCTCCGGCATGACCTCAAGGATCTCGTCCAGAGCATCCGCCAGGCCACGACCGTGCAGACCCGACACCGGGAACGGCTGACCCATACCCAGCGACCAGAGGTTATAAATCTCCGGCTCCAGGTGAGCGTCGTCAATCTTGTTAGCAATCAGAATGATCGGCTTCTTCACGCGGCGTAGCATACGCACGATCTGCTCGTCCGAAGCGGTCACACCCACGCGGGCATCCACCACCAGGACCACAACATCGGCCTGCTCCACAGCAATCTCAGCCTGCTCAGCAACCTGAGCATCAATACCGCGAGCGTCAGACTCCCAACCACCGGTATCAACCAGGGTGAAGCTCTTACCCAGCCACTCAGCCTTATAGGACACGCGGTCACGAGTCACACCCGGCTTATCCTCAACCACCGCTTCACGGCGGCCCAGAATACGGTTAATGATGGTCGACTTACCCACGTTCGGGCGGCCAACAATCGCCACTACCGGATCAGCGAGCTGCTCTTCCTCATCCTCAATGTCGAAGCCCCAAGCACCCAGCAGGGCGCGGTCCTCTTCATCCAGGTCGTAGTCCTCAAGACCCTCAAGAAGAGCCTGAGCACGCTGATCAGCGGTCTCATCATCAATCTCAGCGAGGCGCTCGATAACGTCGTCCTCGCCACCGCCCAGGTACTTATCTTCGTAATCGTCGCGGATAGCGTCCTCAGCCATGCGCATTCCTTTCTCTACCCGCCCCACGCCCAACCCGAGGGTCAGCACGCGAGCGCGGCTCAACGTCTTATCGGGAGCGGATGCACCACTCCCCCAGCGTTTCGGCGGGGCCTAGCCCGCGCGCTTCGCCTTCAACTGGTCATTCACAGCGTTAATCACTGCAGAGACCGTCGCATTAAAATCAAGATCCGAGCTGTCCACCAGGGTCACGCCCTCGGCAGCTTTCATAAAGTTATTGACCTTCGAATCCTTCGCATCACGCTCAGCGATCTGCTTGCTCAAGTCACCCGAAGCGCCGGACTTCTCCGCGTTCTCCAGGCCGCGGCGCGCCATGCGCACCTCTTCAGAAGCAGTCAGCAGGATGCGCGCATCAGCATCGGGAGCAACCACGGTGGTGATGTCGCGGCCCTCAGCGACCATGCCGTTAATAGCGTGGTTAATCATCCAGCGCTGCAGGCCAATCAGGTGCTCACGAACCGCCGGAACCGAAGCCACAGCAGAAACGGCCGAAGAAATGCGCTCGCTACGAATCTCCTCACGGATATCGGTCGAGCCCATCAGAATCTCTTCTTCCTTAATGTTCGTACCGAACACCAGGGGCATCTCCTCGACAGCCTTCGCAATCGCCTCAGCGTCGTTCAGGTCAATGCCAAGTTCCAGCACACGGTAGGTTGCGGCACGGTACATTGCACCGGTATCCAGGTACGCCAGGCCAAAGTGGCGTGCAACTTCCTTAGACACAGACGACTTACCGGAACCGGAGGGACCGTCAATAGCAATCGTCAGTTTAGGGTTCTCGTGCATCAGCACTCCTTAAAATTCGTCTCAAACTTTATGCCGGAAAATACAGCTTTAACTCTACTTCACAACACGCCAACCGCGAGCCGACAAATCGCGGACCAGCGCCTCATGAATAGACGGATTGACCGAGATTTCAGCCATACCCACCGGGGCACCCGTCGAGTGCTCCAGACGCAAATCCTCAAGGTTCGCACCCAACTCACCAATCTCGGCAAGCAAACGAGCCAGCGTGCCGGGGGTGTCGTCCACCAGCACCGTCATCTTTGCGAACGCGGCGGGGGCAGTACCGTGCTTACCCGGAATACGGCTCACGCCCGCGTTGCCTTCGCTCATCAGCTGCGCCAAATCCAGGCGAGCGCCGGAAGCCGTCGGGTTCTCCAGCGTCGCGATGAGGCGGTTCAGGTCATCACGCACACCGTAGAGAGTCTGCACAATCGGGTCAGCGTTCGCCGCAAAAATCTGCACCCACAGCGTCGGGTCTGAAGCCGCGATACGCACCGTATCGCGCAAACCCTGACCCGCCAGGGACAGCGCATACAGCGGAGTGTCCTGCAGACGCGAAGCCAACAGCGAGCTCATCGCCTGCGGCACATGAGAAATCAGGGCAACCGTCTGATCATGCTCCTCAACGCCCAGAGAAGTCACAATCGCGCCCAGCTCCACCGCCACAGAACGCACCAGACGCACACACTCGGGGCGAACCGAATTGTGCTCGCAGATGATCCACGGACGCGCCTGGAACAGCTCACCGCGAGCAGCCACCGGGCCAGACTTCTCACGTCCAGCCATCGGATGCGAACCCACGTAACGGGACGCATCCGCACCCGAGGCAAGCACATCAGCCAGCGGCTGCACCTTCACCGAGGCAACATCCGTCACCACGGCGCCGGGGTAGCCCGCCTCCGGTCGAGGCGCATAGGTGTTCAACGCGCGAGCGCACACGGCACCGGCACTATCCGGAGGCGCAGCCACCACCACCAGCTGCGGGGCGAAGGCGGTGCGCTCCTCCTCCGACAGAGTGGAGAAACTTGTACCGGCACCGATATCCTGCGCCACAGCCTCGGCGGTGGGTGAAATATCTTGGACGTACACGTCCTCGCATCCTGCCGCACGCAACCCCAAACCAATAGAGGCACCCAGCAGACCCGAGCCGATAATGAGCACCGGCCCGGTCAGCGTTGAGTCCATGGGCAGCTCAGATGCGGAAAGCTCAGCGGGCGAGCTCATGACAACTCCTTAGCGTTATTACATGTCCACCGAAGCGAGCAGGTGACCGATCTCAACCTTGGAGAGGTTACGGACGGTACCCTGCTTCTGCGAACCGATACGGATCGGGCCCATCTCAACGCGGACCAGGCGCTCAACCGGGTAGCCGACAGCGTCGAAGAGACGGCGCACGATGCGGTTCTTACCGGAGTGGATGGTCACCTCAACGAGCACGTGGCCGGGGGTGGAGTCCACCAGCTTGAACTCGTCAACGCGGGTCACGCCGTCTTCCAGGCGAATGCCCTTCTTCATGGCTGCGCCGACGCCGGGCTCCATCGGGCCGGGAACCTGCACCAGGTAGGTCTTGGGCACCTCGTAGGAGGGGTGGGTGAGGCGGTTCGCCAGTTCCCCATCGTTGGTCAGCAGCAGCAAACCCTCGGTTTCGACGTCCAGGCGGCCCACGTGGAACACGCGCTCACTCATGGAGGAACGCAGGAAGTCGGAGATGCAGGGGCGACCTTCGGGGTCTTCCATGGTGGAGACCACGCCGGCGGGCTTGTTGAATGCCATGTAGACGAGCTTGTCGTTGGTCTGAACGGTCATGCCGTCCACCTGCACGGTCACCTTGGAGGAGTCCACGCGCACACCCAGCTCGGTCACGACTTCACCGTTGACGGTGACGCGGCCTTCGGTAATCATTTCTTCGCAGACGCGGCGGGATGCCACACCGGCCTGAGCCAGCAGCTTCTGCAGGCGCACGCCGTCGTGGTCGTAGAACTCGTAGTGGTCTACCGGGGCGTTGCGGGGGCGGCGGGGGCGGTGCGGACCAGCGTAGTTGCTGACGCGGTATTCACCGCGCTCGTTTGCGAAGGCTTCGCCGGAGCGGTAGGGGCGGCCCGGTGCGCGGCGTTCGCGCTTGGGCAGTTCGGTGCCGCGGCCTCGACCTGCGCGGCCTGCGCCGAACTTCTTCTCGCCAAACTTCTTGTCACCGAACTTCTTCTCGCCGAAGCCCTTTGCGCCGCCCTTGCCTGCGCCACTCTTCGGTGCGCCGGGGCGACCGCCGCGTGCGGATGCGCCCTTAGCGCCGGGCTTACCGCCCTGACCGGGACGAGCAGCGCCGGGACGGCCACCGCGGGAGTTCTGGGGGCGACCGGATGCAGAGCGGCCGCCGCGGGAGGAGTTTCCATATGCCATGGTGTTCTTCTCTTTTCTGTCGTATAGTGCGAACGTTTCAGGCTTTTCCAGAACGTTCGTTCGTCTTATTGATTCGTTGTCTTAGTCGTTGCCCTCGGCAAGCACTGCGGCTTCCGTGTCATCGGGCAGGAAGGGCGCGAGCGCCGGTAGCTCCTCCAGGGAGTTCAACCCGAGCTTCGCCAGCAGCAGCTCCGTGGTTTCGTAGAGGGTCGCGCCACTTCCGGCTTCTCGACCCGCCTCACGAATCAGCTGCCGTTGGAGCAGCTGACGGATTGCCGCGTCCGCGTTCACGCCTCGAATGGAGGCTACCCTCGCCCTGGTCACCGGCTGCCGGTAAGCAATCACGGCGAGCGTCTCGTAGGCGGGTTTGCTGAGGGTCGCGCTCTTGGAGCGGGTCACGAAGCGTGCCACCCAGGGGGCGAAGTCGTCGCGGGCGTAGAGCTTCCAGCCTCCTGCGATGTTCCGTAGCTGGAATCCGCGCGGTTCGGGCGCCACCCGGTTTTCGTCTTCTCCGTAGCCGCTTTCTTCGCCGTTGTACTCGCGGTACAGCTGGTCGAGCGAGTGCTCAACAGCTCGTTCACTGACGATGAGCGCGGCGGAGAGTTCACGCACGCTCACGGGCGCTTCGGCAACGGCTAGGATTGCTTCGATGGCGCTTTTGACGCCGCCGGGGATTGCCTCGACCTTGGAGAATTCGGCTTCGGCATCGACCGCCACACTGGGTGCGGTGGAGGGGCCTCCCGCCGGAATCTTTGCCGATTTCGCTACCGGTTTCGTTACCGATTCCTTCGACTCGCGGGATGCAGTTTCCTGCGATTCCCCAGAGCTGTCGGAAATGTCGGAACCATCGGAGTCCTCTACCGGTTCAGTGGCTTCAGCCTCCTCAGCTTCTTCGGTAACCTCAGCGTCTTCGGTCACCTCATCCAGAGGAGCTGCCGCTACCTCGTACTCAGCCGGCTCAGCGTCCGCCTCAGCAGGCTTTGAGATTTCCGCCTCTACCGGCACCGAGTCTGTCTGTTCCGAATCCTCGTCTGCGTTCGGATCCCAGTAGCCCATGTTCACGATGGCAAGGTCGTCGGGGGTGAATTCACGGTCAAAGCGTGAGCCGTGATTACTCATAATCCTCCTTTACCGGTTCCGTGTTAGCTTCAGATTCGTTCGCTTCGGATGACTCAAGTGCTTCACTGATTTCGTGCGCATCCTGAGTGCCTGCGGTGTCTGCAGTTTCTTCGCGGATCACGAACTGTGCGGCGCTCGCGCTCGCACGTACCCGAATGGCTCCGAGTGGTGCGTCCTGTTCCACGTGCAGGGCGCCTTCTTTGTAGAGCTCGAGCAGGGCGAGAAAACGAACCACCGCGATTTCTAGTTCGCCGGATCCTTGAACCAGTTCGGCGAAGCTCAGTTCCCGCGCCGCGGTATCGAGCAGGCTGTGCAGAATGTAGTGTTCTTCAGCCGCGATGGTGGTGAGCGGAACGTGCAGGTGCTCGTTGAGTTCTTCAACGATTTCTTCGGGTTCCGGTTCGGGTTCTTTGGGGGTTCGGCTCAGTGCTGCTGCGGCGATGCGGGCGAACTCTTCAGCGCCTCCGGTGAAAACCAGCTCGGGAAGCGCCTGGGCGAATCGTTCTTCGAGGGCTACCGCACGGGGAAAACGCTGTGATTCTTGCGCCCAGCGTTCAGCAAAAATATCGGCAACTTCACGGTACGCGCGGTATTGCAGCAGACGGGCGAAGAGCAGGTCGCGTGCCTCCAGCAGTGCAACGTCCTCTTCGAGGGGTTCACGATGCTGCGGGAGCAGGCGTGCGGTTTTGAGTTCCAGCAGGGTTGCGGCGGTGACCAGAAATTCGCTGGCTTCGTCGAGTGCACGTTCGGTGCCTTCAGCGTAGAGGGCGTGCAGGTATGCGAGGAACTCGTCGGTGACCTCTGCGAGCGCCACCTCGGTAATGTCGAGTTTGCGGCGCGAAATCAGGGTCAGTAGAAGATCAAAGGGACCCTCAAAATTACTGAGGGTGAGGGTGAAACCGCGTTCCGGGTTCTGCAGGCCGCGACCCTCAGTCCGGGCATTCGCGGCGGTGTCTGCGTTCGGTGTCGGTACCCTCACGGCAGCGACGTTCGTGGTCATAAACGACCTATTCTCCTTAGGTTTATTCTCCCCGGCTGTGTTGGTGCCGTCTCAGATGCGGCTTTCACTTCGCCTATTTTTCGGCGTAAGCAACGTGCGGGGTCTTTAGAATCCACACAATTATACGCCCTCTGCCGGTGTGACTCAAGGGTGATAGTCACCTCAGCAGAGGGCGTATAGGTGTGGGGGCTTTAGCGTGCGCCGCCCTTGTAGATCAGTTCGCGCGCCACCTGGCGGTATGCTTCCGCACCGGGGTGGCTGGAGGCGTAGCTGAGAATCGGCTCAGCGGACACCGACGCGTCCGGGAACTTCACGGTGCGCTTGATGACGGTGTCGAAGACCTTGTCGCCGAATGCGTCCACGATGCGTGCCAGAACTTCCTTGGAGTGGATGGTGCGCGCGTCGAACATGGTGGCGAGTACGCCGGAGATTTCGAGGTCGGGGTTCAGGCGGTCCTGAACCTTCTCGATGGAGTCGACCAGCAGTGCGACGGCGCGCAGCGCGAAGAACTCACAAATCAGCGGAATAATGACACCTTCGGAGGCGGTCAGTGCGTTGACGGTCAGCAGGCCCAGGGAGGGCTGGCAGTCGATGAGGATGACGTCGTATTCGTCGCGGACCTTGCGCAGTGCCGAGGCGAGAACCTGCTCGCGAGCCACTTCGTTGACCAGCTGAACTTCAGCTGCGGAGAGGTCAATGTTGGCGGGCAGCAGGTCGATGTTCTCCACGCCGGTGGGCAGGATGACGTCCTTAATGTCGACCTTGCGGTCCATCATGACGTTGTAGACGGTCAGGTCCAGTTCGTGCGGGTTCGCACCGAAACCGGCGGAGAGAGCACCCTGCGGGTCGAAGTCGACCAACAGCACCTTACGGCCGCATTCTGCCAGTGCCGCGCCCAGGTTAATGGTGGAGGTGGTCTTACCCACGCCGCCCTTCTGATTCACCATAGAGATAATGCGGGCGGGACCGTGGCTGCTCAGCGGAGCCGGGTCGGGGTATACGCGCAGGGGTCGACCGGTGGGGCCGAGTTCTTGAGCCTGAGCTTCAGTCAATGGTTCACCTTCATCAATGAATTCGAAGTTTTAAAGTTTAAGCGTTGTCTATAAGGTTACCTCAAGAGCGGCTGTTCCGCGGATTGACGGGGTTTTATCCCCGTTCGTGAGCACGCGGATGCGCCATGCGGTACACCTCCATGAGCCCCTCGGGCGTGACCTTGGTGTACACCTGAGTGGTGGCAATGGAGGCGTGCCCGAGCAGTTCTTGCACCACGCGAATATCGGCACCGCCCTGCAGCAGGTGCGTTGCGAAGCTATGGCGCATGGAGTGCGGCGAGAAGTCAGAGCTGAGCCCGGCGGCTTCGGCGGCTTCTTTGAGGATAAGCCAGGCGCCTTGGCGTCCGAGTCTGCCGCCTCGTCCGTTGACGAAGAGCGCGGCGGTGCCTTTACCGTGCGCTACGAGGGAGGGGCGGGCACGCACCAGGTAGTCTTGGATTGCTTTTTGGGCGTAGCTTCCGATGGGTACGAGCCGTTCTTTGTTTCCCTTACCGAAGAGTCGAACGTAGCCGGGCAAAGTGATCTGGTTGCCGTCTTCATCGGTGAGGGTTCCTTCGAAGTGCACGTCGTCAATATCGGCGTTGAGCATTTCGCTCACGCGCGCGCCGGTGGCGTAGAGGAATTCGAGGATGGCTCGATTGCGTAGCCCGGTGGCGGTTTCGCGGTCGGGTACGGCGAGTAGCCGCTGGATGTCTTCTACGCTGACTGCTTTGGGTAGGCGTTTAACGTTCTTTGGCGGGGTGACCGGTGCCGCCGGGTCGGTGGGCACGATGAGCGCGGAGACCCAGAAGGCGTGTGCTCCGCGGACTGCCGCCATGGTGCGGGCGATGGAGTTCGGGCCCAGCGGCAGGGGCAGGTTCGGTGCCCCTTCAGCGGTTGGCGTTTCTTTTTCTGGCGCCCCAGCTTTCTCCGGTTGCCCGGTATGACCTTTCCCAGCACGACCTTTTCCAGCGCGCCCGTTTCCAGTCCCTCGCCCCGATTCGGAGGCGATCATCAGTGCCAGCGATTCTGCGGCTTCTTCCTGCGCTTCCTGAGATTCCTGCGCGTTCTGGTTGTTCTTCTCCCCCGCGTCGAATCCGGCAAGGGGCACGGTGGGGGCGGCGAGTTCCCGCATAAAGGAACGCACCTGCGCGGTGGTGATGCGTTCGGGGTCGATGACGCCGAGGGTCGCCATGTAGGTGCTGTATCGTCGCAAATCGCGCGCGTAGGAGGCAATGGTGTGTTCGCTGCTTCCTCGTTCCACGCGCAGGTGGATGAGGTACTGGTCAACGGCTTTCTGGAGCGGGGTCTGTGCCTCCTGGTGGGAAGCACCCAGGCTAGAAGAATCCAGAGCAGAAGAACCCAGCGCGGAGGAACCGGCAGAAGAGGGCACGCCGAGCAGACCCGCGCCGCGGGATGTCTTGCTCACCGTGCTTTTAGCCTGCTTCACGCTATCTCCTCTGCCGGTTCTGTTGATATTTGGGCCTCTTGACGTTTGGGTTTGCCGTAGGCGAGGCTACTCCCCCGCCCCCCCTGTTCCGTTCTTAGTGGTTGCGGAAGTTCTCCGGCTTTTCGCGGCGCTGTCCCATGTAGGGGTGGAACTCCCAGCCACCCTCGGCGGGGCGCAGGCCTTCAAAGTTGTTCTGCGCAGCCGCGTAGGTGGCGAGTACCGCCTGGATAGCGAGCGCGTTATGAACCTTTCCGCCCAGTACCAGCTGTACCGCCTCGGCGAGGGGCACCCAGCGGTAGGTCATTTCAGCTTCTTCTTCGGTACGCTCGCTACGTTCTTCGGCGGGCAGTTCCGAGAGGTTACGCGCCAGGTAGACGCGGCCTGCTTCGCTGGTTGCGCCGGGGCTGCTGAAGTAGTCGGTCAGTGCGTTCCAGGTTTCTGCCTGCAGGTCTGCCTCTTCGGCAAGTTCGCGCTGCGCGGCGACCAGGGGGTCTTCACCGTCGATGTCGAGCAGTCCGGCGGGTACTTCCCAGAGGTTCATGCGCACCGGGTGGCGGTACTGGTTTAGCATCAGCAGTTCGTTGTTGTCGTTGAGGACCGCCACGGCGACGGCGCCGGGCATTTCCACGACGTCGCGGGTCAGCACGGTGTTTTCGTTAAGTTCGTACTCTTCAACGGTCGTTTCGATCACGTAGCCGCTGTACTTCACGGTGCGGGTGCGGATGGTGCGTTCGGAGGGTGCATCAATAATCTGCTGGTTGTTGCTCATTCTTTCATTGTAGGCGGCTTCTTAGCCCCGCTACGTTTGGCGCGTCAGGTACGGGCATAGAATAAGGCATGTTCAGGTTTAAACGAAAGCATCCCCCTCTCCCCTGCGCGGGGTGAGCGGGATGCTGAACGTTTGTGCCTAGATGTTAGGCGCTGCGGCGCTCCAGAGCAGCCTTAATCAGGCCGGAGAAGAGCGGGTGCGGGCGGGTCGGACGCGAGCGGTACTCGGGGTGTGCCTGAGTTGCCACGTAGTAGGGGTGTGCCTCTGCGGGCAGTTCCACGTACTCGACCAGCGAGGAGTCCGGGGAGGTACCGGAGATACGCAGGCCTGCTTCTTCAAGCTGCTCGCGGTACTCGTTGTTCACCTCGTAGCGGTGGCGGTGACGCTCTGCAACCTCGGTTGCGCCGTATGCCTTAGCAACCTGAGAGCCGGGAACAAGGTTTGCCTCGTACAGGCCCAGGCGCATGGTGCCGCCCAGGTCGCCTGCACCTTCGACGAACTGCTTCTGCTCTTCGATGGTTGCGATAACCGGTACGGAGGTTTCCGGATCGAACTCGGTGGAGGATGCTTCGGTCAGACCCAGTACGTTGCGTGCGTACTCGATGACCATGGACTGCAGGCCGAGGCAGATGCCCAGGGTCGGGAGCTTGTGCTCGCGTGCGTACTTGAGGGCACCGATCTTGCCGTCCAGGCCGCGGATGCCGAAGCCGCCGGGCACGAGGATTGCGTCCATGTTGCGCAGCTGGTGGTCTGCATCTTCGTCGGTTGCGCACAGGTCGGCTGCAACCCACTTGATGTTGACCTTCACGTTGTTTGCGAAGCCGCCGGCGCGCAGAGCCTCGGAGACGGACAGGTATGCGTCGGGCAGGTCGATGTACTTACCGACCAGGCCAACGTTGACCTCTGCTGCGGGGCGGTGCACTGCGTCGAGCAGGCGGTCCCACTGGGTGAAGTCCGGTGCGGGAGCCTCAATGCCGAAGTAGTCGAGGATGTAGTCGTCGAGCTTCTGGCTGTGCAGGGTCTTGGGGATGTCGTAGATGCTGGGTGCGTCGGCGCAGGAGATGACTGCGTCGCTGTCCACGTCGCATGCGTTACCAATCTTGGTGCGGTGCGATACGGGGACCTCACGCTCACAGCGCAGGATCAGACCGTCAGGCTGGATGCCCAGGCCGCGCAGTGCTGCGACGGAGTGCTGGGTCGGCTTGGTCTTGAGCTCGCCGGAGGGGCCGATGAAGGGCACCAGGGAGACGTGCAGGAAGAAGACGTTCTTGCGGCCAACATCGCGGCGTACCTGGCGTGCTGCTTCCATGAAGGGCAGGGACTCGATATCGCCGACGGTACCACCGATTTCGGTGATGATGATGTCGGGTGCGTTGTCAATTTCCGCTGCGTGACGCATGCGGGCCTTGATTTCGTCGGTAATGTGAGGGATGACCTGGACGGTATCGCCGAGGTATTCGCCGCGGCGTTCCTTTGCGATGACGGAGGAGTAGACCTGGCCGGTGGTCACGTTAGCGGACTGGTCGAGGTTTTCGTCCAGGAAGCGCTCGTAGTGTCCGATGTCGAGGTCGGTTTCAGCACCGTCGTCGGTGACAAAGACTTCACCGTGCTGGAAGGGGTTCATCGTACCGGGGTCGACGTTCAGGTAGGGGTCGAACTTCTGCATGGTCACAGAGAGGCCACGTGCGCGAAGAAGCTGACCGAGGGAAGAGGCCGACAGGCCCTTACCGAGAGAAGATGCAACGCCGCCGGTTACGAAAATCTGGCGGGTTACCTTGTCGTTAGAGGACGCGTTCAGAGCGTTATTTTTTTCATTCACCACGGAATTTAAGCCTACCATTTTCTTGTCTGCTATCCAAGCAGAGGGTTTTGCCGTGAGAGGATTCTCTCCGGCGGTTTTCCCTCCCCTATTTGTCCTTATCACCACTGTAAACGGAGCTGGAGATTTATTATTCCCGCCGCGCCGTGTAGAAGCAGGTGTAGGAGCATTCACAGAGTATCTCACATCCTCTGAGCTCCATGCGCCGCTATTGGTCACCAGCATGGGCTGTACTGACAACTTTCCGGGGCACACTCGCGCGCTTCAGCCCCCTTTGATGGTCTTTAGTGCGAAAGATGCCATCTTTCGGCGCGTTTGCCAGCACTTTCCCAATGCTTTTCCCGGCAGGTTTGCCGTCAGTTTCAGCGCCCCTGCGGCACTTCTCGACCGGCTGCCAACAGCTCTCGGGCGTGCTCTCGTGCCGATTCTGATTGATCGTGTCCGGAGAGCATTCGCGCCAGTTCCACCACTCGTTCCTCTTCGGAAAGTACCTTGACCTTTGAGAGGGACGCGTCATCATTTTTCAGCACGAGGATGTGCTGGTCCGCGAAGGCGGCAACCTGCGGCAGGTGGGTGACCACCAGAACCTGCACGTGTCGAGCGAGCATAGCGAGGCGGCGACCGATTTCGATAGCGGCCTTACCGCCCACGCCGGAGTCCACCTCGTCGAAGATGAAGGTGGGTACGGGGTCCACTTCGGCAAGCACTACCTCCAGAGCGAGCATCACGCGGGAGAGCTCACCGCCGGAGGCGCCCTTACCGAGCGGGCGCGGCACGGCGGTTCGGTGCGGCGCCAGCATGAAGGTCACGGTGTCTCGGCCGTGTACCGAGAACTTTTCAGCTTCGGCAACCTCCACGACCAGGGAGGCGTTCGGCATGGCAAGAGCAGTGAGCTCTTCGCTGACGGCATCCGCCAGTTTCTGCGCGGCAGCACGGCGCAGGGCGGTCAGCTCTTCTGCCTGGGCGCCAAGCACCTTGCGTAGCTGTACCAGCTCGGTTTCGAGGGTTTCCTGTCGCTGCGGATCATCCACCAGGGTCTCGAGGCGTGCGCGGGATTCTTCGGCCCATTCGAGAACCTCGGCAATATCGGCACCGTACTTGCGGGTGAGAGTCGCCAGCTGGGCGCGGCGAGTCTGCACCTGCGCCAGACGTTCGGGGCCTTCAACATCCAGGGAGGCCATGTAGGAGGACAGATCCGAGGAGATATCGGTGGCAAGAATCAACAGTTCGTTGACGCGCGCGGCGAGAGAAGCAAGCTCTTCGTCAGCGTCTGCCTGCGCCTGTAGCGCGGAGCGGCTTGCATCGAGCAGGCTCATGACGCTCTGCTCGTCGCCTGTGGAGTATTCGCTACCGCTGAGCGCTGCGGAGGCGGTTGCCGAGGCAATGCGTAGCGCTTCAACGTTCATGAGCTTCACCATTTCGGATTTGAGCTCTTCTTCTTCCCCGGCCTGAGGGTTGACGGCGCTGATTTCTTCGAGGGCGCCCTGCAGGGTCTGCGCTTCGAGGGCTCGTGCGCGCGAGTTTTCGCGTACTTCCTTCAGCTCTGCGGCGGCGGCGCGGTATCGCTCGTAGTTTTCGCGATACTTCTCCAGCAGGTTGGAGAGCTCTTCGCCGGCGTACAGGTCGAGGGACTGGCGCTGCTCTGCCGCTGATTTGAGGCGCAGCTGATCGGACTGGCCGTGGACTGCAACAAGAGTCTGACCAATCTGAGACAGGGTTCCGATGGGTGCAGAGCAACCGCCGACGTGGGCGCGGGAGCGTCCCGAGGCGTTGACGGTGCGTGCCAGAAGCAGCTCGGAGGTCTGTTCGTCGATGTCTTCGGCGGTGCCGCCGGCTTCTTCGGCAAGCTCGAGGGCGCGGTGCCCGTGGGGCAGGCGAATCACGGCTTCGGCGAGGGCGCTCTTGGCACCGTTGCGCACGCTGGAGGCGTCGGATCGGGCGCCCAGGAGCATGCCGAGGGCGGTGACGACCATGGTTTTACCTGCGCCGGTTTCACCGGTCAGCACGGAGAATCCGGGTTCGAGGGGGAGCCTCGCATCGGTGATGACGCCGAGGTCTCGAATATGGATTTCCTCAATCACGAACGTTCATTCCTTTTCTTTAGTGCTTCTCGGTGTCCTGCGGGCCACGCCAGCCACGGATCGGAAGCTCAAATTTACGCACCAGTCGCTCTGAGAAGGGAGCCGGGTGGATACGGGCGAGCAGCACCGACTTTTCGGAGCGTCTCACCTCAATACGGGAGCCGGGGTCCAGCTCTACGGTTCGGCGGCCATCGCACCAGAGCACGCCGGAAGCGCCGTTTCCGGGCATCATTTCTACCGCCAGAGTGGAGGTCGGCGCTGCTACCAGCGGGCGTGCGAAGAGCGCGTGAGCCGAGAGGGGCACCATGAGAATTGCTTCAACTTCGGGCCAGACGACCGGGCCGCCGCCGGAGAAAGCGTAGGCGGTCGAGCCGGTGGGGGTTCCCATGACCACGCCGTCGCATCCGAAGCTGCTGAGCGGGCGGCAGTCCACCTCGATAATGACTTCAATCATTTTTTCGCGGTTGCCCTTTTCGACGCTGGCTTCGTTCAGCGCCCAGTCGCTGTGCACGCGCTTGCCGTCGTTCCAGACTTCCACGTCGATTGCCATGCGTTCTTCAACGGTGTATTCGTTGTTGACGATGCAGCGAACGGTTTCGGTCAGGTCGCTCTCTTCGGATTCGGCGAGGAAGCCGACGTGCCCCAGGTTCACACCGATGAGCGGAACACTGGTTCGGCGCACCATTTCTGCGGCGCGAAGAATCGAACCGTCACCACCGAGCACCACGCCGAGTTCAATATCGATGAGCGCCACGGATTCGTGGACGACCTGCACGGGGACGGGCTCGTCCCAGTTTTCACTCAGGGTCTCCAGATCGGAGCGAGTCATGACGGGTGCGAGTCCCGCTTCGTAGAGCTGGGTGCATGCCTGTCGGGCGGCATCTCGTGCTTCTTTGCGCCCCACGTGGGCGAAGACGAGAATCTTACGGTGACGTTGTTCCACCGAGTCTTCGGAACCATGACGCGCACCTGCGGTAGCTACCTGCGCGGTTGCTTCCTGCGGTGCGTGGCCTTCGTGTTCTGCCATAACGACTCTCTCCCATCGGGTGTTGAGATGGTGTATCTACACCTATCATACCGAATATGTTCTCGAAGATTTTCTAAATAGCTATATTTTTAGAAAATTATTTCGAATAATGTACAGCTGGGGTATCTCTAAAATACCTGTAAAAATACCTGCGAATAGCGCGGCAGCCTGAGAAAGCCCCGCCCTCAACGCGTCCTGCGTTACCGAGCGGTTTCTCTCAGACTGCCTTAGCACTATTTATTTTCGGCACTATATTTACTTTCGACACCGTTGAATAGGGAGTTGTAAAAAAGTTCCCTTAGCCTGCACAACAAGATAATTTCGAAATATCTTTATCGAACGTAAGTGCAACTAATTTTAGCCCTTCAGCCATTGTTAAATATGGTGCTAGGGTTTCTGTTAAATCTTCTATCGTTAAGCCAAATTTAACAGCTAATGATGCTGCATAGATGACATCTCCTGCATTTTCAGATACAATATGAACCCCTAATACTTTTAGTGTTTCTGCATCTGCTACTAGTTTAAATACACCGGTTGTTTCACGGTTTACAATTGCTCTTGGAACAGCATCTAAAGGTAATACAGATGTCTTCACATCATACCCTTTCTCTTTTGCTTGTTCTTCTGTTAAACCAACCGTTGCAACCGTCGGATTCGTAAACGTAACAGCAGGAACTACCGATAAATCTATTTTTTTGTTTAATCCACCAATAGCATTATCAGTAATAATTCCACCTTCATAGGCTGCTACATATACAAATTGTGGTCCTAAAGTCACATCTCCTGCTGCATAAATCTTTTCATTACTTGTTTGACCAAAATCATTGATCAGGATTTCATTATTTTTTCCAGTTTCAACACCTGCTGCACTTAAATTTAAAGAATCCGTATTTGGTTTTCTTCCAGTGGCAACAAGTAACTGATCTGATTCAATGACTTCTCTACTGCCATTTACTGTTACGTAAACCCTTTTTATCTCTCCACTTTGTTCAACACGCTCAAAAGTTGCCCCTTTGACAAGGTTTATACCCTGTTCAATTAACGCTTTTTCAACTGACTCTGAAATCTCAGGATCATACTCCTTTAAAAGTCGCTCACTTCTTTGCATAAGCGTTATTTCTGAACCTAAATGATGAAATAGTTGTCCAAGCTCCATTCCAATGTATCCTGAACCAATTACAGTTAATCGTTTTGGTATTTTCTTTAACTCAAGAAGTGTTGTACTAGTTAAATAGTCCATTTTTTCAAGTCCTGAAATTTGGGGCAACGAAGGCGATGCACCTGTTGCAATTAAAAAGCGTTTTGCAGATAACTTTGTCCCATTGACCTCAACCGTACTAGCATCAACGAATTTTGCTTCACCTTTAATTAAATCAAAATTATATTCATCAATTAAATCCATATATTTTTGATTCCGAAGTTCGCTCACCAATTTATCCTTTTGCGTGATTAAACTAGCTAAATCCACTTCTCCAGCGGATGTTTGTAAACCTATAAACGGATTGTCTTTTGATAAATGATTGATTTCCCCTGCCCTAAGAAGAGTTTTTGACGGAACACAGCCAATATTCACACAGGTTCCCCCAACCGTTCCACGCTCAATCATTCCAACTTTTGCACCGTATTCTATAGCTTTAATTGCCGAAGAAAAGGCAGCAGCACCAGAACCAATAATAAGAAGGTCATAATTGCCTTCATTAATTAACGCCACGTTTTCTAGTGATGATACTTCTTCAATTTCTCCGGCTTGGTAATTTGCTTCATCAATCGCCTTTATTGCACTTTCAACCTCAATATCATCGGGCAGTTCAAATACTGCTTCACCACGACGATAACTAGACTCAATATTTTTAGCACCTATCTTTTCAAGTGCTGATTCTACGTGTTTTTCACAACCCGTACAAGTCATTCCTGAAATGTTTACCTTAAATTTATTCATAAAAAAGCTCCTTTCGTTTGTTAATGTTTCTATTATAACATAGTTTCAATTCGTTTTAAATCCTCTATTTGTTTTTGCACTTCCTTTTGTTTTTTAGAAACAAATTCGAACATATCTTGACAACGAACTTCATCTTTATCTACAACACCAAGTAATTTATAAATCTCGCTTAAAGAGAAACCAAGTTCCTGTATTCGTTTAATAAACCCAACACGCTTAACGTCATCATATGAATATATCCGATAACCAGCTTCCGTTCGGTGAGGTTCTTGTAATAAATTTTTTCGCTCGTAATATCTGATCGTTTCTTTATTAACTCCACATTTATCTGCAAACTCACTAATGCGATAAATCATCTTATTTCACCCCCTGAATATTATAAACCATGTACCATAGTACACGGTCAAGTAAATTGGACTATTTTATTTTTTTCCCAAAGTATCACTCGTATGTGATTGATACTTTTATATAATACTATTGATTATCCTAACATCCCACCAGAAAATCCGATTTAAACACCAGTTGTTTTTAAACTATTAAGAAAGTAATTCCACTATATATTCCGAAGACCCTTTATTTTTTGCACCATAGGAAGTACTCTACGTTGCCGTCCTGTCCGGGGAGCGGGCTGGGTTCCATACCCATCACACGCAATCCGTGGCTGACCGCAGATGCCTGAACTTTTTCTACTGCTTCACGGCGGGCGGATTCTTCGTGCACCACTCCCCCACGTCCGATGCGGTGCTTGCCGACCTCGAACTGCGGCTTGACCATGAGCACCAGGTCGCCGCCGGTTTCGGTGGCGTTCGCTAGCGCCTCCATAACCAGGGTCAGCGAGATGAACGAGAGGTCAGAAACCGTCAGTTCGACCTGCCCACCAATGTCTTCGGGCTTCATGTAGCGAACGTTGAGTCCTTCGTACACGCCGACTCGCGGTTCTTCGCGTAGCGTGTCCACGAGCTGCCCGTGTCCGACGTCAACGGCGGCTACGTGGGCGGCTCCTCGACGAAGCAGCACGTCGGTAAAGCCCCCGGTGGATGCTCCCGCGTCCAGGCAACGCTTGCCTTCTACCTCGATTTCGGGGAACGCGTCGAGGGCACCGGCGAGCTTGTGGCCTGCGCGGCTGACGTATTCGGTCAGCTCGCTCTGGCGCACGTAGAGGGTATCCTCCGGGCCCACGAGCATGGACGCTTTGCGCGCAACCTTGCCGTTGACTTGCACGTCCCTTGCCGCGATGAGTTTTGCGGCGAGGGTTCGGGAACTCACGAATCCGGCTTCGACCAGGTATTTATCGAGGCGCACGGTGTCCTTGTCTTCTTTCTGTCGTCGTCTGGTGATGTCATCGTCTGGTGACGGGTTATCTAGTGTCACCTCAGAGCATTGCTGTTCTGAGGTGACACCGCCGCGAACTAGGAGAGGTTTTCGAGGTCTTTCTCCAGCTGCTCACTCATCGTTTCGAGGCGCTTGACGCGCTCTACGGGATCCATGGCGAGGGTCGCCGCGAGTTGGCGCTCGAATTCTGCATCAAGCTCAGCGGTTTCCTCTGCCGTGCTATTAGTCTCCGGTTCTTTAGGCACCGGGGATCCCCTGGATGTTGGGGCGTGCGCCCTGTTCGGGGTTTGCCGCCCACCATGCCGCGCAGGCTACACGCCATGCTTCGGCTTCGCTCTCGCTGCCCGCAAATGCTTCGGTGTCTTCAACCTCGGGGCCGGTCAGGCTCAGGTTTTCACCGCGAACTCGGGCCTGCCAGGTGGGGCCGGTTGCGGTGACTTCATAGCCTTCGTAGAGCACCTCAATTTCGGGGTAGGGTGCGAAGAAGTCCTCGAGGGTGCGCAGAATATAGGTCGGACGCTGGTTCGGCACGGCCTCGATGACGTCCTGGTAGGTCTGTACGCCGGTGAGGACGAGGGCACCGTCCATCTTTGCGTTGTTGGCGCCGAGAATGTCGGTGTCCAGGCGGTCACCCACAATGACGGGGCGGCTGGAGTTTACTGCCTGCGCTGCGGTGTGGAAGATGGGCGCTTCGGGCTTGCCCGCGACGAGCGGGGTGCGGCGGGTTGCGCTTGCTACGGCTGCTACGAGGGTTCCGTTGCCGGGTGCCTGGCCTCGTTCCTTGGGGATGCTCTGGTCGGTGTTGGTGGCAATCCAGAGGATGTCGGGGTTTGCGAGGGTGTAGGCGGCTTCCGCCAGGTCTTCCCAGCCGATCTTGGGGTCGAAACCCTGGATGACGGCTACGGGGCCTTCTTCTTCCTTGCGTACGGTTTCGAGGCCTACCGCACGAACGCAGTCGGCGAGTGCTTCGGTACCGGTGATGAGTACCTTGGAGCCTGCGGGTACGTGCTGTGCGAGCAGTGCGGCGCCTGCCTGTGCGGAGCTGACGACTCGTTCTGCTCGGGTGTGCACACCCAGTTCTCGCAGGTGCTCTGCTACGGATTCTACGGAGCGCGATGCGTTGTTGGTGACGAAGATGACCGGTACATTGAGTTCTTCTTCGGCACGGTTGAGCGCTTCGGGTGCGCCTTCGATGGCGAAGGGACCCGCGTAGACCACGCCGTCCAGATCGGAGAGGAGGGCATCGTAGCGGGATAGGAGTACGTTCGTGGTCATAGAGTGTTCCTCTCGGGGGCTCTGGCGGTTGTCGCTATTAATCGTACCTGTTAGACACTCTAGCGTTGGTGCCTTCGGGCGATTATATAGAAAACCGCTGGACGCTCTCCCCTGCTTGGGTGTGGCGTCCAGCGGTTTCACGCTGACACTTAGGTCACGTATTTAGAATTCTTAGATTCTCTGCAGTCTTATTCTGCGGAGGTTTCTTCTGCTTCTTCAGTCTTGGGCGCTTCGGTCTTCTCGTCCTCAGCTACTTCCTCTTCTGCGGAAGCTTCCGCGGTCCCTTCAGCGTCTTCTGCGGTTTCAGTGAGTTCTACGGACTTCTCTTCCTGTTCGAAGAGGCCTGCTTCACCGAACATGTCGAAGATTTCGGGTTCTGCGAAGTTGCCCTGGCCCAGTGCTGCTTCTGCCATGAATGCGAGGCGTGCCCAGCGTTCTGCTTCCTGGTTACGGCCTGCGTTAGCCAGCGCGTCGGAGTATGCGCTGAACAGACGGGGGCTGTACTCGAAGGCACGCTTGGGGTTCAGCTGAGGAATCTGCAGCGCTACGACAGCTTCAGACTTCTTGCCCTGATCACTGAGGATGCCGGATTCAACGATGGCGAGCTCTACGCGCACGTTGGCGGGCAGTTCTTCCTTCTTGAATTCTGCAATCATTTCCATTGCCTTGGGCAGACGGCCGAGTGCACGTTCGCAGTCCACCAGCAGTGCCAGGTGGTCTACGGAGCCGCTAATACGGCGGTGGGTGCGCAGTTCGCGCAGTGCCAGTTCGAAGTCTTCTGCAACGTATGCGGCGACGCCGACTGCTTCGCGTACTGCGGCAATACGGCCTGCACTTCGGGATGCAGCAACCGCGTGTTCCAGCGCGAACTCGGGGTCGATGTCGAGGTAGCGACCGGCCATGGCGAGGTGCTTTGCAACGGTTTCAGCGTTGCGGGGCTCCAGGGCACGCAGCTGACGGAAGGTTGCACCGTCCAGCTCGCGACCGGTGATGTCGTCGTCAATTTCCGGTGCCTTGGGCTTTGCAGGGCGGTAGCCTGCGCGGCCACCAATGCTGCGTACTTCTTCGCGGGGTGCTTCTGCCTCGGGGCCGTTGGAGCGAGGTGCCTTGGATCGGGAGTCGGAGCGACGACCGTCGAACTTCTTGCCTCCGCGGTCGTTACGCTTGAAACCGCCCTTGCCGCCAAAGTTCTTGCCGCCCTTCTTGGAGCGGAAGTCCTTTCCTCCGCTGTTCTTGCGGTGCTGGCGGGGGCCGGAGCCGTTAGACTCGTGACGGGGGGTCTCAGACATGAATCTCCTTGGGAGGTATCCGCTCTTGGGCGGGTAGGGTATGCAGTCGATTCGGGCGAACCGCTGCCTGAGGCATCAACTCTATGAGGGGTGCTTAGATGCACCCGCTAATGCCTAAACATAAGCCATACCATTCTAGTATAGAGAACACCTTCCGTGCACCCGTACTGATGGGATGTTAAAGACAAATGGGGAGGCGGTTAGGCCTCCCCAAACAAAAATAGCCCCGGCGAAGCCGGGGCTATTGAATAATAAAGCGGCGATGACCTACTCTCCCACACCCACAAAAGTGCAGTACCATCGGCGCGAAGAGTCTTAGCTTCTGGGTTCGGAATGGAACCAGGCGTTTCCCTCTCGCTATAATCACCGCAAACCTACGGGATTGTTATCCAAAAACCATACAGTGAACGCAA